>CALAEK010000050.1 GCA_937890925.1 uncultured Riemerella sp.
ACCAATATCATCATTTTTTATTTAAAAAAGATGAAATTTCTGTTTTTGAAATTGACAAAATAAGACAAAATGGCATAATCAAAAAAGTAGATGAACAAGGCTATCTATGGATAGATCTTGAAAATGAAGGCCTAAAAAGGTTTTATAATAAAGAAATAAAACTGCTTTACTGATTACTCATTTGCTCTTTTTCTATACAAATGTATAGCCACAGCTCCGAAAATGATATTGGGAATCCACATGGCAAGGAGCGGCGGAAGGCTTTGGTTAGAAGAAAGAACCTTCAGCACCTCAAAAGAGAAAATGAATGTGAAAGCCAGCGAGATACCCACAGCCAGATTCTGCCCAATTCCTCCTCTTCGTTTCTGTGAAGAAAGTGACAATGCCAAAATAGACAAGATGAAAATAGACACAGGCATAGAGGTGCGCTGGTGGAGCTCGTTTAGGTAGGTGTTTAGGTTGCTATTGCCTTTTATTTTTTCTCTCTCGATGAATTTTATAAGGTCGGGCGTGTTTTTGTTCTCGGCTTCTAGGTCATTTGGGAATAATTCCTCTGGCGAGAGCCCGAAACTTTGGGTCTTTTCGTTACCGCTGTTTAGTGTTTCCGTGTCATCAGGATTGATGGTTTTTTCGAGGTAATTACTTAGGCGAAAGAGTTTTTCTTTCTTGTCCCAAGCCACATCTGTAGCGATGAGCTGATAGACCATTTTCCCTTTTTTGTCAAATTTTTGGTACTTGTAGCCAGAGCCTCTTTGGTTGAGCTGGTGGTAGCTGTTGATAAAAATATATTCCGTCTGCGAAAGCTGTGCAGATATGGTTGTGATGTCTATGTATTTGTTCCTGTTACTGCTATTATAGGTGTAAATGATGAGTTCGTTTTTCTTTCCATTCGCCCAAGGAAGAATAAAATGATTGGTAGCAAGGGTGAGGAGCATCAGAAAAATTCCTACATAAAAATATGGGCGCGAAAATCTATGAAAACTAGCGCCGCTACTGAGAACGGCTACGATTTCGGTATTGTTAGCCATTTGCGAAGTAAAGAAAATAATGGAAACAAAAACCAAAATAGACATAAAGGTAATCACCAAATAGACCACCCAAAACGGATAAAAATGAATCAGGAAATATCCCACAGTGAAGCCGTTTCCTTCTATTCTGGGAGCTTTGGACTGCACATCTATGATTACCACAATGATGGATAACAGCGCCAGCATAAAGCCCAGTGTTCCCAAATATTTTTTAATAATATAGCGGTCTATGATTTTCATATTACAAAATATTCGCAAATTTAGTTTTTTTGCTTTGTTAAAAAGAAAAAATCAATCATCTTTCTCAAAAATATAAATAAAAATCCCTCCAAAGCTAAACTTTGAAGGGAAAAAAGAAAAAAATATTAATTATTGTTTTGAAGCAAACTCATCTTTGAAATCGGCATTTGCCTCATAGTCTGCGACCATTTCTTTGGCGTAATCTGTTTTTTCTCCTTTGCTAAACCTCCTTTCGAGGCTGTCAAAGATAGAATACACCACAGGAATCACTATCAGTGTAAGGAATAGTGAGGACATCAGTCCTCCGATGATTACGATCGCTACCCCTCGGTTCATGTCTGCACCATCTCCAGATGCTATCGCAATAGGTATCATCCCTGCTACCATGGCGATGGTGGTCATCAGGATAGGACGAAGACGAGCTTGGTTAGCTGCTACCAGAGCATCAAAGGTGCTGTCTCCCACCGCTTTTCTATTGTTGGCAAAATCCACAAGCATGATGGCATTTTTCGCAACGAGACCGATGAGCATGATAATCCCCAAGATGGTGAAGATATTCAGTGTCTGGTTCGTTAGTGCCATGAGGAGTAGAGCCCCAATGAACGAAAGCGGAACAGAGAAAATCACGATGAACGGCGTAGCAAAGCTGTCATACAGAGCCACCATTACCAAATACATAAGGACAATAGCCGCTAATAAAGCGAATCCTAATGTACCGAAACCTTCCTGCTGGTTTTCCATGTTTCCTCCCCATCTGTATTCTACACCAGCTTTTTTCTGAATTTTAGAGAACTGTTGTTCCCATTCAGCTGCGATAGTTCCCGCTGGTCTTCCGATAGCTTTTGCTTGGACAGATACAGAAGGTGTTTTATCTCTTCTTTCTAATAGTGAAGGCCCAGAACCGTAGCTGATGTCTGCAAACTGCTCCAAACGAACTACTTGTCCAGCAGCATTTACAAATTTCAAGTTTTTAACATTATCGATGGAAGCTCTTCCGATTTCATCATATCTGATGTTGATATCATATTCATACTCTCCAGCACGATATTTAGAATCTGTGTTTCCAGAGAAAGCGATCTGCATCGTTTGTCCCACAGAAGCGATGTTCAGCCCAAGAGAAGTCATTTTTTCTCTATCTACTTTTACATTGATTTCTGGGTTACCATCTTCAGAAGAAAGTTTTACTTCGGAAGCTCCTGGGATTTTTTCCAGTTGTTTCGCTGCTTGTTTTGCAAATTCCAAGGCATCTTTCAGGTCAGTTGCCGTTACAGTTAGGTTAATAGGCGACTGCTCTGCTCCGATGAGTCCCATCTGAACGATTTTTATTTTCGCTCCGATGATTTTTTTCTCCAATTCTCTTTTCAGTTTAGCTGAATAGATGTCCGAACTTTCTTTGACACTGCCATCTTTTTTCAAGAAAACTTGGATTTGGGATTTGTATTTCGTTCCAGAAGTGGAAGCCATCCCGTCATCTGCTTTTCCTACTGTGGTGATGATTTTTTCTACATCAGGAATCCCACTGATGTACTGCTCCGCCTGCTGAGTGAGCTTATTGGTTTTTTCGATAGAGGCATCTTTTTCTAATTCAAACTGAACCAAAAACTCGCCTTTGTCACTTTTCGGGAAGAAATCCACTCCGATGTAACCCATAGAGAACAGCCCGATAGTAGAAACCAAGAACAGAACTAAAGTAACTCCTAGTGTTATTAACTTTGTTTTTACTGATTGTAATGCCCATTTTAGCAAATTACCAATGCTTTGGGTAAAGTTGTTCAGCATGTTTTCAAAACCGAAAATCATTTTTCCAAAGAAAGTATTTTCGTTGATATGTTCGAGTTTTCCTACTCTAGAGAATAGCCAAGGCACGATAGTAAAGGATACTAATAAAGATAACATTGTAGAAATCATTACCGTAACACAGAACTGCACCAAGATATCCGCTACAAGTCCTGTAGCCATAGCAATCGGAAGGAATACCACCACGATAACCAAAGTAATCGCTGTAACGGTAAATCCAATCTCGGAAGCTCCATCATAAGCCGCACGGACTTTGTTTTTACCCATTTCCATATGGCGGTGAATGTTCTCAATAACCACAATGGCGTCATCCACCAAGATACCTACCACTAGTGAAAGCCCAAGCAAGGACATCAGGTTTAGCGTGTATCCCATGAAATACAATCCGATGAAAGTCGCAATCAACGAAAGAGGAATCGCTACCATCGTAATTACCGCATTTCTCAAACTATGTAAGAAGAACAGCATGATGAACCCTACCAAAGCGATAGCTAAGAACAAGTCAAAAATCACATTATTCGCAGCATTCAGCGTGTAATCTGTAGTGTCATTCGCTATCTCTAATTTTATTCCTTGTTTTTCGTAGTCTTTTTCTACGGTTTTTATAGTGTTTTTGATGGCTTCACTTACCTCCACGGCATTGGCATCAGACTGCTTGGTAACCTGTAATAAGATGGTGTTTTTTTGGTTAATTCTCGCGATTTTTTCTACATCTTTCTCGCCATCCTGTATATCTGCGATATCTCCAAGGCGAATCATCATTCCAGAAGGCGTAGTGATAGGCAGCCTTCTCATTTCTTCTACAGAACCTATTTTACCCATTAGACGGATGATGGTCTGTTTTTCTCTCGTTTTCGCGTTTCCTGTTGGGAAGTCCAAGTTGGATGCTGCGATAACCTGCTGAACCTGTGCGATAGACAGCCCGTAACCTTCTAATTTTTCAGGGTGAATGTTCACTTGGATTTCTTTCTCCTGACCACCCACCATGGTCACCTGTGCAACTCCATTCACACGGGAAAAAATAGGCTGGATTTTTTTGTCTAAAAGATCGTAGAGTTCTTTTTCAGACATTTTGGAAGTCACCGAAAGGTTCATAATCGGTACATCATCCAGAGAGAATTTATTCAAAGATGGTGTTTTGGCATCATCTGGCAACTGGCTGACGATGGCGTTTATTTTCCTTTGGGCATCGGTCATTAGGTAGTTTACATCTGCTCCTGTATTTAGGGTAATGACTACCAGAGACAAACTTTCAAAGGATTTAGCTTCTATTTTTTTTACATTTTCCATAGAAGATACCGCGCTCTCTATTTTTTTGGTCACGGTATTTTCCACCTCAGAAGGCGAGGCACCAGGGTAAACTGTCTGCACAGTGATGGTGTTGGTCTCCATTTTTGGGATAAGCTCATAGCCGAGAAGGCTGTAAGAGAAAATCCCTCCCAAGGTAAGGATAATAAAGAGAACGAGGATGATACTCGGACGCTTTATGGATATTTCAGGTAAATTCATAATTTTCTAATTTATTTGATGATTTCTACTGGAGTCAGGTCAGAAAGATTCACTTGTCCAGTGGTTACTACTTGATCGCCTTTGGATAGTCCAGAAAGCACTTCTATATAATCTCCGAAGTTTCTTCCTGAGGTGATGGTTTTCAGCTCTGCTTTTCCATTTTTGATGACATAAACTTGGTTAGAACTCACACTTCCCACAAAGGCTGTTCTCGGCACGGTTAAAACTTGGCTGTTTCCTTTCTCACCAAAATATGCCGTTCCGTACATTCCGGCTTTTAGGGTGTTGTTGGTATTATTTTTAATTTCCACTTCTACTGGGAAATTTAGGCTGGCATCGGCTTTTGGAGCGACGAAGGTCACCACACCAGAATATTTTTCATCTGGATAAACCGAAGAAGAAACCTCTACGGTCTGTCCTACTCTCACAGAACCGATGTGTTTTTCATCTACTTTTACTTCTAATTTAAGTGAACCGATGTTTACGATTTCAAATAAAGCCTGCCCTGGCGCCACGAAAGAACCGGGCTCTATATTTTTCTTGTTGATAACCCCTGAAAACGAAGCTCTTACATTCACATCAGAAGCGCTAAGCTGTGCACTTTGAAGGCTGTTTTTAGCAGTTTGCGCTTGGAGGCGAACTTGGTCAAGCTGCTGCTTGGTCACACCTCCTGAAGCGTAAGCGCTCTCGAAACGCTTCACTTCGGCTAGGGCGTTGTTATAGACTGCCTGTGCATTTTGTACATTTACATTCTGCTGTTCGCCTTTGATGATGGCAAGAACCTGCCCAGCGCCTACACGGCTTCCCTCATTTACTAAAACACGAATTACACGCCCTTGAGTTTCAGCAGAAAGAGCGACTTCCTGCTTCGCTTGGAAAGTTCCGTTGGCTTCGTATTGAGTATTCACGCTTCTGAAATCTACGATGTCCGCTCTTACGGCTACATTGGCATTTTTCTCTGCTACGATGGCTGTCGCCTGCTCACTTTTTTCTTTATTTTTATTTAAAACGAAGACAATTCCAGCGATAGAAGCTCCGATTAAAGCGATTGTTATGATTGTTTTTTTCATTTTTATTTAAATTTATTTTGTTAATGTATTTAGTTCTCCTCTTGATTTTATTAGTTTTATTTCAGCTATTTTGTATTCCAGCAGAGCATTGGTATAGTTGTTCTGTGCATCTGCGTAGGCTTTTTCTGCATCCAATAAATCGGTAAGCGTAGAAAGCCCGTATTTATAGTTGTTTTGTGTGTTTTCTAAAACACTTTTCGCTAAATCTACATTTTCTTTTTGTGTGTTGATAGTGATTAAACTATTGTTAATCTGTGTTTTAGCGTTTTCTATATCTAGGCTGATTGCCAGTTCTGCTTCTCTTTTTTCCACTTCAGCTTTTCTGATGTTCACATCGGCTTGGCGAAGTTTGGCTCTTGTAGAAAACCCATTGAAAACAGGAATGTTTAGGCTTAGCCCAATGCTCGCTGCACTGTAGTAGAATGTGCGTTCATCTTTACTAAACCAAGGGAATTTTTGCCCTACACCAGTGTAGCCAAAATTTCCTGAAAGCGCCAAAGTAGGATAGTATTCCGCTTTTTTGGCTTTTCTGTCCAGCTCCAAGAGTTCCAGTTGTTTATTGATAACTTTGATTTCTGTTCTGTTCTCCACACTTGCTTCATTTCCTAGAAGTGCTGGCGTAGCATCAAAGGTGTCCTCTGGCATCACGATGGATTTATTGATGTCCATTCCTATCATGAATTTTAGGGAATGTTCTTGCAGTTGTAGCGCATCTAAAATCTGCTGTTTAGAGGCTTTCAGATTGTTCACTGCTACATTGGTTCTATCTAAATCTATTTTTTTAGCCAGACCACTTTTGTACAGCCCTTCTATGATGTCTCTGGTTTTAGTGGTGCTGTTTAGATTCGTCTCCACAGTTTTCAGCTTTTGCTGTGTTTGATAAACTTGATAGTAAGCCGTAGCTACTTTTTCTATCAGGTTTTCATTGGTAAGTTGCTGATTGATAGCATAAAACTCTCTGGTTGTTTTTGCGGCTTTCAGACCGATGAAAACACTTTGGTTGAACAACTGCTGAGTAACGGAAATTCCTGCTGAAGTCTGCCATGGGTTACCTATTTTTACTTGATTTCCCATAAAGCTCAACTGTTGCAGAATAGGGTTGTATGTGAGACTTCCTGTGACATTTACCTGCGGAAGCGTAGCTGCACGCACCTGCTCTATCTGGTACTCTGCGTTTTCGTATTCTAATTTGGCTTTTACAGCCTCTGCTTTATGCTCTAGGGCATAATTAACCGCTTTGCTGAGAGTCAGTTCTTCCTGCGCTTTTGGGAAGAAACTCATCAGCGCTAAAGCTATTGATAAACTATATTTCATTTTCATTTTTTATTAAATTTTCTACTATTTCTAAACCTTTTGGCGTTACGATTGACCTTAGATAAAATTCTAAAAATTTGTCATCGTGTTCTTTTATTGATATACTTTTTCCTATTTCTTCTGGGAATGCTTCATACAAATCAATGGCATCACATCCTGCAATAAACTGGACGGCCAAAAAAGATTTATCCAGATTTTTTCGGTAGACTCCCTGTTTTATTCCCTCACTTATGTTGTTTTCGATGTGGTTTTTCACATCCTTGCAGCGTTTTTTTTCAAATTCATAACAGAGTTCTGGGTAATATTTTTTAAGCTGAAAAAAACAAGGAGATGTTTCAAAATCTTTTCCTAAAATACCATCTATAGATTCCTTGATTTTGAAATGCTCATGAATAGCGGTTTCGCATTTTCCTGATATTTCTGCAATTTTGCTGAAAGCCAGACTATATATATAGCCCAAAACAGCCTTTACTAAATCTTCTTTTGATGGGAAATACTGATAAATGGTCTTTTTCGAAATATGAAGAGATTGTGCAATATCATCCATCCCGACGGTCTTAAAGCCATTCCTCAGGAATAATTCCTTTGATTTTTCTAATATAGTGTCTTTCATATTTTGTCTGATTTTGTTTTGCAAATATATAAAAACTTGGAAACAAAAAAGTAAAAAAGTTTCCAAGTTCGTTTGTTTCTTGTAAAATATTGATTTTCAGTAATAAAAATTTCACTCTTTTAAAGAAAATTATTGGAAAGAGAAAAACTATTTATAGTAAGTTTCCAAAAAGATGAAAAAATCATTCATTCTGTAGATGTTATTTGCCGCCAAATAAACACACAGAACGAGAACAATAGAAACCAAAAAATTCAGGATTTTGGGCTGTTTTTGGTAAGAATGGAACAGCCAGCCAAGGAACAGCGGATAAACAAAAACGAAATGTCCTCCATAGATGTAGGAAACATTGAGCCCGAATTTTAGGATGCAGTGTATGATGATGTCTACTAAAAACGAAAGTGTAAGTATCTGAAAATAAGTGTTTTTAAAGTTTTTTATAATACTCCAAATCACCAATATGAGCAAAATCCCAATAAAGAAATAAGGCCAATCAGATTTATAAACATCCATAAAAAGGGCTTTGTATTCGAAGCCTTTTTTGTTGTTATAGTTTTTGATGATGAACCCAGGGAATAGTATGTTACCGCCTAAAAACCAAGAGGTTACCATATCCCAAAAAGGTACAGATTTCGAGTTGGAAAACTTTTCGTACTGCTCATCAGTTTTAGATAGAATTTGTCTCAAATTAAAATCCATCCGCATCAGGAACAATAGGACAAAAACTCCAGCGGAAAGGGCTACTTTCAGAGTTGCTTGCCAGAATTTTTTCCAAGACTGGAAAAGTCTTTTTTCAAATAAAATAGGAATGTAAGTTTTGACAATATTCGTGATGGTAAGCCCTCCAATCGCCATGCCAGAGAGCATCAGCGGAAAAAAAGGAATGCTCTGTTTCTGCTGAATTTTTCTTGCAGCGTAATAATTAAAAAAGGTCAGAAGAAAAAGCGAATAAGTGTAAGTTTCGGGCGTAAAAGACAAAAGAATATTCGTGGAAAAAAAAGCAAAGAAAACGGTCAAAAGCCACGCTGATTTATTAGAAACCAAAGTGATGTTGGTCAAGTATTTATAAATCTGAACCAAGGTCAAACTAATAGTAATGGTGCTGAGCCACGCCCAAACCAGTCTGAAAATCTCGTTTTTCTCACCACCAGAAACAAAAAGTGCAAAATTTCGTAAAAAATCAAAAAAATAGATAGACAGCGGATGCCGTTCAAAACCTCCGCCAGTCATGATAATTGCTCGGTTATCAAAACTAAAATAAGCATCCCATGGAATACGGTCATCGAAAATGATGCGGTATTTCAGTGCGATGATACTTCCTAAACACCCATAAACAAGCACGAATGAGCCGAATAAAAGATATTCTGCTTTGTTGTTTGGGAAGAGAAGGGACAGGGCGCTGTGGATTTTTGATTTTAGTTTTGTCATTGCTGCAAAATTAGAAAAATATAACAGATTAAGAAGATTTCCCATGAAAGCAGATTTTTATTTTCTATTTTTGCTGAAACATTTAGAAATATGTTTTCCGACGAATATTTTATGAGAGCTGCTCTCCAAGAGGCTCGCTATGCCCTTGAAGAAGAGGAAGTTCCGATAGGCTGTGTGATAGTTTGTAATAACAAGATTATCGCCAGAGGACATAATCTCACCGAACGGCTGAACGACATCACTGCCCACGCCGAAATGCAGAGTGTAACCTCAGCGGCCAATTTTCTTGGTGGTAAATACCTGAAAGACTGCACGATGTATGTGACTCTGGAGCCGTGCGTGATGTGTGCTGGAGCTTTGTTTTGGTCGCAGATTTCCCGCTTGGTCATCGGAGCAAGAGATGAGAAACGCGGTTTTCTAAATAAAGGAATAGAACTCCACCCTAAAACAGAAATCCTCACAGGTGTTTTAGAGGAAGAGAGTTCCCTTTTAGTTAGTGAGTTTTTTAAGGGAAAAAGATAAATTTACTTTAGCTCTTCTATGGAATACACAAAATCTTGGTTGAACTCATTCATAGAGTTGATGAGCTGAAAATGAGAGAATTCGTTTAGGTTTTGTAGTGTGATTTCCGTTTCTTTTATTATTCCTTGTTTTAGGAGATTTTGCCGCTGAACGCCATTGAGCAAGAAACTTTTAGGCGTGTACCAAGTTTGGTTTTTTAGGAATAGAAGATTAGAAAAAGAAGTATCTGTAATCTGTCCGTTTTTCACGATGATGATTTCCTGTGCTCTGGCTTTTTTCTTCATTTTTTCAAATTCTGTGCGGTCTGCAAATTTGAAATCGTACGAAAAATCATTATTCTCCACCAGCTCAAAAGTTTCTATTTCAGGAAACGCATAAGGAAGCATTTGGGATTTGAAATTTCCCTCCAAATCATACACTATGCGCAGTTTGTAGAGTCCATCTTCATCATGCTCTAAGTCCTTGAAAATCTTTTCTAAATCTATACTGCACTCCTTCCCGAAATGTGCAAAAGTCTCGCGAACCCTCTGCTGATGAAGGTCTAATAAGAATGCTTTTTGGTCTTCTACTTTTATGCTTTCAATAAATTGGGACATATATTTTGTTTTTCATTTCTTGATATTCATCTTCCAGCTGGCTCATATGGGTGATTCCGCCGCCGCTTTTGAAGTAGAATTTTTCGTTTTCTTTTTCTATAAAACGAATCATCACACAGCTGTCCAGATTTCTGCCATCAAACCAGCCGCAAACGCCTGTGTAAAAGCCTCTTTGGTAATTTTCCGCTTCTAAAACAATCTCCAAAGTCTTCATTTTAGGTGCGCCTAGAATAGACCCTGCGGGAAGCAGTTTTTGGAGAATGTCGCCTATATTTCCCTGAAATTCAGGTTTTAGCTCTCCTGTGATTTTGGAACTCATAGCGTATAAATCCCTTTGGCGAGTTTTGATGAAATCTATCCTTTGGAATTCTTCCAGCTGGACATTGTCCGCCACCATGCTGAGGTCATTTCGCAGTAAATCCACTACGGTATAATGCTCGGCAAGTTCTTTTTTGTCTTCTTTGAGGACATTAGCAGCGTTCTCCACCGAGGCATCTATGGTGCCTTTCATCGGATAGGTGAAGATTTTATTTTCTTTGATTTCTACGAAAGTTTCTGGCGAAAAGAATACAAATTGGTCATCGTAATAGACTTTGTATTTCGCATCAGAAATTTTGTAAATTTCCTTTAAAGAAAGATTGGTTTTTATCTCCGTTTGGCAGGTGTAGTTGGCAAGGTAGGAATTTCCGCCTTTCAGGTTTTTTTGAACAATTTTAAAGCCTTTTTGGTAATCTTCTCTGCTCTGCGGGAAATTTTCCCAGAAAATATTTTTTTCTGAATTTTGAATGGGTTTTTCAAATTTGAAATTAGGAAATTTGATGAAAATATCTGCCTTTTCCAAATCTTTTTCTTTGAGAATGATGATATTCTGAGCCAAAAAATCAATCATAAAAAAGAAAGGAATTTTATTCGCAGAGAGGAAGTTCATTTTCTCAAAAGAGCCTTGAAAATTTTTCATAGTGCAAAAATAAAACTAAAACTTTATTTTTGCATAAATAAAAGCGTTAAAGTGATTTTTTAAACAAAATCTGGTGTTTTAATGCAAAAATATTTTTACAGAAGAAATAAACAATAATTTATAAATATGAAAAAAGTAATTTTACTAATCGGCTTTTGCTTTTCATTCATGCTGTCTGCTCAGAAAGGAGCTTATTATCAGCAATATGTGAAGTACAAAATGAACATCGATGTAGATGTGTCTAACTATTCTTACCACGGAAAACAGAGCATAGAATACACGAACAACTCGCCTGATGAGCTCAGAGTGGTGTATTTTCACTTGTATTGGAATGCCTTTAAGCCTAATTCTATGATGGATCAAAGGGTGACCAACCAAGGACTGAATGCAGACGGGCGTCTGATGACCAAAGTAAATGGGAAAGCAGTCTCTCGTTTGGCTTCTATTCCTGCTAATGAAGAGGGAAGCCAGAAAATAAATTGGATAAAACAAAAAGACAAAGACCTAAAATTTGAAGTTCAGGAAACGATAATGAAAGTTTATCTGAATGAACCGCTGAAACCAAATTCCACTACGACTTTCACGATGGACTGGGATGCAGTGATTCCACACCAAATCCGAAGAGCAGGGCGAAATAACCGAGAAGGCGTGGAAATGTCTATGTCCCAGTGGTATCCTAAAATCGCAGAATACGACTATGACGGCTGGGCGACTTTTGACTATATAGGAAGGGAGTTTCATGCGCCGTTTGGTGATTTTGATGTGACAATCAATATTGACAAAGACTATGTCATCGGAGCAGGAGGAACACTCCAAAACCCTAATGAAGTGAAAGGATATGTCCAAAATCCTACAATCAAAGAAGATAGAAACGGAAAGGCAACATGGAGATGGAGAGCCAAAAATATTTTGGATTTCGCTTGGGCAGCAGACCCAGATTTCTCAGTGGAAGAAACGACCGTAATCGATGGGCCTAAACTATATTTTGTTTATCAAAAATCAGAAAAGACAAAATATTGGGAAGAAGCAAAACCTTTGGCGGTTAAATTTTTCCAAATCATGAACGCTACTTTTGGAAGGTATGCTTATCCAAGTTACAGCTTTATCCAAGGGGGAGACGGCGGTATGGAATACGGAATGTGTACGCTGATGCTGGGCGAAGCGAGAAACTTGGAAGGTCTTGTGAGTCTGATGGTGCATGAGGGGGCGCATTCTTGGTATCAGCAGATGCTGGCGACTAATGAGAGCATTGCTCCTTGGCTGGATGAAGGTTTTACATCTTATGCACAGGATTATGTTCTTTACCGATTGTTCCCACCAGCTCAGCCACAGCCTAATCCTTTCATGGATGCTATCCAGAGCTATGTGGCATTCACGAAAAGAAAGATAGAAGAACCAGCGGTTTGGCTTGCTGACCACCATGACCACGGTTCGGCTTACAGCGTGGCATCTTACACCAAAGGCGAGCTGTTTTTAGTAGAGCTGGGCTATATCGTAGGGGAGGAGAATTTGTCTAAAATCATGAGAAAATACTATGATGAATGGTCTATGAAGCATCCTACTGGGCGTGATTTTATGCATATAGCGCAGAAAGTTTCGGGAATGGATCTGAAATGGTTTTATCATTACTGGATAAACACTACTAAAACCATAGACTATGCGATAAAAGATGTAAAATACGGCGATGGATTTACGACCATTACCCTTGTCAATAAAGGAACAATCCCAATGCCGATAGACTTCTCTGTATTGACAAAAGATAACAAAATAGTGAACTATCACATTCCGCTCAATATGATGAGAGAGCCGAAAAAATCTGATTTCTTTGGGAATTTTACTACCCTTGGTTATTGGAACTGGACAGCGAATTATTACACCTTTACGATACCTTTCGGTAAGGAAAAACTCCAGGCTATGGGAATAGATTTTACCCAAAGATTAGCCGATGTGCATCCAGAGGATAACTTCTTGGAAGTGAAATAAGTAATTTTTCTAAAATACACGAAAATGAGCAAAACTTTAGTAGTCAATATAGGAAACACGAATATCCGTTTTGGGATATTTAGCGGTGATGAATGCCAGACCTCATGGGTTATCAATACCAAACCTTACCGCACAAAAGATGAATTTTATTCGCAGTTTCTTTTGTTTTATCAGACTTATCAGGTCAAAGCAGATGAGTTTCAGAAAATCATCATCGGTTCTGTAGTGCCGCAGCTTACAACGGTGATTAGCAGTGCTTTGAAGAAAATACATGGTCTGGAACCTGTTTTGGTAAATAGAAGTACGCCCTCTGGAGTCAGCCATAAATCCAGCCAAATGGGAACTGATATTTATGCCAATTTGGTGGCGGCGCATTATCTTTATCCCAAAGACAAAAAGAAGATTATCATAGATTTTGGAACTGCCCTTACGGTGAGCTGCGTGGATGAAAATGGTAAAACTCAGGGTGTTATCATTGCGCCTGGGATTATCACTTCGCTGAATAGTCTAGTTCAGCAGACTGCCCAGCTCCCAGAGATAGAGTTGGCTCCACCGAAAACTGTCTTGGGGCAGGACACGGTTTCCTGTATGGTCAGCGGTATGGTCTACGGCTATCTGGGAATGGTGGAAGGTTTCATAGAAAGGGTGAATAACGAAGTGAAGGATAACTGCTTCGTAATCGCAACAGGCGGAGTTTCCCACATCTATAAACCACTGACCGATAAAATAGATGTAGGTGACCATCTCCACACACTGAAAGGTCTTTATTTCTTGGGGAAGGAGGGGTAGATGGTTTCTAAAAAGTATGAAATAATGAAATATTTATCAATTATCATTTTGTCTTTTGGTCTATTACTAAGTTGTAAAAAGCCGAAAGACAGAGTGGAAAAGAGGGAAGATGAAAATATAGTTCAAGAGCTTGTATACAGAAATGATAGTCTAGTTCAAGCAACAAACTTTACAAAAAATGGAAATATATCCTACAAAGTAAAGTATAAAAAAGGTATTATATCCGAAATTAAAGACTACTATCCTAGTGGAAAATCTAAAATTGAAACAAAGTTAATTTGGTCAGAAGATAATCAAAATTACTATATAGAAAAAGCCTATTATACAAATGGGAAATTAGAATATGAAGGAGAGGTCAATATAATAAATGATAAAAAATACAGAAGAGGCTGGTGGATATTTTATACAAAAGGAGGAAAAAAGGAAAGGATGTTAGAATTTTATAATGATGGGAAAAATGAAATTCAGAATCAGAGAGTAGTACTAGATACAATTAAAGATACTATAGATAAAAAAGATAGTTTTTATTTTAAAAATTCAGTTATAGTAAAAAATGTAGATAGTATAAAGGTGAATATAAAGTATTTTACTTTTGACACTACTTTTGATAATATACTTTATATAGTTGATAATGAAGGAAATGAGCTAAAACAAGTGAAGTCTAAAACAAAAAGCTACGATTGGGATATAAAAATAGATTCTAATGATCCAATGATAAAAACACTATTAAAATCAAAAAAAGGAAAAGTAAAAACTTATAACTATTATGAAATCAGAAAATAAGCTATGATTTTAATAATTTAAATATAACCAGTAAACCTAATCAATCCTCAAAAACCTAGAATAAATACAAAAATACTAAATCCTCAAAGTGAAATTTGAGGATTTTTTTTATCAGATAAAATCATTTAAATTTGCCTCCAAAAATGACAAATACAGATGTTTTTTCTTGGTATTTGTTGTGTTTTTAGATGGTTTAACAAAAACGATACCCTATCGTATTTCCTTGTTTTTTGAGGGTTTTAGGGATTTTAGTATATGAGAATAGTCGTAGGACTTTCAGGAGGCGTTGACAGCAGTGTTGCCGCCTACCTGTTAAAACAACAAGGGCACGAGGTCATCGGGCTTTTTATGAGAAACTGGAATGATGCTTCGGTGACTTTGGAGGACGAATGCCCATGGGTAGAGGATAGTAATGATGCTCTTCTGGTAGCGCAGAAACTGGGTATTCCTTTTCAGGTGATAGACATGAGCGAACTTTACAAAGAAAGAATCGTAGATTACATGTTCGCCGAATACGAAAAAGGAAGAACGCCCAATCCAGATATTCTCTGCAATAGAGAAGTGAAATTTGATGTTTTTCTTCAGACGGCTTTGTCCTTGGGGGCTGACAAGGTGGCAACGGGGCATTATGCCAAAGTTTCCTCTTTCGTAGATGAGAGAGGGAAGGAAATCTATCAGCTTCTTGCAGGAAAGGATAATAATAAAGACCAAAGCTATTTTTTGTGTCAATTAAATCAAAATCAATTGTCAAAAGCCCTATTCCCGATAGGAGAACTGACCAAACCCAAAGTGCGAGAAATTGCAAGAGAAATAGGACTGGTAACTGCCGATAAAAAGGACTCTCAGGGGCTTTGTTTCATCGGAAAGGTGAGCCTGCCGACATTTCTGCAGCAGCAGCTAATTCCAAAAGAAGGCGAAATCGTGGAGATTTTCAGCGATTACAAAGAATTTCATAAAGGAATGCTTCTTTTTGAAACCAAACTTGATGAATTAAAATATCTTTCAAAGAAAATAAAATACCAAAAAGAAGACGGAAAAGTCATCGGAAAACACCAAGGCGCTCAGTTTTTTACCATAGGACAGAGCAAAGGCCTAGGAATAGGCGGACATAAGGAATCCTGCTTCATCATTGACCGCGATATGGAGAATAATATTCTTTTCGTGGGCGAGGGCAAAAATTTCCCTGGACTTTACCGAAAAGCATTGAAAATCAATAATGATGAGGTGCATTGGGTTCGTGAAGATTTAAGGCTGAAAAAGGGAGAATCCATGAATGTAAAAGCAAGGATAAGATACCGCCAGCATTTGGAAGATGCGGTTCTTTATCAGTATGAAGAGGGGTTTTTCATAGAGTTTAAAAATCCACAGTCGGCGATAGCAGAAGGGCAGTTTGCGGCGTGGTATCAGGGCGAAGAGCTGCTGGGAAGCGGCGTAATTTCATAAATGAAAATAGTGGCAGATTCGGAAGAAATATTGTATTCTATTGCGCTGAGGGCGTGTCCCTTGGTGGGCGATGTCAATTTCATGAAACTGGTCTCCGTAATGAACTCAGCCAAAGAAACATGGAGGCTTTCCAAATCTGTTTTGCAGGAAATTTCTGGCATCGGGACACAGATTTCAAAGGGAATCGGCGATGATACTTTTCTGAAATTTGCGGAAAAAGAACTGCTTTTTTGCGAAAAAAATAACATTAAAATTAGACTGAGGCATCAGAACGAGCTTCCGATGCTGTTGTCAGAGTGTCCAGATGCTCCCGCTGTACTTTATCAAAAGGGAGATTTTAATGAAAATTTAAAACTGATAAGCATAGTCGGAACTCGTAAAATGACCGCTTATGGAAAGAAATTTATAGAAGAACTTTCCGAGGTTTTAAGGGATAAAAATGTGCTGATAGTGAGTGGTTTGGCTTTGGGAACGGATGGATATGCCCACCAGCAGGCTCTCAATCATGATATTCCTACGGTAGGCGTTTTGGCTCACAGTCTGCATATGATTTATCCAGCGGTTCATGAGAAAATGTCAAAAGAGATTTTGGAAAACGGAGGAGCACTGTTGTCCGAGTTTAATTCCAGCGAAAAGCCAGACCGAGAACATTTTTTGCAGAGAAATAGAATAGTAGCAGGGATTTCCCAATTTACCATCGTAGTGGAAACGGCTTTTGGGGGCGGTTCTATGAGTACGGTGAGTTACGCCAATCAGTATAATAGAGAGGTTTTGGCGCTGCCAGGGCGTTTTGGGGATAAATACAGTCAGGGATGTAATATGATCATTGCTCAAAATAAGGCAAAAATTTTGGCTTCGTTCCAAGATGTTTTGGATGAACTGGGCGATAATTATCCATCTGTCAAACAGCCACAGCTATTTGAACCAAAAGAAATAGAGGTGGAAGAAAGGCTAAAACCAGCCTACCAGCTCATAGCAGAAAATTCTCCTATCTCGCTGGATGACCTCAGTATAAAACTAGAAATACCACCTTTCAAACTGCTACCGATTTTATTAGATTTAGAATTGTTAGGCTACATCAAAGCCCTTTCAGGGAAGCAGTATGCGATGGCTTAGAATAAAAATAGAAGAAGGAAAATAAAGTGCTAAGGATTTTAAATAAAAACTTTTTGGAAAATATTTATAAAAATAATCAATCATAATAATTGATTATTTTTTATTGATAGAAAATTATTATTTCGTAAATTTGTCGCCGGTTTCAAAAATACACAATATATGCAAAAAATCTATTCTTTATTAATTTTTTTATCAATTATTTCCTACGGACAACAGGGTAGAGTAGGAATAAATACAGACTCTCCAGAAGCGACACTTGATATCAAGGAAAAACCTCTGGATGAGATGCCAGAAGGGTATTCACAGGGGGTGTCTTTCCCTAATTTTACAACCAAAGAAAGAAAAACATTTACTGAGGTAAAGCTTGGAACAATGATTTACAACACGACTAAAAATCGTTTGGAGATTTATACTGTTGTGAATGGAAAAGAGGGCTGGTACAGTATAGGAGTAGTGGAGGAAGAGCCATTGTCTACCAAAACAATCAGTGCAGCAGATATAGCACAGAAACAAAAAATCATGTTTCAGGATGATGAGCCAGAGAGTGTTCTTTTTGATGGTAACCAGAGAGGTTTTCATCTAAATGCGATGGTTCAGGTAGGCAAGATTGATAAAAATAAATTCAGAATTCGTAATTTCTTGCCTCGTAAATTTAATGATGTAGAGATATATTTTAAGAATGCTAATACTGCTGCACCAGTGAAAATTCTTGTATTAGAAGAACTTGCAGCTTTGTCAGAAGTGGAAATAGACCTTCCTTTCGATGGTGGAAGCCTTCGTTTTGAGGATGCGGATGGAAATGCTGAGTCTTATGCAGCATCAGACCTTAAAACAGATGATTACACGCTGAGTGTAGATGTTCCTGATAATTTCTTGTTCCAAAGAATGAAAACTATAAAACATAAAACATATATTACTTTTGGTAAATTTGGTACAGGGAACTGGGGGACAACGACAGCTGAGCATATTCGCCAATATTTACCTATCATTGCTAATATGGCTTATCTATATAGTAGTGAGAAATTTAGAACTAGATTTATAGATTTTCCACATATACTCTATGATAATGGTAAAAAACCTATAAATAGAGAGGCTGTTTATAATAAGATGTTTTCTGTTCCACACCAAGTTTTTGGAGTAACTACTGGGGTAGAAGGATTAGGTGGAGGAAATGTTTTTGGTATACACCAGCGTTTCTTGCAATATGATGATTATTATAGTCAGCTTAGCCATTGGGCTCTTGAATGTTGGTCTCATGAATTTGGTCATGTGCTAGACTTTAGTCATGATAGTAATATGACCTATAGAGGAGGACCAGACAACAAAGGTTATGTAGATATAGTAATAAGACTATATGGGGATTTATTACGAAATGGAGATATACCTTTCTGGAAGAATCCTTACAAATAAAAATAAAAAGCCTGTTAATAAATAGGCTTTTTTTGTTGCATTAAAGATAAACTATTTTAATCCTTTTTTCATTAGTTTTAAAGCCCAGTCATAATGGCTGGAGGTTGCCGAAATAAGGTATGATCCTAGCGAAGTAGAACCCGTCCATTTGTATTTTTTCTTGGTGAAAAGCTCTTCATCGGTATGTTTTTCTATGATGGAAAACACTTTTTCAAATGATTTTTGGAATAAAATAAGGACTTCATCAAGTGAAATATTCTGACAACTTTCCCAAATTTCTCGGTTGAGTTTCGGCGTATCGGCAAAGGTGTAGCCCTCTTTGGGAATGGCAGGTTTTTTGCCTTGCATGCCTGTTTTGTACCAATTTAGAAACATTTCCTGCCAGTGGTGGAGATGTCCTAAAATATCACGAATATTTCTATTCATGGTATTTCCACTGAATTCTTTGTTGGGATTTTCTTGAGCAGAAACAAAATCTATCAAGTTTTTGAAATTCTCTTGGCTCAGCTGGAGGAGTTCTGTTTTATAGGTTGGTCTTGGCATGTGGGTCTATTTTAAAATTATAAAAAAATGCGGTTCTTTTTGAGACCGCATTTTTTTAGTTAGATTTATTAATCTTCTTTTTTAGATTTAGTTTGAATTTCTTTCATGAACTCATCATAAGAGATTTTCTTTTCTGTTTTTTTAGCTTTTTCTAAAACTACGCTTCTGATTTTGATTAAAAGAACTTCAGAAGAATATCTTCTCATTTGCTCTCTGTCTCTCAGCATTTCTAGCACATATCTGTGTAGCTCTTGGTCACCGATGTGGTGCACTCCGTGAGACATTAGCTGATTTCTGAAAGAAAGTTTAGCATGTTCCAATACTTCCTCGAAATCATACTGAATATTATTAGAAACTCTCAATTTGTTTTCTACCATCTGAGCGATTAGAGCAGATTTTTCGTTTGCTATGATTTGTTTAGCTCTGTCTTCTTCAGTGATTTCTGGATTAGAATACATTACCCATTTTACAAGGAATGCTTCTGGGATTTTTAGGAAATCTTCTTTGTAGATTTGTTCTAAAACTTTGCTTACGAATACCGCTTCAGAATTTTGTTTGAAGAAATCATCCAATTCAGATTTTACTCTTGCTTTTAGTTCTTCTTCAGATTTGATTTCGTCTTTTCCGTAAACTTTATCGAATAATTCTTGGTTAAGCTCAGCATCTTTTAATTCAAAGATTTCCTGAACTTTCACTTGGAATTTTTCATTTCCTAAGTGTGTGATTTCTATATCATGGAAACCTAATTCTCTCGCAAGTTCGTTTTCGTTTGCTTTTAATTCTTCTGCAGAGATTTCTTTAGTTTCACCTACTTTTAGTCCTTTTAGGATAGGGAAAATAGCAGTGTTTTCTTCTGTTGCAGAAAGATATTTAGGTTTGTGTACAGGTTTTGCATCACCTTCCACGATTTCAGTAACTTCAAAGTTAATATGAGAGTTTTTCGTTGCTTTGTCTTTAACAACTTTTTCTGCAAATCTTTTTTGCATATTTCCTACGCTCTTCATTACTTCTTTATCAGTAGCTTCTACTTCGTAGTATTCAGCAGCGTATTTAGATAAATCAATTTCAAATTCTGGTTCGAAACCGATTTCAAAACTTACAGAAACCTCCTCAGCATTGAAATCTAATGTCTGTGTATCCTGCGGAATAGGCTGTCCTAGAAGTCTTATGTTGTTATCAGCAACATATTTGTCTAAAGACTCAGAAATCTTTCTGTTGATTTCTTCTAGTGTAACAGCTTCTTCATATTGTTTTTTGATAAGGCTCATAGGCGCTTTACCTTTTCTGAAGCCAGGTATAGTTGCTCTTTTAGCATAAGAGTTCAATGCATCATCTACTTTTTCCTTGTAATCTGATTTATTCAGTGTAATTGTAAGTAAAGCACTTACATCATCGTGGTTAGTTCTCGTAACATTCATTTTCCTGAAAATTTTTAAAGTGCAAAAGTACAATTTTTTGTTTAAAAAATCTCTTTTTTCTATGTGAAATTTCTCATAAATCTGTGATTTTATTTCAAATCTAATAATCGTTGATTATCAATTAGTTATGAATACACAGAGTAGATCGTCGGCAGCGTCAGATGTGTATAAGAGACAGGGTGAAAATAAATTATATTTGCAGACCATTTTACGCTATTGGAAAATTTATAGACATGCATGAAAATTGAACAACTCTTATACATTGTTGTATAGGGGATTTCGTATTTTGTGTATGTGTATAACTGATAAATGGCGGGATGGGAAAAATATTTTGCACTACGCTGTGAAAAGATATACCAGTGTTGCAGTTAGAAAAGGCTGATTTTTAGGATGATGATGAGAAGGGTGTTTCTGATAGCGTGGATACAAAATCTTTCATTGTCATCATTTCTTGATTTGGTTCTTTTCTGATATTTTTCTGTGAACAAAATATTTTACTAACATTCTTAGAGTTTTTTATGAGCAAATCAAAAACGATGAAAGACACTCAGGGAAATCAAAGGATTAATTTTGCTTCTGCAAAAGGAGTAGAAGTTCCTGATTTCTTGGATATTCAGGTGGAATCATTCAAGGAGTTTTTCCAGTTGGATACATTGCCTGAGGACAGAAAAAAAGAAGGTCTATACAAGACTTTTCAGGAAAATTTCCCAATTACAGATTCCAGAAACCAATTTGTTTTGGAATTTTTAGATTATATGATAGATTCTCCTCGTTATTCTATCGATGAATGTATCGAGAGAGGGCTTACATATAGCGTTCCACTAAAAGCAAGGCTTAAACTATATTGTACAGATCCAGAGCATGAGGATTTCGAAACAGTTATCCAAGATGTGTATCTAGGGCCAGTTCCATACATGACACCTTCTGGGTCGTTCATTGTCAATGGAGCAGAAAGAGTTGTTGTTACACAGCTTCACCGTTCGCCAGGGGTGTTCTTTGGGCAGACTTATCATGCTAACGGAACTAAACTTTACTATTCAAGAATTATCCCATTTAAAGGGTCTTGGATGGAATTTACTACGGATATCAATAATGTGATGTATGCATATATTGACCGTAAGAAAAAATTACCTTTTACTACTTTATTAAGAGCTATTGGTTATGAATCTGATAAGGATATTCTTCAGATTTTTGACTTGGCAGAAGAAGTAAAAGTAAACAAAG
Source organism: uncultured Riemerella sp. (assembly GCA_937890925.1). GTDB lineage: Bacteria > Bacteroidota > Bacteroidia > Flavobacteriales > Weeksellaceae > JABCPE02. Next base: position 21,782 of record CALAEK010000050.1, read on the forward strand.
CTAACCTGAAAAAAGTAGAAGGAAGAACTTTGGCTGCCAGAGTTCTGAATACTTGGTTTGAAGACTTTGTAGATGAAGATACGGGAGAGGTGGTTTCTATCGAAAGAAACGAAATCATCCTAGATAGAGAGACTATTCTAGAAAAAGAGCATTTGGATTTGATTCTTGATTCTGGAGTGAAAACTATCTTGTTGCACAATGAAAACAGCAGCGAGTTCTCTATCATTCAAAACACATTACAAAAAGACCCTACAAACTCTGAAAAAGAGGCTGTGGAGTACATCTATCGTCAGTTGAGAAATGCCGATCCGCCAGATGAAGAAACAGCTAGAAAAATCATTGAAAACTTGTTCTTCTCAGAGCAGAGATATTCTTTGGGAGAGGTAGGTAGATATAGATTAAATAAAAAACTGAATTTAAGTACTCCTATTGAGACGGAGGTTCTTACGAAAGAAGATATTATCGCTATCGTTCGCCACTTGATAGAATTGGCCAATTCTAAAGCGGAAGTGGATGATATAGACCACCTTTCTAACAGAAGAATTAAGACTGTTGGAGAGCAGTTGGCAGGTCAGTTTGGAGTGGGACTTTCTAGAATCGCTAGAACGATTAAGGAGAGAATGAATGTTCGTGATAATGAGATATTTACGCCATTAGATTTGGTTAATGCTAAAACATTGACTTCTGTGGTTAATTCATTCTTCGGAACCAACCAGTTGTCTCAGTTCATGGACCAAACGAACCCGCTTTCTGAGGTGACACACAAACGAAGACTTTCTGCACTAGGGCCTGGTGGTCTTTCTAGAGAGAGAGCAGGTTTCGAGGTGCGAGATGTCCACCATACTCACTACGGAAGAATTTGTCCGATCGAAACGCCAGAAGGGCCAAACATTGGTTTGATTTCTTCTTTGGGATGTTATGCTAAAATCAATAATTTAGGTTTCATAGAAACGCCATATAGAAAAGTAGAAAACGGAAAAGTAGACTACAATTCTGCTCCTATATATCTGAATGCAGAAGATGAGGAAGCAAAAATCATCGCGCAGGCTAATATCGACATTAAAGAAGATGGAACTATCCTTACAGAAAGGGTTATTGCTCGTTTGGATGGAGATTATCCAGTGGTAGAGCCAGAGCAGGTTAATTTGATAGACATCGCACCAAACCAGATTTCTGGTATTTCTGCATCTCTAATTCCGTTCTTGGAGCATGATGATGCGAACCGTGCATTGATGGGATCAAACATGATGCGTCAGGCGGTGCCGCTACTAAGACCAGAAGCTCCTATTGTAGGAACTGGACTAGAAAGACAAGTAGCAAAAGACTCTAGAGTATTGATAAATGCTGAAGGAAAAGGAGAAGTAGAATATGTGGATGCAGATAAAATTGTTATCAAATACGAAAGAACAGAGAATGAAGATTTGGTTTCTTTCGAATCTGCGACTAAGACATATTATTTAACTAAATTTAGAAAAACCAACCAATCTACGACTATCACTCTAAAACCTATCGTGAGAGAAGGTGATAAGGTAGAAAAAGGTCAAGTTCTTTGTGAAGGATATGCTACTGAAAACGGCGAATTGGCATTGGGTAGAAACCTAGTGGTAGCGTTCATGCCGTGGAAAGGGTATAACTTCGAGGATGCTATCGTAATCAATGAAAAAGTAGTTCGTGAGGACTGGTTTACTTCTATCCATATAGATGAATATTCTTTGGAAGTTCGTGATACTAAACTTGGTATGGAAGAGCTTACAGCAGATATCCCGAATGTATCAGAAGAAGCGACCAAAGACCTTGATGAAAATGGTATGATTAGAATCGGAGCGGAGGTAAAACCTGGCGACATTCTTATCGGGAAAATCACTCCAAAAGGAGAGTCTGACCCTACACCAGAAGAAAAACTATTGAGAGCTATCTTCGGAGACAAAGCAGGTGATGTGAAAGACGCTTCACTGAAAGCTGACTCTTCATTGAGAGGGGTAGTAGTTGATAAAAAACTATTCTCTAGAAACATTAAAGATAGAAAGAAAAGAAGCGAAGAAAAACTGAAATTAGAAGAGGTAGAAAACAAATTCCAAAAGGAGTTTGACAGCCTTAGAAATACTTTGCTTGAAAAACTAAATGCTATCGTAGGTGGAGAGGCTTCACAAGGAGTTAAAAATGACCTTGGAGAGGAAATTATCGGGAAAGGTAAATTTACGATGAAACTCTTGTCTAGCATAGAGGATTACAACACCGTGAGTGGTGCTGATTGGACTGCAGATGAGGAGAAAAATGCATTGGTAAATACCTTGATTAACAATTATAAAATCAAGTTTAATGATTTACAAGGAGTTAAAAACAGAGAGAAATTCACAATTTCTATCGGGGATGAACTTCCTACGGGAATCATTAAATTAGCTAAAGTTTATATCGCTAAGAAGAGAAAGCTGAATGTAGGGGATAAAATGGCAGGACGACACGGTAACAAGGGTATCGTTTCTAGAATCGTGCGTCAGGAAGATATGCCTTTCTTGGAAGATGGAACACCAGTGGATATCGTACTAAACCCACTAGGGGTACCTTCGCGTATGAACATTGGTCAGATTTACGAGACAGTTCTTGGATGGGCAGGTAAGAAATTAGGATTGAAATTTGCGACACCTATCTTTGATGGAGCAAGTCTAGATCAGATTACAGAATACACAGACCAAGCAGGTCTTCCTAAATACGGAAATACATATCTGTATGATGGAGGAACAGGAGAGAGATTTACTCAGCCAGCTACTGTGGGAGTTATCTACATGCTGAAACTAGGACACATGGTAGATGATAAGATGCACGCTCGTTCTATTGGTCCTTACTCTCTTATCACACAGCAGCCACTCGGTGGTAAAGCACAGTTTGGTGGTCAGCGTTTCGGAGAGATGGAGGTTTGGGCTCTTGAGGCGTTCGGAGCGTCTAACATCCTAAGAGAAATCTTGACTGTGAAGTCTGATGATGTTATGGGTAGAGCGAAAACTTATGAAGCAATCGCAAAAGGTGAATCGATGCCAGAACCAGGTATCCCAGAATCATTCAATGTATTGCTTCACGAGTTACAAGGTCTTGGACTTGATGTAAGACTTGAAGAATAATAGACAAAATGAGGTACAGAAACTCAGATTGTATTATGGCTTAAAGTTCTTTTAATCTAAAAAAAATAAAAATGTCAAATAAAAATAAAACAAGTAGATTTAGCAAAATCACGATAGGTTTAGCATCACCAGAATCTATTCTCCAAGAATCCAAAGGAGAGGTTCTAAAGCCTGAAACTATCAACTATAGAACGCACAAACCAGAGAGAGATGGTCTGTTTTGTGAGAAAATCTTTGGACCTGTAAAGGACTATGAATGTGCTTGTGGTAAGTATAAGAGAATAAGATATAAAGGTATAGTCTGCGACCGATGCGGGGTAGAAGTTACCGAGAAAAAAGTACGAAGAGAGCGTATAGGACACATCAACTTGGTGGTTCCTATCGCACACATTTGGTATTTCCGTTCCCTTCCGAATAAAATCGGATATCTTCTTGGATTGCCTTCTAAGAAGTTGGATATGATTATCTATTACGAAAGATATGTAGTTATCCAGCAGGGGATTGCGAAAAAAGCAGATGGTTCTGACTTTGATGAAATGGAATTCCTTACAGAGGAAGAATATCTAGATGTATTAGATTCTATTCCTGCTGAAAACCAGTATCTTGATGATTCAGACCCAAATAAATTCATTGCAAAAATGGGGGCTGAGGCTATCGAAGATTTATTGAAGAGAATAGACCTTGATGAGCTTTCTTATGATTTGAGACACAAGGCTCATAACGAAACTTCTAAACAAAGAAGAACAGAGGCTCTGAAAAGACTTTCTGTGGTGGAAGCATTGAGAGGAGCGAACACGAGAATGATAAACCGCCCAGAGTGGATGGTGATGCGTGTGCTTCCTGTTACACCGCCAGAGCTTAGACCTCTAGTTCCGCTTGATGGTGGTCGTTTCGCTACTTCGGACCTGAATGACCTTTACCGAAGAGTAATCATCAGAAATAACCGTTTGAAGAGATTGATGGAAATCAAAGCACCAGAGGTTATCTTGAGAAATGAGAAGCGTATGCTTCAGGAGGCGGTAGATTCATTGTTTGATAACACAAGAAAATCTTCAGCTGTAAAATCTGAATCAAACAGACCACTGAAATCACTTTCTGATTCATTGAAAGGAAAACAAGGGCGTTTCCGTCAGAACTTGCTAGGTAAGAGGGTGGACTACTCTGCGCGTTCGGTTATTGTCGTAGGGCCAGAGCTTCAGCTTCATGAGTGCGGTATCCCTAAGGATATGGCGGCAGAGCTTTATAAGCCGTTCATTATCAGAAAATTGATAGAAAGAGGAATCGTGAAAACGGTAAAATCTGCGAAGAGAATTATCGACAGAAAAGAACCTGTTGTATATGATATTTTGGAGAATGTGATGAAAGGACACCCAGTTCTTCTGAACCGTGCGCCTACGCTTCACAGACTTGGTATTCAGGCATTCCAGCCTAAGATGATCGAGGGGAAAGCTATCCAGCTTCACCCATTGGTAACGACAGCCTTCAATGCCGATTTCGACGGTGACCAGATGGCGGTTCACTTACCACTAGGTCCAGAGGCTATCTTGGAAGCACAATTATTGATGCTTGGTTCTCAGAATATCTTGAACCCTGCGAATGGTTCGCCTATCACTGTCCCTTCTCAGGACATGGTATTGGGGCTTTATTTCATGACGAAAGAAGCTCACTCTACTGATGATTATAAAGTGAAAGGTGAAGGCCTGGTATTCTACTCTCCAGAAGAGGCAGAAATAGCCTATGCAGAAGGAAAAGCATCATTGAATGCGAAAGTAAAATGCCGTTTGACTTTGAAAGAAAACGGAGAACTTGTAACGAAACTTATCCCAACTACAGTAGGTAGAATTTTGTTTAACCAAATTGTACCGAAAGAAGTAGGATATATAGATACATTATTGACTAAAAAATCGCTGAGAGATGTCATTGGTACTATCCTTGCGGAGACAGATTTCCCTACTACGGTGAAATTCTTGGACGATATGAAAAACCTAGGTTATATGAACGCCTTCAAAGGAGGACTTTCATTTAGCTTGGCGGATATCGTAGTTCCAGAGGAGAAAAAACAAATGATAGCTCAGGCGGTGGAAACTGTGGATGGCATCAAGGACAACTATAACATGGGGCTTATCACGGATACGGAGAGATATAACCAGGTTATCGATGTTTGGACAAATACCAACGCGGGTCTTACAGAGATGATTATGAGCAGAATGAAAACCGACCAAGGTGGATTTAACTCTGTTTATATGATGCTAGACTCTGGAGCGAGGGGATCTAAAGAACAGATTCGTCAGCTCTCTGGTATGCGTGGTTTGATGGCAAAACCTCAAAAAGCTGGTTCTACAGGAGCGGAAATCATCGAAAACCCGATTGTAGCCAACTTTAAAGAAGGGCTTTCTATCCTAGAATACTTCATCTCTACCCACGGGGCGAGAAAAGGTCTTGCGGATACAGCGCTTAAGACTGCCGATGCAGGATATTTGACGAGAAGACTTGTGGATGTAGCTCAGGATGTGATTATTACAGAAGATGACTGTGGTACACTGAGAGGAGTAGAAGTTTCTCCATTGAAGAAAAATGACGAAATCGTAGAAAAACTTTCCGAAAGAATTTTGGGTAGAGTTTCTCTTCATGATGTATATGATCCAGAAACGGATGAACTTATCGTAGCTGCAGACCAGATTATCAGCGAAGCTTTAGCAAAAAAAATAGAAGATGCTGGAATCGAGACAGTAGAAGTTCGTTCTCCACTAAGCTGTGAGGCTAAAAAAGGTATCTGTGCGAGATGTTATGGTAGAAACTTGGCAACTGGTAAGATGATTCACATGGGTGAAGCTGTGGGAGTTATCGCAGCGCAGTCTATCGGGGAACCAGGTACACAGCTGACACTGAGAACCTTCCACCAAGGGGGTACTGCGGGGAATGTCTCTGTAAATCCTTCCATTACAGCCAGAAGAGATGGTATTGTAGAAATGGATGAGGTAAGAACCATCACATCAGAAGATGAAAACGGAAACAAAACCGAAGTGGTTGTATCTCGTTCTACGGAATTCCGTTTAGTGGCTGATAATGAAGCAAGAACGCCTATCATGGTGGCAAACATCCCTTATGGTGCTGTTCTTTCTGTGAAGCCAGGTGATAAAGTGAAAAAAGGAGACCTCATCTGTAAATGGGATCCATATAACGCCGTTATCATCGCGGAAACTACAGGTAAGATAGAATACGAAGATATCATCCAAGGTAGAACTTTCCAATTGGAAATAGACGAGCAGACAGGTTTCGAGGAGAAAGTAATTTCAGAATCAAGAGACAAAAAAGCCGTTCCTACATTGAGAGTGGTAGATTCTAAAGGTGTGGAACAAAAAGCTTACAACCTTCCTGTGGGAGCTCACTTGATGGTAAATGATGGAGAAAAAATCAAAGCTGGTAAAATCTTGATTAAAATCCCTAGAAAATCTGCAAAAGCAGGGGATATCACAGGAGGTCTACCGAGAGTTACCGAATTGTTTGAAGCGAGAAACCCTTCTAACCCAGCTGTAGTAACAGAGATAGATGGAGTGGTATCTTACGGAAAAATCAAGCGTGGTAACAGAGAGCTTATCGTAGAGTCTAGAACAGGAGAAATTAGAAAATATCTAGTTAAACTTTCTAGCCAGATTATCGTTCAGGAAAATGACTTCGTGAGAGCAGGGGATCCGCTTTCTGATGGAGCGATTACGCCAGACGATATCTTAGCAATCAAAGGGCCTACTGCGGTTCAGGAATACATCGTGAACGAAATCCAAGAGGTATACCGTCTTCAAGGGGTGAAAATCGATGATAAACACTTTGAAATTATCGTAAGACAGATGATGACAAAAGTGGAAATCGTAGATGCAGGAGATACGCAGTTCTTGGAAGGAAGCCTTGAGCACAAACTAGATTTCATCGAAGAAAACGACAGAGTATTCGGATTGAAAGTAGTGGTAGATGCAGGAGATTCTAAAGAATTGAAACCAGGACAGATGATTACAGCAAGAGAGCTGAGAGATGAAAACTCTAAACTGAAGAGAGAAGATCTGCAGTTGGTACAAGTGAGAGAAGCGCTTACAGCGACTGCAAATCCAGTGCTTCAGGGTATTACGAGAGCGGCTCTTCAGACAAAATCATTCATGTCTGCGGCATCATTCCAGGAAACTACGAAAGTACTAAACGAAGCGGCAGTTTCTGGTAAAGTAGATGAGCTGAACGGTCTGAAAGAAAATGTAATCGTAGGACACAGAATCCCTGCGGGTACAGGTCTGAAAGACTACCAGAACATCATCGTAGGTTCTAATAGAGAGTTTGAAGATATTAAATAAAAATAAGCAAAATTAAAATTTGAGGTTTGAAATAAATTTAATATCTTCACACCTCGAATTTTAATAATAGTATTAACCAATAAAATAAAAAAAATGGACAATAATCAAAACCAAGACCCAAACAACATTAACATTCAATTAAACGAAATGGTAGCAGCTGGTGCATATGCTAACTTGGCATTAGTAAACCACTCTCCATCAGAATTTGTTTTAGATTTTATTCAAATCATGCCAGGAGTTCAGCAGGCTCAGGTAAGAAGTAGAGTTATCTTAGCTCCACTTCACGCAAAGAGAGTTCTCGCAGCTCTTCAGCAAAATATCCAAAGCTACGAACAACAGTTTGGAGAAATCAAAGAAGTTGAGCCTTTCGTATTAGGAGGAAACAACGCTCAGGCTTAAGATTTGTAAGCATAAAAATTGACAATAAATCCCACTCTTTTGAAGTGGGATTTTTGTTTTTGCTAAAAAAGTTCTTACTAATCACTATATTTGTAGTATTATAAAATTACCAAAATGAGAAGAAATTACTCACTATACTTTAGTATTTGGTGTTTGCTGTGTGTTATCCTCGCACCAATTATAGTAGTTACCAATCTTTTTTATTCCAGTTTTTATAATTCAACCTTGGTAGAAATTATTTGTGGAGGGATTTTTGTCACGGCTTATGTATTGTTTCCTTTGTTTTTTATCTATCAGATTATCACGCATATAAGAATCAATTTTATGTATCAGAATACTATGCGAAAGAGAATTAAAAAGAGAACAACGGAATTTACAATCTCTATAATTACTTTTGTGGTGCTGCTTGTCAGTATTTTATTCTATATAGGACTTTATTGGCTCGTGGATAGAGCGGTTACAAATACTTATAGAAATGCATAAAGGTTTAATGACAATGAATAAAAATATGAAAATAAGACCCATCGTTTCTGGTGAATACATCTTTTTAGATGATTTTCTTTACGATGCTATTTTTATCCCTGAAGGTGTGACACCCCCTGAGAAGAGCATTATCCAACAGTCTGAACTGCAAAAATACATCGCAGATTTTGGTAAAGATAAGGATGATTATTGTTTGGTAGCCGAAGTAGATAACGCCCTTGTAGGTGCTGTTTGGGTGCGTATTATGAATGATTATGGGCATGTAGATGATGATACCCCATCGCTTTCCATCTCTGTAAAAGCCCCCTATCGCCAGAAAGGAATAGGTACAGCTCTAATGAAAAAAATGCTTTCCTTGTTAAAATCTGAAGGTTATCAGCAAGTATCATTATCTGTACAAAAAGCCAATTATGCCTCCAAAATGTATTTAAAGTTAGGTTTTGAAATCATTAAGACCAATGAAGAAGATTATATAATGATTTGTAAGTTATAAAATATTTAAAACAATGATAAATTATTTAAAAGCAGATGCTACCATACCACAGACTGAGGGTAACATCATTATCTCTCATATTTGCAACGATATAGGGGCTTGGGGAAGAGGTTTTGTATTGGCAATTTCTAAACGATGGAAAGAACCTGCGAAACAATATAAACAATGGTATAAAGAAGGTGAAGGTTTTGCTTTGGGAGCTGTTCAGTTCGTGGCTGTAGAGGAAAATGTGTGGGTTGCCAATATCATCGGTCAGCATAAAATATATAAAGATGAAAATGGAAATCCTCCTATTCGTTATGAAGCCGTAAAAGAAGGTTTACAGCAAGTGGCAGAGTTTGCTCAAAAAATAAACGCAAAAGTTCAAATGCCCCGCATAGGCTGTGGATTGGCAGGAGGCTCTTGGGATGAGATAGAGAAAACCATAGAGGAAACTCTTTTACAAAAAGGTATAGAGGTATTTGTCTGCGATATATAAAAGCATTAAATTCATAGAGAAAGAACAAGATTAAACTTATTGAAACAAAGCTCCCTGCACAACGCCTCTTTTCTCTAATTCTTTTTCAATGAGGCTTTGTATCTGGTTTTTCTTTAGTCCCCATTTGGGTGCGATGAGCATTTCGGTATCAGACATAGCGAAAAGCCTTTGTATCACGATATCAGGGCGAAGCAGTGGAAGCAGTTCGCATAGCAAATCGATATATTCTTCCAAAGTGAAAAGTTTGAAAGGTTCTCTTTTGTATTTTACGCCCATGATAGAACCTTTGACAATGTGTAGATTATGAAATTTCACGAATTTTATTTGTGGATATTTATTGATTTCCTCGGCATATTGCAAAATCATTTCCCGCGATTCGTTCGGCAGCCCCAAAATACAATGCACACAGACATTCAGTGGCGTGTTTTTCAGCAGTTCCATTGCTTTTTCGAAATCTTGGTGTGTGCATCCGCGGTTGATTTCCGCAAGGGTAGAATTGTGAATGGACTCTATTCCTAGCTCCAAATCCACCTCCAAACCACACTCGCAGTAGCTTTCCAGAAGTTTTATTTTCTCGCTGTCTATGCAGTCTGGGCGCGTTCCCACGGACAGTCCTACGATGTTTTCGGTGTTTATTTTCAGGGCTTCATCGTACAGCATTTTTAGTTCATCGACCGAAGCGTAAGTGTTAGAATTTGGCTGAAAATAAATAATAAATTTCTCGGCTTTATAGCTTTCTATGGCGTTTTTCATGCCGTGGTTCAGCTGCTCTTGGAAGTTTTCCAAATCCTTTGGCACAGGCGTGAAGGACTCTACATTACAGTAGGAACAGCCGCCAAATCCCTTCGAGCCGTCACGGTTAGGACAGGTAAAACCAGCATCTACAATGACTTTATAGACCTTCTGCTCATTGAATTTTTGTTTTAGATAGGCACCATAATAGTTGTAGTTTTTTTCTCCGAAAGCTAAATTTTTTTTCATTTCAAAAAATTTCCTCAAATTTAAGCATTAATAAGTTTATAATATTTAGAAAAATATTTGTTTATTTTGTAACAAAACGAGAAAAAGAATACTAATTCAGAAAATCAAAACCAATGCTGAAAGCAAAAAACATCACTAAAACCTACGATGCAGGCAAAAAAATCGCCTTGCAGGATTTTAGCATAGAAGTTCCACAAGGCAGTATTTATGGGCTTCTTGGCCCTAATGGCGCAGGGAAAACTTCATTCATCAGAATTATCAATCAGATTACCAAGCCAGACAGCGGAGAAATATTCATTAATGACAAACCTTTGGAAATCAATCATATCCGTGAGGTGGGATACATGCCAGAGGAGAGAGGTCTGTATAAAAATATGACAATAGGCGACCAGCTGATGTATTTTGGTGAGCTGAAAGGAATGTCTAAAAATGACATACTTGCAGAGTCCAAACATTGGTTTGAAAAACTAGAAATAGACCAGTGGTGGAAGAAAAAACTCTCCGAGCTGTCCAAGGGAATGGCGCAGAAAATACAATTCGTAGTAACAGTGCTGCACCGTCCGAAACTGCTGATTTTAGATGAGCCGTTTTCGGGATTTGACCCTGTGAATGCCAACCTTATAAAAGACCAGATTTTGGATTTAAAGGCGCAAGGGACAACCATCATTCTCTCCACCCACCGAATGGAAAGCGTGGAGGAACTCTGTGATTCTGTGGCTTTGGTTCATCAGTCGCGAAAGGTTTTGGATGGCAGAATTTCGGAAGTGAAAGAGAAATTTAAGCAGAATTTATTTGAAATTGTCCTTTCGGAGGCGAGTCTGGATGCATTTAATTCATTTAAAACTAAAAATGAACTTTTTAATGAAAAACAGGATGAAAATCTTATTCGTTTTGAAATAAAAAACAGCATGAGCCAGAGAGAACTCCTCCAAGAGCTTCTAAATATTGGGAAAATTGTAGAATTTAAGGAAAAAATCCCAACGATGAACGAGGTGTTCATCGCCGCAGTAAAAGGAATATAAACTAATACCGAAAAACAAATGAAAAATATAATCCTAATCGCTAAAAGAGAGTTTTTTACCCAAGTAAAAAAGAAATCTTTCATCATTCTTACCCTTCTCACGCCGCTTCTGATTATTGTTTTTGGAGGTGTGGTTTCGCTGATGTTTCAGGCGAATGAAACGCAGATGCAGATAAGTGTCATAGACAAAAGCGGTCTGTTCAAAGACAGGCTGAAATCGGATGAAAATATCCGTTATGTTTTTTCTTCGGAGGAAACAGAAAAATCCTTGATAAAGGCTTTGGAAACTACGGAGGAAATGAACGGTGTGATGATTATTCCTAAAAAAGAAATCCATCAGCTGGAAAACAGTATAGAAATTTTGACCAATAAAAACCTCAGCAACGAGGCGAGAAAAAATATTGCAGGAAATATTTCGGAAATCATCAAAGCAGAGAAAATCAATGCATTAGGAATCAGCACTGTGCAGATAGAGGATTTGAACAAGGGAGTTAATCTTCATGTAGTCAATATTTTAGAGAAAGAAAAGAAACAGGATAGTTTCCTAGTCGGCGTGAAATCTGGACTGAGTATGTTCCTGATGTACTGCGTATTTACTTTCATCATGATGTATGGCATCCGTGTGATGCGAAGCGTTTTGGAGGAAAAAAACAATAGAGTAGTGGAAATTCTGATTTCTTCGGTGAAGCCTTTTGAGCTGATGATGGGGAAAATTTTGGGCGTTACAGGAGTGGCTTTGGTGCAGTTCGGGGTATGGGTAGTGATGATATTTGCTTCTGTGATGACTCTTGGTTCATCAAATGTAGGAATGGTGAGTGGCGTAGCCGAAGTGCAGATGGTTTTATCGGCTCTTTCGCAGATAAATTACGGGCTGATTCTCTTTGTGTTTGTTATTTATTTCTTATTGGGATATTTGTTTTATAGTGCGATGTATGCGGCGATCGGCTCTGCGGTGGATAACGAGACTGAGACTCAGCAGTTTACATTATTTGCGATTTTACCGATGATGCTTGGTTTTTATGGCAGTATCACGATTATGAACAATCCAGACGGGCCAATGAGTTTTTGGTTGTCTATGATTCCCTTCACTTCACCGATTGCGATGCTGGCGAGGATACCCTTCGATGTTCCTGTATGGGAGCTGGTGCTGTCTATTGGGATTTTGCTGGTTTCTACGCTGGGAATGGTTTTCATCGCTTCCAAAATCTACCGAGTGGGAATCCTGATGTATGGAAATAAAGTCACCCTGAAAGAACTTTGGAAATGGATGAAAAACTAAATTTGGTTTTGTTTTTCTAAAAATCAGGAAAATTTACTATATTTAAGTTCTTCAAAAACCTTTTTTAAATGAAAGGAACAGACTATAGTAAACAAATAAAATATGAACTAATTGCAGGAATAGGCTTGTCTTTTTTGGCTTTTGTACTTTTATATTTAGTAGTTATTTCTGATAAAAATAATTCTTACGAAATAGAAAAAAATGGACAAAGATATGGAAGAAGCGAGTTTGTAAAGTATGAAGGGAAAATCTCTGTTCCTGTTCCCAGCGGTGGAAGATATGTTTTAGAAGATGTAGATATCAGCACATTTAGAGCGGTAGATTCTGAGAATAACATAGACAGAAGCACTCTAGTGGTGGGTTTGGATAAAAATCATGTCTATTTTGGAAATATTCCTGTTCCTGACCTAAATCCCAGCAAACTAGAAGTCCTAGGAAATGGCTATTATACAGATGGGACGAATACTTATTTTTGTTCCTCTTATTCCCAAAGAAATGAAGACTTGTCTACTTCGATGGAGCTGTTACAGCATTTGGTATATATATTTTCTGAGACTAAAAAGCCACAAAGTTACATCTATCCTTATAAAAAAATAGAAACGAATAAAAGATTACAACCGGTCGAAAATTTACAATATCTCGCGACGGATGGAGAGAAAGTCTATTACAGAGGAGAAGTTTTAGAAAAGGCTGATTTAAATACATTAAAAAATGTAAATGAATATAATGAATACTTTGCTGATAAAGAAAATGTCTATTATAAGTCAAAACTTTTACCAATTAAAAATAGCGGAAAGTTAAGAGTCGTTTCAAGTGAGCAGGGAGATGAATTTCTTTATGATGAAGCAAATGGCTATGTTTTTATGGAGGATTATTCTTTTGATAGAGAAAAAGCACCTTACAAGGCTCTTGGGAATGAAGGAGGACACCTGAATAATTTAGTTTTTATCAATAAAGAAGGCATCTATTACTATGATAATGAAGAAAAACAGCAGGAAAGAGCAGGAGATAATATTTTCAAAGGGAAAATAGAAGAAATAAACCCTAATATTTTTACCGATGATGAAAATCTATACTATTTTCATGCTTATGATGTATGGAGAAAATCCAAACATGATAAAGGTTTAGATTCAAGAAATACAGAGATTTATTCTTTAGGAAAAAAAGATGCTTGGGAAAAAATAGAAGATATAAATAATGGAGTGTATGGAAGTATCTGGCAAAAAGGAAATAAGTATTATTACTTTGATAATTTGGGAATTCATCAGTTAATAAATAATACCATTTATGAAATAACTGACAAAGAAACATTGGCTTTCTTACGAAATAATCATACAAAATTGAGAGAACTCATTAGAAGTGAAAAACTAATACCAGTAAAAGGAGAGAAAAAAGTAGAAATAGTTGTAAAAAGAGGAGGAGGGTTTAGAGATTATTATATAATTTTTCTTGTTTCCATAGCAATTGTTGCTTTGTTTATTCATTTTAAAACTAAAAAAATAAAATACTGAATTATAGAAAGAATTTCAGTCTTTATAATGAGTGTTTTCTAAATTCAGCAGAAATTCTTTCTTGTCCAGTCCACCAGCATAGCCTGTCAGTTTCTTGTCCTTCCCGATAACTCTATGACAGGGAATGATGATGGAGATTTTGTTCCTGCTGTTGGCGTTGGCTACGGCTCTCACAGCTTTTGGGTTGCCGAGTCTTTGGGCTTGTTCTTGGTAGGAAATGGTCTCTCCGAAAGGGATTTTTAGCAGTTCTTCCCAGACTTTCTGCTGAAATTCTGTTCCCGAAAATTTTACAGGAACGGAGAACTTTTTCAGTTTTCCTTTGAAATAAAGATTTAATTCTTTTTCGGCTAAATCCAAGATAGAATTGCTCTCGTGGATGCAGTTTTTGAAAAAATTTAAATCTTTCTCTACATATTTACTGTCTTCAAAGTCTAGCATCAGCAGTCCTTCTTCATCAGCCACGGCGCAAAGCCTGCCGATGGGCGTGGGAATGTATTTTAGGTGAAAATTCATTTCAGGAATTTTTTTTTTCAAATATAACAAAAGTTGCTCAATTTTATTTAGATTAAATTTAAACAAGTATCTTTGTCGGAGAAAAACGATTCAAAAAGAAATGAAAAATCCTCTGACCCTTTTTGATGTTCCTGATGGAAAGAAAGTAAAGGTTTTGGGCTATGATGACAGAGTTCTAGAAATGCCCGCCAAAATTCTGGAAATGGGAATTCTTCCAGAAACGGAAGTAGTGGTGCTTCATAGAGCGCCATTCAGCGGGCCTCTGTATGTGGAATACGGAGAGGAGGATACTTGCGTGGCTCTTCGCAGTGAGGAGGCTAAATTTATCTTGGTAGAATATATTGATTGATGGCGAAAAAGACTAAAAATATACTGCTCGTAGGAAACCCGAATGTAGGAAAATCCACCGTTTTTAATCATCTCTGTAACAGGCAGCAGAAGACAGGGAATTATGCAGGAGTTACAGTGGAAAGCTACACAGGGAATTACGATTACGAAGGCGAAACCATAACAATAACCGATTTGCCAGGGGCGTACAGCATCTATCCCAGCTCTGAGGACGAAGCCGTTTTCAGTAGGTTTTTGGTGCAGGAGCCGAGGGAATACCACGGAATTCTCTACATAGCAGATGCTATCAACATTAGGCGAAGTCTGCTGCTTCTTCAGCAGATAAAGGATTTAGGAATTCCTGTGATGATGGTTTTGAACCAAATGGATTTGGCACAGAAAAAAGGATTTGCCTTTGATTTAGCCAAAATGGAGGAGGCTCTGGGCGTGAAAATCATTCCTGCCAATGCAAAGGAAAACGAGGGAATGGAAGCTGTAAAAAAGGCAATTTATGATAATGAATTTCAGCAGGAAACTACTCCAAGTTTTGAAATTCCGATGGAGCATAAAGGCTTGGTTTTTAAGTTAAGAAATCAACTGAAAGAGGAAAACGATTACAAAATCTGGACGCTGCTTTCTGCCGAAAAATATTTAGGGAAGTTAGAAAGTATGGCGCAGCAGCTTAATCAGGAAATGGTCAAGTGTCTTGTTCCCAAAAGATTACAGGTTCAGGAAACCATCAGAAGATACCAGAATATAGATAAAATTCTCCCTGAATTTTTCTTGAAAAAAAATCAAGAAAAGAAACTCCTCACAGAGAAATTAGATAAAATCTTGGTGCATCCATTTTTCGGGTATTTGATTTTTGGGGTATTGTTATTATTGATTTTCAATAGTGTATTTTATTTGGCAGAATACCCTATGAAATGGATAGAAGACGGTGTGGTGTTTTTGGGAGACTGGGCAGGAGAGTACCTTCCAGAAGGCCCACTCAAAAGTCTTTTTACCCAAGGAATTATCCCAGGGATAGTAGGTGTACTGCCGTTTGCGCCACAAATAGGGATTTTGCTGTATGTACTTTATTTACTGGAAGACTCGGGCTATATGGCGAGGATAGTTTTTCTCACGGACAGATTTTTGAGACCTTTCGGGCTGAATGGGAAAAGCATCGTTCCGCTGGTTTCTAGTACGGCGTGCGCAGTTCCTGCCATAATGGGAGCGAGAAATATAGAAAATATAAAGGAAAGACTGCTTACTATAATGGTTACGCCTTTTATGACCTGTTCTGCGAGGCTGCCTGTGTATAGTATCATTATAGGGCTGATTATCCCAGATGAATATTTTTTAGGTTTTATCAGTTATAAAGCAGTGATGATGCTGATAATGTATATTGCTGGTTTTCTGATGGCTTTGGGGGCTTCATTTGTTTTAAAGAAAATCATCAGAGCCAATGAAAAATCTTACCTTGTGATGGATTTGCCGCCTTATAAAGTCCCAATGTGGGGGAATAATTTCAGGCTCACGATGAATAAAGTCTGGGGCTTCATCACAGGTTCGGGGAAAATTATTTTCTCAGTTACGGTGCTGCTTTGGGCATTGGCGTTCTTTGGACCAAGACAAAACACAGACCAAATCATTTCAGCTGATGTAGAAATGGAGGATTCCTATTTGGCTATTTTGGGCAAAGGCATAGAGCCTGTGGTGGAGCCTTTGGGCTATGACTGGAAAATAGGTGTAGGCGTAATCACGAGTTTTGCGGCGAGGGAAACTTTTGTAGGAACGATGGCTACGCTCTATGGGCTGGAAGATGTGGATACCGAATCCGAAGAGGGCGAACTGAGAATCATGGACAAAATGCGAAAAGACACCAAACCTAATGGAGAAAAGGTTTTCAGTTTCGCTACGGGGCTTTCGGTGCTTATGTTCTATGCCTTTGCGATGCAGTGTATCTCCACCATTGCCATTGTTTATAAGGAAACCAGAAGCCTGAAATGGACACTTATACAGATGATTGGGATGACAGGGATAGCCTATTTGGTTTCGTTTTTAGTTTATCAAATTTTTAAATAATTAGAGAAATGCTTTATTTTCAATATGTTATCATTGTAATGATACTGCTGATGGCGGTTTATTGTCTCGTGAGAATTTTCACTAAAAATTTTTCTTCCAAGAAGAAAGGAAACGGCTGTGATAGAGGTTGTGGCTGTTCGTAGTTCATTTTTTAGCGAAATAATTTTCTTTTTTAATGCTATTTTAACGACTCAAATTCTACCCAATATTTAGGATATTTCTTGGGTATGCCACTCGTATTTCTTATCTTTGTGGGACTTTCAAAATAGAAAAATATGTCATTAATAAAATCAATTTCAGGAATTAGAGGGACTATCGGAGGAAAAGTGGGAGACAATCTCACGCCGCTGGATGTGGTGAAATTTACCTCTGCATTTGGGTCTTGGCTTCAGAATAACAAAGGTAAAAAGGACTTGACGCTCGTTATCGGTAGAGATGCCAGAATTTCAGGGCAGATGGTTTCTTCGCTGGTTTCTGCTACTTTGCAGGGGCTGGGTATCCATGTGATAGACCTTGGGCTTTCTACTACGCCTACGGTGGAGGTGATGGTGCCAGAACTTGGGGCAGATGGTGGAATTATCCTTACAGCTTCGCACAATCCTAAACAATGGAACGCTCTGAAACTTCTCAATGAAAAAGGAGAATTTATCAATGGAGAAAATGGTGCTGAGGTTTTGGCGCTTGCTGAGCGTGAGGATTTCGGCTATGCAGAGGTGGATAATCTTGGTAAATACGAGACAAGAGAAGATGGCTTCGCGGTTCATATTGCTAAAATTCTTGCCCTGCCGATGGTAGATGCAGATGCTGTGAAGGCTAAAAAATTTAAAGTAGTACTGGATGCCGTAAATTCCACTGGTGGAATGGCGCTTCCGCCGCTTTTGGAGCAGCTTGGTTGTGAAGTGGTTAAGCTTTATTGTGAGCCAAACGGACATTTTCCGCATAACCCAGAACCTTTGAAAGAGCACCTTACAGACATTTGTGATTTGGTGAAAAAGGAAAAAGCAGATTTGGGAATCGTGGTTGATCCCGATGTGGATAGACTTGCTCTTATCGATGAAAATGGAGAAATGTTTGGTGAGGAATACACTTTGGTAGCCGTAGCAGACTATCTTTTAAGACATAAAAAAGGTGTGGCGGTGTCTAATCTTTCTTCCAGTCGTGCCCTACGAGATGTAGCGAAAACGCATGATTCTGAATATTTTGCGAGTGCAGTGGGAGAGGTGAATGTAGTGACCTTGATGAAGGAGAAAAATGCCATTATCGGTGGAGAAGGAAACGGAGGAATTATCTATCCAGACCTGCACTACGGAAGGGATTCATTAGTTGGGGCTGCATTGTTTTTGACATATTTGGCTAAAGAAAACAAAACAGTTTCTGAACTGAGAGCTACATATCCTGCCTACTTTATGGGTAAGAAAAAAATAGAACTGACACCAGAAATCAATGTAGATGAGGTTTTGGAGAAGATAAAAACAAAATATCAAAACGAGGAAATCTCTACGATAGATGGCGTGAAAATAGATTTTGCGGAGAACTGGGTTCATCTTAGAAAATCCAATACAGAACCGATAATTCGTATCTATACTGAAGCAAAATCCCAAAAAGAAGCCGATGAGCTGGGTGATAGATTTATTGAGGAAATTAGAAGTTTTATAGCTTAAATAAAAACCATCTAAACAGATGGTTTTTATTATTTCTTAATTTGGATTTTTACCCAATTCATTTAGCTCTTGTTGCATTTCATAATCAGATTTATATTTTTCCCAATTAACAACGCGGGTATCTGACCATAAGTCATGCCATCCTCCATCTTCTTTCAAGAAAGAAAGTCCATCAAAAGGAACTAATCTTGAGATGTTTCTGATAAAAAAATCTTTCTGTGTAGGAGTCGTTCCATCGACTGAGACTACTTTAGTCTTTGTGATGTATTTACCGATACTTCTACCTTTGGTGAAATATTCAAAAGAGAATATGTAAATGAAATATAAAATGCTGGTAACTAAATAATCAAGAGCACGATTTCCGTCTAGATACAAAAGCCATTGTAGAGGAGCTTCTATTCCTATAGCAGCAAGTATTCCTAGAAATATACCTAAAAAGAAAATGAAAATGTAGAATACTATAAAGTCTATGATGTAATTAAGAAGTCGCGTGCCTTGGCTGGCTCTATTGTTTTGTACAGTAGAAGATAGTTGTTTTAGTATCATAAAAAAAGTTTATATATATTTATACAAAAATAAAAATAAATTCTCATCAGATAATAAAAACTTTTACCTTTGTAGAAAAAATTAGCAGATTTTGGAAGAGGAATTTTTTGAAAAAAAATGGACTTGTTAAAAAGTTCAAAAAATGATGAGGGAATTAATAATTTTTAAATCTAATTGAAATTATGGATTTATTTACAAAAATGCTTTTGGATTCGAAAGAAAATGACAAATTTTTGTGCCTTTACGAATATTCGGATGATGATAAATTTTGGTTTGGTAAGGTTATTGATTTCAATGAAGAAATTATCATATTCCAGCATTATACTAAATTTGGTAGGAAAGATGGGGAGATAATATTACAAAGGTCTATAATTAGCGAGATTGACTTTGATGATGATTATAATGAAGCAATGGTTTATGTTATCAATCATAGTGATAAAATAGACCGAAAAACAGAAATTCCAATAAATTGTGAAAATACCGAAAATTGGCGAAAGTCTTTCTTGGAGCAAGTGAAAAATAGAACTGATTTTCTTACTTCTGTAAAAATAAATGGTTCGGTTTTTGCAGGTTTTGTAAAAGATGTAGATGAGGAATTTTTCATGCTGCATTGTATAGGTGTTAGGGGAGAAGATAAGGGAAACATAATTTTCAGAATAGAGGATGTGACGGAGTTTTCTTTTGATGATAGGGAAGATAGAAAAACATTGATGCTGTATCAATGGAAATCAAAAAACAATAAATAAAACGCTAAAAGCGATAGATTTTGGAAGAGGAATTTTTTGAAAATGAACTGGTAAAAAAGTTCGAAGAAATGATAGAAAATAACGAGGAATATTATTTCAGTTCAGAGGAGCTGGAAGATATTATCGTGCATTATTTGGAGCTGGGAGATATTGAATTTGCAGAGTTGGCTGTCAACTATGCACTGAGACTGCATCCTAATTCCATAGAAATAAAAACCAAAAGATTAGAAATTCTTCTAGAACAGCATAAATATACACAGGTAAAGGAGCTGATGGTGGAGCTTAGAAATTCATCGATGGAAACTATGGATTTTTTGGTCTGCTGTGCGAAATATTATTCCAATCTTGGAAATCCGAGAAGAGCCATAGAATATTGCGAAAAAGC
>CALAEK010000051.1 GCA_937890925.1 uncultured Riemerella sp.
TAACATTTTATAAAATCAAACCCTCAATTATACCTTTCAATCTCCTCCTTAATCACCAAAAAATCATGCTTTTAGGAAGCCAGAAAAACAAAGTATGATTTATATCATCTTTTAAATAAGGATTTATTATTTTATTTTTGCCCCCGATTTTCAAAAAGGTTTAGTAACTTTGTAGTAGTAAAGATATGTATGATGATGGGTAATGGTAAATTTTATATTTTTATTAACAAAAAATAGTGCCAATTAAAAAAATAGTATTAAATTGCACCCCGATTGAATAAATCAAATCATCTCAAAATAATTATAAATTTTAAAAATAACATTTAAATAATTATACACAATGGATTTACAAACAGCAAAAAAGAAAGCTACGAGAGTCCTCATAGCTGGTATAATTTCCAACTTCTCTGTTGGGATATTATACACTTGGAGTAACTTGAAGGACGCCCTTCAGTACACTGCAAAAAATGGATTCCAAGACAACACATTGGCCATTGACTCTGCTGACAGATTGTACTCTGCTTGGGGACAGTCTGACCTAGCATTACCTTATGGTATTGGAGGTTTTACTTCAGCGTTTATCGTTGTATTCGCTGGAGCTTGGCAGGATAAAATCGGTCCTACTAAGGTTATCTTGATCGGGGTACTGATGACAGGTGTAGGAGCTATACTTTGTAGTTTCTTGACTAACCACCCTTATTTATTTACTTTCGTTTTCGCTATGATCGTAGGTAATGGTATCGGATTCGTATATGCTTGTCCTCGTGCGGCTGCAATGAAATGGTTCCACCCATCTAAAAAAGGGATGATCAACGGTCTTGTAGTAGCAGGATTTGGTCTTGGAGCTCTTTGGTTAGGACCACTTGAAACATTGTTCTTAAAGCAACAAGCGTTTATCTGGACTATCGATTCATTCCCTCACTTATCATTAGAAAATACTTTGAGAGTATTAGGATGTGCTATCCTTGCTATGGGTATCCCAGCTGCATTGAATGTAGTGAACCCTCCTGCAGGATATGAAGTGCCTGAACCAGAAGTTGATGCAAACAAACCAGTAAAAGAAAATGCTAAGAAAACAGCTTCTATCGGAACTGCAGCTATGGCTAAAACTTGGCAAGCTTGGGCATTGTTCTCTATCTATGCTCTATATTGTTCTGCTGGTGCGATGGTAATCTCTAACTCTTCTGACATCATGAGAGTACAGTCTGGACTAAAAGCAGGAACTATTGCTGCTGAATACGCAGAAACAGCAACTGCATTACTAGGTGTGATGGTACCAGTAACTTCTATCTCTAACGCTACAGGTCGTGCATTAGGAGGTATGATTTCTGACATCATCGGTAGAAAGAATGTATACTATGTAATCCACACTATCCAAGCGATTAACATGTTCTTCTTCCACACTTATGACACTCCAGTAAAAATTATCTTAGGAACTATCCTTACTTGTGTGGTTTATGGTTCTGTAATGAGTACGACACCATCTATCGTAGCTGACTACTTCGGTCTTAAAGCTTATGGTGCTAACTATGGTGTAGTTTATACAGGTTGGGGAGCTTCTCTAATCATTGGTCCACAAATCGCAGCTTACTCTAACAAATTGGCTGAAGCAAATAATGCGCCAGGTGAAGCTTACTTCTTCGCTTACCACGCAGCTATCGTGTTGATCGCAATTTCATTCGTTCTTGCATTCTTGGTTAAAAAACCTAAATTCAGACAAGAAGATGTTATTGATGATTACATCTTAGGACCAGATGAACTTAAAAAATAATTAAGTTTAATCATAAATAAAGACTCCCGTTTGGGAGTCTTTTTATTTTGAGAATATTCTAAAATTATATTAAAAATAAATCCGAAGCGATTCCATCTGCAAAGAACCAATGCCTCTCAGGGATTTTGAGATGATTATTTTCTATAAGGAGAATTCCCTGCTCTATTTTTGGCTGAATATCAGCATTAAATTGTTGGATAATTTCATCCGAAAAGTCGTTTTTTATTTTTGCTAAATCTACTCCCCAGCTCGTACGAAGGCCTATCATTAGCATTTCATTATATCTATCTTTTTCGGATAATATTTCTTTTTCTATTGGTAGTTTGCCTTGTAAAAGATCTTTAATGTACAATGAATTATTAGCAATGTTCCATGCTCGAATTTGTTCTCCATCATAAGAGTGCGCTGAAGGCCCAATTCCTAAATAAGGCTTATATTTCCAATAAGAAGTATTGTGTTTAGAATAAAAATCAGGCTTTCCGAAATTTGATATTTCGTAATGGTCAAAGCCATTATCTTTCAAAAAATCTACCATATAGTAAAATTCCTCGTTTTGTGTGCTTTCTTTCGGAGGGCTTATTTTTCCTTTGGTTATCCAGTTTTCAAGAGCCGTTCTTGGCTCTATGGTCAGCGCATAAGAAGAAATATGCGGAATTTCCAGCTCTATGGCTTTATCCAAATTCTGTTTCCAAATCTCAAAATTAGATGTAGGTGCGCCGTAAATTAAATCTACACTAATATTCTGAATACCTGCATCTTGCGCTCTTTTCACTGAAGATTCTGCTTGTGAGGAACTGTGCGCACGATTCATCAGTTTCAAATCTTCATCATAAAAACTCTGGATTCCTATGGAAAGGCGGTTAATCCCAATTTCTGCAATTCCCTTCAAAAATTTTTGGTCTAAATCATCTGGATTCGCCTCCAAAGTAATTTCTATATCCCTAGAAAAATCAAAATATTTCAGGATTTCATCCATCAGCATTTTAATTTCATCCACTTCCAAAATAGACGGCGTTCCTCCTCCGAAATACAGGGTTTCTAAGGTTTTGTTTTTCAGTTCATTATTTCTTAATGACAATTCGTTTTTAATGGCGAAAAGCATCTCATTTTTCAATTTCAAAGAAGTAGAAAAATGAAAATTACAATAACTGCACTTCTGTTTGCAAAAAGGAATATGAATATAAAGCATAAAGAAAAAACTCCCACAGCGGGAGAATATATTTCATAAAAGCGAACCTCAAAGGTACACCTTTATTTGCAATAAAAAAATAGTTTTATGTGCTTTTTTTAACTTAAATTTGGGATATATAACATTCTCGTAATAAATGAATTAAATCATAATTTAACCTAAATTTATCTAAAATGAACAAAGAACAAATGTATGCTGCTTGTGAATTTGACAGCAAGGGAAATCTACTATGGGCAGGAGGAACTGCTGAAAAGCCTTGGATAGTATCTACCTATAACGCTGGTATTTTGAATAAAGACTGGGTTGGTGGGAAATCCGCAAAACAGGCTGATATTTTCCGAAAACTAAATGGACTAGACAGCCACATGTCTCCAAAAGCACAGGAAATTATCAATTCTTTGAAAAATCAACCTCTTCATGTAATTGCTGAAAATCAGTTCGCGGTAACAGATTATGCATATCAATTGTTCATCTCTCCTCTTCTTCCTGAATTGAGAAAATTTTTAGACAGAAATATATTAGATTTACAAAACAACGAAAGTTTTTCCACTGCTGAGAAAAACTGCCAAGACCTCATCAGAAAAGTAGAATTTTCTACGGAATTTGTAGAGGCGGTGCGTGTCGCTTTTGAATGGCTGGACAAAAAAAATCCTAATGTGCCAAGAGCTGTCCGCTCCACAGCGCCTTCCGAAGATGGAGGAGAATTCAGCGGAAGTGGAAAATATTCTACTAAACTGCGCCAGTTTGGTTTTGAGGAAGTTCTCAATGCTATCAAAGCTTGTTTCGTTTCTCGTTTTAATCGTGGTGCTTTGCACTATCAGTTTTCGGCTCCACATGCTTTCGGCGAGGATTTAGCCTCTCTTTCATTTGCTGTAATGGTGCAGGATATGCAGCCGAGCATAGATGTGGCGGGAACTATTTTCACGGCTGACACACAGAGCAACCACCCTGGTTTTGTGGAAATTAACTTCACTTACGGACTTGGCGAAGCTGTGGTTTCTGGTAGAGTTTCCAGCGACTCTTGGATTTTTGCAAAAAGACCTTTGAGACTAAAAAAAGATGGTCTAATAGACTTTAAACTTGGTGAAAAACAAGAGTATTTCGATGGAGAATGGCACAAAAACACTCCTGAAAACTCTGCAAAAAAATGTATGTCTGATGAAACCGCTTCTACTCTTTCTACGATAGGAATGCTCCTCGGTGACTTATTCAGAGAGCTGGATGCGGAAAGTGTGGAGAGTGATTTGGAGGCGGCTATTAACTTTAAGACAAATACCATCATCATCACTCAGCAAAGGGCAATTACCACTCTGAAACATGAGCCTGTGCATAGAAAATTCACTCTTGATGGGCTGAATGAAGATGGACAAGAAAATGCTACTCTAGAAAAAGCGCTACTTCTAAAATCAAAAGGCATCAATGCTGGGATTCCAAGTATCACGCATGGCGTTGTAATCTCACTCTTTGGCGAAGGAGCTGAGTTCAAAAGAGATTTTGAGAAAAAATTTAACGAAAAGAAAAAACAAATCACAGATAAATACGGCGACAAAATAGGCGTAATCCTCGTAACAGCGATGACTTACCCATGGATGGAGCCTTCTATGGAGCAGACTGTAGCCTGCATCACTACTCGTGGAGGGAAAAATGACCACACTCCTATCTGGTGTAAAGAACATGGCCTGCCGTGTGCTGTATCCGTAAAGGGTGCGCCTGAATTCCTAAAAGACGGCAGCCTAATCACTTACTATGGCGTGGGAGATACTCCCGCTTTTTATGAAGGTCACCACCAGTATTCTGTAACAGAAACTCAATTAGAAGGGCTAAAACCTTCTCCTATCCCTATCCGTCTAATAGTATCCGATGCGAGTACAGCTAGGTCTGTATGTATGCGTTCTTATTTCCCTTCTCTTAATATTGGTAGAGGTTCTGGACTAGTTCGCTGGGAAATGCTGGCAGCAAAACTTAGAGTGCATCCTATGGCGGTGATGAATTATTCTACTTTGGAGAGTGACTTCTTGCAGCTGGTAGGTCAGGGAAGAATGACAAAAGAAGAAGCTGTAAAAACAGCTGAAAGTGTAGCTGAATTTATCCGAACTGAAGCCGGCGAACTTTCTCCTGTGGATTGGTATGTAAAAGCCCTCGCAAGGGAAATTGCAGGAATCGTTTCGCCATATTATACTGATGATATCAATGAACCTATGGTTGTGCGTCTTCCTGACTTTAAAACCAATGAACACGCAGATTTATTAGGCGGTAGAGCCTATGAACCAGTGGAAGAAAACCCAATGCTAGGAGACAGAGGTGCAGGAAAATATTTAGGAGTATATCAAAAAGCATTCCTTGCCATAGACCTAAAAGCTTTGGCGTATGTGATAAATGATATGGGATATACCAACATCCACATAGAAGTTCCTTTTGTGAGAACGCCTGATGAAATGAAAGAAGTCGCTAGATTAGTAAAAGAAAGTGGCATCAATATTCCTCTTCAAATGATGTTCGAGCTTCCGGTGAATATTTCTCGCGCAACGGAGTTTTTCAAAGTGTCTGATGGCGGTCAAATAGGGTCTAATGACCTTTTACAGCTAGAATTTGGATTAGACCGTTCTGGAGGAGATATTCTGCCTTGGCATATACAACATCTACAATCTAGAATAGAAAACCTCATTCAAGAAAGAAATACTACGAAACCAGAGTTTCATTTAGGTCTCTGTGGTAATCTTCCTTCTACCAATCCAGAGTTTGCAAAATGGCTGGTAGATGCTGGAATAGATGAGTTCTCTGTAACGCCTGATGCCCTGATTCCTGCCCTTCTGGGAGTAACAGGAGAGACGCCTGACGGGAAACAAAACATCACAGTTTATACCGCAGAAGGCGAAGTATTTGTAAATGGACAAAAAGCATAAAACCAAACAAAAGAGAGAGACCAAAAATCTCTCTCTTTTATTTTTTTAAGAATTAAATATTTTATTTCTAATTTGAAGCTAAATAATTTCTCCATTTATCGACAGCCTCCTGCATATCCTTTGGCATTGGACTTTCAAAATACATTTCCTTTTTGGTTGTCGGGTGGATAAACCCAAGTGTATGAGCATGCAGAGCGTGTCTTGGTAATATTTCAAAAATATTTTGGATAAACTGCTTGTATTTCGGAAGATTTTGTCCCCTTAGAGGAATATGTCCCTCATACCTTTCATCATTGAAAAGAGTGTGTCCTATGTGGCGGAAATGAGCCCTTATCTGGTGTGTCCGTCCTGTTTCCAGCTTACACTCTACCCAGGTCATATATCGGAAACGCTCTAAAACTTTATAATGAGTCACAGCGTGTTTGCCCACGCTTCCATCTTCATAAACTGCCATCTGCATTCTATTTTTTTCGTGGCGTCCTATATGCCCGCGGATAGTTCCCTCATCATTTTCTAAATTTCCCCAAACAAAAGCCCAGTAGAGCCGTTTGGTCTTTCGTTCAAAAAACTGTTTTGCAAGAAAACTCATCGCATATTCATTTTTAGCAATGACAAGGAGTCCTGATGTATCTTTATCAATCCTATGAACTAGCCCCACACGGTCTAAATCCGTTTTCAAGCCATTTTTCTCAAAATGATAAGCCACAGCATTGACTAGTGTTTTATCCCAGTTTCCAAAACCAGGGTGGACAACCATTCCTGCTTCCTTATCCACTACCAATACATCATCATCTTCATAAACGATATTGATAGGAATATCCTGAGGAATGATAACATTTTCGCGAGGAGGATGAGCGAGAAGAACCGAAATCTGGTCGTTAGGTTTTACTCTATAGTTCTGTTTTACAGGAACTCCATTGACAACCACATTACCAGCGCGGCAGGTCTGAGAAATTTTATTTCGGGAGGAATTTTGTCTAAAAATCAACAAAAATTTGTCTATCCTGAGAGGTTCCTGATTCTTATCTACGACAATGTTGAGATGCTCATACAGATCGCTCCCTTCCTCCAGAGATTCATTGAAAACCTCATCTTCTATAAAATCTTCATTTTCTTCTATCATCTTATTCTACTACTACTTTTTTCGGTTTTGGCTTTTCAGCTGGTTTAGTAGTGTTTTCTTTAGGTTTTTCCTCTGTTTTTTTAGTGTCTTTTTTCTCCTCAGGCTTTTTCGTTTCCACTGGTTTAGCAGGAGAAGATTCTACTTTTATGTTTTGCTTTGTAGAAGAAGGATATTCCATCGGTGTATTAGCCTGTCTGGTTTCCTTCGCTGGTTCACTTGGTTCATCTTTCGGAAGTCCATATATTTTATCCAGCTCTCTTGCTTTATCGACCATTTCGGCAGGCGTTTTCTTACTTGCCCAGACATCTATCTGCATTCCTTGGTCTCTAAGACTACCCACTGCAGGATCTTGGTAGTAGACTATATCATTTTCGTCTTTTACTCCACTTTCGTATTCTGCGATACCAAACTCAAAATTATTAGCCATAATCACTTCACGGGCTTCTTTCACCGTAAGTCCTACTACATTTGGAACGGCAATATCCCTAAGTGGCCCAGAACCAATAATCAAATCTATTACAGAAAACTTCGGTAGGAGAGTTCCTGGTTTTAGTTCCTGCCCTTTATATATCATTTTAAGAACGGCATCTTTCTGGATACTTGGCTCATAAATGGTATCACCCACTTTTAGTCCCACAAGTTCTAACCTACTAAACGCCAACCCTTTATATTTCTCTAAAAGATTAGGAACTTCCACTTTTGCCCAAGTTTTTGGATTGATTCTCAAGATAACAGTCCTACCCTCTTTCACACGAGAACCTGCGGCAGGATAAATTTGTAACACCTGAAAAGGCTTATATTTAGGGTCGTATTTAAAGCTGTCCACTTCCACCTCCAGCCCCATGTTTTCTAATTCTTTTACGGCCTCTTGGACAGACATATTTACTACATTCGGAACGGGTACTTCTTTTCCGTGGTTGGTATGGGTATCCAGCCATCTAAATGTCCCCCAAACCAAGCCAAAAAATATCCCTAAGGTAATCAAAATATTTACCCAGACTTTCCAGTGAAGAAATGATTTAAACATATTTTTAGTGTCAATTAAATTGCAAAAGCAAATATATGGTTTTTCATTAAATTTTTCTTGTTTTTTTGTTTACTTTTGCCCAAAATTATCATAATGTTTGATGACCTAAAGCCTATTCTTATCCTGTTATTAAGGTTTTTGGCGACTTATCTGGGATTGATTTTACTTTATCAGTTTTATCTAAATCTATACTCCGATGCCGCCGCAGACCCTTTGACTAGAATTATAGCAGAGCAGTCTACTTTCTGCATGAATAAAATGGGCTACAATACCCAGCTGATAGAATCCACCGAAAAGAGCGGTTTATATTTCTATATCAATAACATATGGGCTACCACGATGATTGAGGGCTGTAATGCTGTTTCTATCATGATTCTATATCTGGCCTTTATTTTTACTTTTTATAAAGGATTACAGACTTTTTGGTTCGCCGCTTTGGGACTGGTTTTCCTTTATGTAGTGAATGTTACGAGAATCGCTCTTATTAACATTGTCTATATGGAGCTTTCACCAGAGCATTTTAAGATTGCTCATGATTATGCCTTTCCTGCCATTATCTATGGTGGTGTGGTTTTTCTTTGGATTATCTGGATTAAATTTTTTGTTAAACGATGAAACATTGGAACTGGATTGGTGCCGTGCTTTGTGTGGCAGGGCTTATCGGAGTGAGATATCTGGAAAATGTTCTATTCTACGACCCTTTTTTAGATTATTTCGCGAATATTGGCAACCCTGCATTTCCTCATTTTGAATGGGCTAGGCTCATCTGCAGCCATATTTTCAGGTTTTTATTAAATCTTATTTTTTCTTTGGGAATCGTTCATTTTCTATTTTTAAATAAAAAATGGACTTTCCAAGTGCTGGTTTTAATCACTTTATCTTTCGTTCTTTTCTTCCCTATTTACCTGTATTCTGTTTATACGGAATTTAGTTTTGGGAATTTGTTTTCGTTTTATATCAGAAGATTTGTGATTCAGCCTCTGCCTGTTTTACTGATAGTTCCGCTGTTTTATTACAGAAAAAATCTTATAAAATAAATCAAGGCTCATTTTTATAAGCCTTGATTTTTTCTACAAATTATCCAAATCTTTTTTGAATTTCTCTATTCTAAAATCCGTAGAGATAGTTCCTTTCTCTATTTTTTCTTTCGCATAGAGCTTGGTTTCGGTTTCGGTTTTTTCTAAAAGATAATCGTAAGGCCCTGCGGTAGAAATCAATTTAACCAAAACAGGCGAAATCTCTAAACAAATGAAAAGTCCCATGATGAACATCGCCGCCACAGCCATGATGGGATTTGCACCTAATTCATCCAGCGCCTGAAGCCTCGCCGCGAAACCATTGAACCTATTTTCCGAATCCTCACTGTTTTTCTGCTCCGTTTGTAGATTGGTATAGACTTTAGAGATTTCCTCATCCAGATATTTCAGTCGTGGTTCCATCTGCTTTTGATAGGCTTCCAGCTCTTTTTTCTTGTTGTCGCGGATTTCAGTTTTTCGCTTTGCATTTGGCCCAAAACCAGCCTTCCCACTCGTAAGTCCCGTTTCTTTGCCCAGAACCTCTCTTTCTAAATCCACCACTGCGGAATCATAGGCTTTTTGGTAGGATTCTATTTGACTTTGGATTTGTTCTTTTTCTTTTTCAAAAGGCCCTGACTGCTGTAGAATCCTGCTGTTCATCTGTTCCTGAAGTTCTGTTTTATTCCTTTGGATGATGGTGTTTAGCTGTTTATTGATTTCTTTTTCAAAAATCTTTAATTCCAATGGTTTTGAAATAACAATCCCTAAAAACACCGCCAAAACCAAACGAGGAAGCGTCAGCAAAAGCTGATTTTTCCAAGAAACCGTTTTCTTGATAGAGGACACGATGTATCTATCCAGATTAAAAATCATCAGTCCCCAGATGAATCCCGCCGCCAGTGCTGCGTGGAAATCATCAAAAATGGTAAAGGTAGCGTACCCTGCGGAGATTCCCGCAAAAAAGCCTGTGAATAAAACAATCCCTCCGATGCCGGAATATTTATTCCACTCGGAAGGAGTTTTCTTTAAGATGTGAAGATTCGCACCAGAGCAAATCATCAAAAATTTCTGAATAAAGTTTATTTTCATTTTTCCGTACTATGTGTACGGTGTTATACCAAAATTATACCAACTGATTTTTGACCAAATATTCTGCGATTTGGACAGCGTTCGTAGCTGCTCCTTTTCTTAGATTATCCGCCACTATCCAGCAGTTGAGCGTTTTTGGCTGAGAATTATCTCTTCTTATTCTCCCTACAAAAACCTCGTCTTTCCCTTCGGAATAGAACGGCATAGGATATTTTTTATTGGCTACATCATCCTCCACGATAACGCCTGGCATGTTTGAAAGAATCTGCTTAACCTCCTCTATATCAAAGTCTTCATTAAACTCAATATTCACACTTTCGGAATGTCCACCCTGAACAGGCACACGAACTGCCGTCGCTGTGATTTCAAAACTGCTGTCTCCCAAAATCTTTTTAGGCTCGGTCATTAGTTTTAATTCTTCTTTTGTGTAGTCGTCATCTGCGAAAACATCACAGTGCGGAAGTGCATTCTTGAAAATCTGATAAGGATAAACTTTCTCACATTCCTCACCTTTTATTTCTTGGTTGAGCTGGTCTACTGCCGCCTTACCCGTTCCCGTAACTGACTGATATGTAGATACTACCACTCTTTTCAGTCCGTATTTTCTATGCAGCGGATTTAGAATCATTACCAGCTGAATAGTAGAGCAGTTAGGATTTGCGATGATTTTGTCTTCTTGGGTCAGAACATCGGCATTTATCTCTGGAACGACTAGTTTTTTAGTAACATCCATTCTCCAAGCCGAAGAATTATCAATCACCGTAGTTCCTGCCTCTGCAAATTTCGGCGCAAACTCCAGAGAAGTTCCTCCACCAGCCGAAAACAGCGCTATCTCTGGTTTCATATCGATGGCATCCTGCATGGATACAACCGAATATTCCTTGCCTTTAAAACTAATTTTTTTTCCAACAGATTTTTCTGAAGCCACTGGGATAATTTCCTTCACAGGGAAATCTCTTTCTTCCAAAACTTTCAGCATGATTTGTCCTACCATTCCTGTAGCACCCACTACCGCAATTTTCATATGAGTAAATTCAAAATTTTAATTAACCAAAAATAAGTCTCCAAGGATATGCAT
Source organism: uncultured Riemerella sp. (assembly GCA_937890925.1). Classification (GTDB taxonomy): domain Bacteria; phylum Bacteroidota; class Bacteroidia; order Flavobacteriales; family Weeksellaceae; genus JABCPE02. Next base: position 11,197 of record CALAEK010000051.1, read on the forward strand.
ACTCAAAAAGTAACGCTGATACTAATGCAATGATTACTATCTTTAGGCTTAGTTGTTTATTATTTTTTATGTATTTGTATACATATGTCATCATTCCTGCACAGAGTAAAATGCTTATTCCATACTCAAAATGTTTCAAAAATGAAGAAAATCCCGAAACCTCCGAAAATTCTGGTGAATAAATTCCTAAAAAAACACCCAATATACCCTGAACATATAATAACATCATCGAAAAAAAGTTTGTTTTTCTCAAAACATCTGAAACTGCACCTTTATAACTAAGATGCACTTGTAATAATAGAAAAATAAACGCTCCGAAAACTACCACTGTGGAAAAAGAAATTCCCTTATGAGTACTATATACACTATTAAATAATTCCTCCATTTTTATTCTAAATTAGAAACGCAAATATAAAAAATCCTAACTAAAAAGTTAGGATTTCCATTTATTATCTTCTTGTTTTTTACTAGAAGTTGAATGATACACTAGCAGCCCAAGTTCTTCCAAATCCGAAATAAACTTTGTTTCCTGTGTCTATTCCTTTATAAGTAATACCTGTGGCATCACTATCTCCTGCAAATACACTTGTGTATGATTCTGAGATATAAGTAGTGTCAAATAGGTTATAAACATTTCCTCTGAAAGTGAAAGAATGTTTATTATCTCTTAACCTCAACTTATAAGAAAGACCTAAATCAAACAAATTATAACTTGGTAATTGTAATGCTTTTCTACCCTCTACATTGAATGAATAAACATCCAAATTAGCATAAAGCTTATCAACATATCTCCAGTTAACATCCAATTTCAATCCAGAAACGGGCTCTACAGTTACTCCTGCAGAAGCTGTAAGCTGAGCAGCATCTCCTACTTTTACTTTATCCAAAAGCAAATCTACTTCATTTGTTGTTTTTCCTGCTGGAATATATTTAGTATTATCTTGTTTAAACATTTCTGCATGAGCATTCCCTTTATAGAACCAATCCCCTATAGAGAACATACCATTTACAGTAACAATCTTGTTAATTTTATAAGATGCATCAAACTCTATCCCTTGGTGAACTTCATCTAAATTATTAACCTCTCCATAATAACGAGTTCCTGCCCCATCTTTATATAATGCTGTTCTGAGATATCTATCATCCCATGTTGTTCTATACAAGTTTAAATTAGCACTAAACCCTCCGTATTTTACACCATACCCAACTTCTATTCCCAAAATTTTCTCATTTGTATTTCCTGTAGTTGCTATATTTTCATTCCCTCTATAGATTGCATTAAAGAAAGGCTGTCTGTTGTAATATCCTACATTTCCAAATACATTATGATGTTCATTGATATTGTAATTTACCCCTCCTTTCACATTATATCCTATTTTATTTTGGAATCCTGTTTTGGTATTCATTACTTCACCTTTTTTAGATAAAGTTACGCCATCTATAATAAAGTCATCTATTCTTTGGAAACCTTGGTTAGAAACAGACCCTTGTACAAATGCAGAGAACTTATCTGTAGTATATTCCACCTGACCAAATCCTCCATACCATATAACCTCTCCTTCATTACTAAACCCTATTCTATCACTTAATGGTTGTGTTTTAGCAAAAGGATTCCAACTTGGAACAGCTTCATAAGAATTTGTAATAGTCCTTACAGGATTATTTTTATCAGAACTATCACGATACCCTGAAGCACCTAAGAAATCTGATGCTAATTGATAATGGTATCCTTTATAATATCTCCCATCAAAACCTACACTAAATTTCCAATTTTTATTGATTTCATGTTGAAAATTAGTTAGGAGACCAAACCAGTTATGTGAGTTTACAGAGGTTCTTCTTATCAATTGCCCTGTAGCTGGAGTTGAAGCCTTATTAGCTGTTACTATATTATCAAACAAATATAATCCTGTATCTGAATCTCTAAATCTATCAATTCCTCTACCATTAACACTACCTAAATTACCTGTCCCTGCCCCTCTACCAAAAGAAGCATAAGCAACAGTACTCAATTTAGATGATTTTGCGATATTCCAATCCCAGTTCAAAGATGCAATAGGTTTGTGATAATAGTTCACCGCCATAGAATATTGTCTAGATACTCCATCATTTCCTGTAAGATAGCCCCAGTCAGAGTTATATCTTCTTCCGTATTTTAAATAATCTGTAATTGTGATAGAAGTCTGTCTCTTGTTATGCCATTGAGGAGCTCCTGTAATTGTTAATTGGAAATCATGCTTCTTATTTGGCTGAAAACCTAAAGCAAAATAGTAGTTATACCCTTCAAAGTCTGTTCCATCTGCATACATTGCTCCTGCTGTTCTACTTAACAAGAAAGATGTAGACCATCCTGTTTTTCCTTTACCTGTATTATATGTAAATAGAGCTTTGTGATAACCATTATTCCCTACTCCTACCGATACCAAGCCTCCCTGTTTCTTATCCGCTGCTCTAGTTATTATATTGATAGTTCCTCCTACAGATGCTATTGCTAATTTAGATGCTCCAAGTCCTCTTTGAACCTGCATCGCAGAAGTCACATCTGATAGTCCTGCCCAGTTAGACCAATAAACTTTACCATTTTCCATGTCATTCACTGGCATACCATTTACCATTACAGCAATGTTTTCATTTTGGAATCCTCTAATGTTAATTTTCGAATCTCCAAAACCACCTCCCGCTTTTGTAGCATATACAGAAGGAGTTGAGTTCAAAACTTCAGGAAATTCCTGGTTTCCAATTTTTTCTACAATAGCTCCTTCTTTTATTGTAGATACAGCTACTGGAGTTTTTCTGTCTTTAGCGATGTCTGCTACTCCCACAAGAACTACTTCATCAATATTCTTTTCTGAACCTTGGGTTTCCTCTTGTGCAAAATAAAAACTTGCCGTTGTTAAAGTCAATGCTGCTATCGCAGATCTCCTTAAAAAGTTTGTCTTCATAAAATTTTTTGGTTTTCTAAATTTTAAATGTCGCAAATTTACGGTTATTTTTTTAACTAAAATTAACAAATCATTAAAATTTTACATTTTAAAATGTTAATTTTTTAAATATGTCTATTTCAGCCCTTTTACAAGGAGGTATTTTCAGAAATTTCTTCGGTCTCGTCTGTGTCATTTTCTTCTTTTTTATCATTTTCAGAAAATTCATCATGATAAACTTGAATCAACAATACAGTAATGGAAATCAATATCGGCCCAAAAATCAACCCAATAAAACCGAAAACCTTCAACCCTAAAATAATCCCAAATACAGAATTCAGCGGGTGGATGTTTTCTATTCTTTTTAAGAATGTGAATCTCAAGATATTATCCACTCCCGCAGAAAGAAAACCGAAAAATATAACTCCCGCCGCTCCCACTGGGTCTTGGTTCACCAGCAACACAAGTGACACTGGAACATAGACAATCGCCCCTCCTACAATAGGGATAAGCGATGCCATAGTCGTCAAAATAAATAAGAAAAACGGACTAGAAACCCCAAAAATAAGATAGCCTATCAAAACCGTAAGCCCCTGCCCAATGGCTACCACAGGAATTCCCACCACATTGGCAATGATAAGTTTTCGGAAACGCTCGCCTATCTTATTGATATTAGATTTTTTCAGCGGAACAGCCTTCTCCAAAGCTCTTTCCATCGCTCGCGAATTGACCAGCATAAAATATAAAATGAAATAAGCTGTCACAATCGTAGTAACCACCTCCACCGTAGTATTCAGCAAAGATGAGGTGTAAACCGTCGCCCACTCACCTACTTTTTTTATATCAATGGAATTTATGATGTCATAGCCTGTCTTATCCTTTATATATTGATGGATTTGATTGGCATTCTCTATGGCTATCTCTATATATTCTCGGGAATTTGCCAGCTTTACCACCAATGTTTCTGCGATGTAATAAAACGGAACAATAATGACCAATAAAGAAAGCAACATCAAGAAACCAATCGCCAGCCAAGGTTTCCATTTTCTCTCCTCCGTAAGCTTAAAATAATAATCGCGGAAAATAACATAAAGTGTAACCGCACCAAGAAATGATGGCAAAAAATTACTTAAATTAAATCCTATCAAAAACAAAAATCCGAAAATCATCCCCAGCAGGATTATCTGTCTGATTTTGTTGTTACTAATTTGATTTCCCATACTAAAATTTATTCTGCAATAATATCAAAAGTATTTTAATAACGAAAATCCTTTCCCAATTTCTTAGGAAAGGATTTTTATCATAGCAAAATGTATAAATACATTGTTTTATCAAACTTTGATTTCTACATCTACACCGCTTGGTAATTCTAACTTCATAAGAGCATCTACAGTCTTAGAAGAAGAAGAGTAGATATCCATCAATCTCTTGTGTGCAGAAAGCTGGAACTGTTCTCTTGCTTTTTTATTAACATGCGGAGATCTAAGCACGGTAAAGATTCTCTTGTGAGTTGGTAATGGGATTGGTCCATTTACCACAGCTCCTGTAGATTTTACTGTTTTTACGATTTTCTCAGCAGATTTATCTACTAAATTGTAATCGTAAGATTTTAATTTTATTCTGATTCTTTGTGACATTTTAATCTAAATTTTAATTAACCTCTTGCTTTAGCTATTACTTCTTCAGCCACATTCTGTGGAGCTGGTTCATATTTTTCAAACTCCATAGAAGATGTTGCTCTACCAGAAGATAATGTTCTAAGAGCTGTTACATATCCAAACATTTCTGCTAATGGAACAAATGCTTTGATAACTTTAGCATTATTTCTATCATCCATACCGTTTACAGTACCTCTTCTTCTGTTAAGGTCACCTACGATATCCCCCATGTATTCTTCTGGAGTAACAACTTCCAATTTCATGATAGGCTCCATGATTACTGGTTTAGCAGCTTTACCAGCTTCTCTAAATCCAAGTTTAGCAGCCAATTCGAATGAAAGTTGGTCAGAGTCCACTGGGTGGAAAGAACCATCTTTTAGTGTAACTTTAATTCCTTCAATCTCGAATCCAGCCAAAGGACCATTTTTCATAGCTTCTTTGAATCCTTTTTCAACAGAAGGGATAAATTCTTTTGGAATGTTACCACCTTTAATTTCGTTGATAAATTCAAGACCTGTTTTTCCTTCATCAGCAGGACCAATTTCGAAGATGATATCCGCGAATTTACCTCTACCCCCAGTTTGTTTTTTGTAAACTTCTCTGTGGTTAGCTGTAGCTGTAAGAGATTCTTTGTACTCTACCTGCGGCTGTCCTTGGTTTACTTCTACCTTGAACTCTCTTCTTAAACGGTCTACGATGATATCCAAGTGAAGCTCTCCCATTCCTGAGATGATAGTTTGTCCAGATGCTTCATCTGTTTTTACTTGGAAAGTAGGATCCTCTTCTGCTAACTTCGCTAAAGCGTTACCCATTTTATCTTGGTCAGCTTTAGTTTTAGGTTCAACAGCGATACCGATTACTGGATCTGGGAAAATCATAGATTCAAGAACGATAGGGTTCTTTTCATCACAAAGTGTATCCCCAGTTTTGATATCTTTAAATCCTACAGCTGCACCGATATCTCCTGCTTCGATATATTCTACAGGGTTTTGCTTATTCGCGTGCATCTGATAGATTCTTGAGATTCTTTCTTTAGAATCAGATCTTGTGTTCAATACATAAGAACCTGCATCCAACCTACCAGAATAAGCTCTAAAGAACGCCAATCTACCTACATAAGGGTCAGTAGCAATCTTAAATGCTAATGCAGCAAATGGCTCATTTACATCTGGTTTTCTTGTGATTTCAGCATCAGTTTTAGGGTCAGTTCCTTTGATATCATCTTTATCTAGTGGAGACGGAAGGTATTTACATACAGCATCCAACATAAACTGAACTCCTTTGTTCTTAAATGAAGAACCACAAGTCATTGGGATAATAGACAAATCAATAGTAGCTTTTCTTAAAGCTTCATTGATTTCTTCTTCTGTGATAGAATCTGGATCTTCAAAGAATTTCTCTAATAAAGACTCATCATATTCTGCCACATTTTCCACAAGGTTTTGTCTGTATTCCAATACATCAGCTTTCATATCATCAGGAATTGGAACCACATCAAATGTCATACCTTGAGTATCTTCGTGCCAAACAATAGCTCTGTTCTTGATAAGGTCTACCACTCCTTTGAAGTCTTCTTCAGCTCCGATTGGTAATACGATAGGAACAGCGTTAGAACCTAGCATTTCTTTTACCTGACGGCAAACCGCCAAGAAATCAGCTCCCTGTCTGTCCATTTTGTTTACGAATCCCATTCTCGCAACTTTGTAGTTGTCAGCCAATCTCCAGTTAGTTTCTGACTGTGGCTCTACTCCGTCAACCGCTGAGAACAAGAACACTAGACCATCCAATACTCTCAAAGAACGGTTTACCTCTACAGTAAAGTCAACATGTCCTGGGGTATCGATAATGTTAAAGTGGTATCCTTTAGTTTCTGGTAAAACTTTTCCTTGATCAGTTGGGAAATTCCAGTTACAAGTAGTAGCTGCAGAGGTAATTGTAATCCCTCTTTCAGCCTCTTGCTCCATCCAGTCCATCTGTGATGTACCTTGGTGAGTTTCACCCAACTTGTGAGTTTTACCAGTGTAAAATAAAATTCTCTCTGTAGTGGTAGTTTTCCCTGCATCGATGTGTGCAGCAATACCAATATTTCTTGTATATCTAAGATCTCTTCCCATTTCAGATTAGAATTTAAAGTGTGAGAATGCTTTGTTTGCTTCTGCCATTTTGTGAGTATCTGTCTTTTTCTTAACAGCAGCTCCTTCTTCTTTAGAAGCAGCGATAATCTCAGCAGCTAATTTTTGTGCCATAGACTTATCGTTTCTCAAAGAAGCATATTTGATCAACCATTTCATAGCCATAGAAATTTTTCTATCAGCTCTGATTGGCATAGGAATTTGGAAGTTAGCACCTCCTACCCTTCTTGATCTTACTTCTACATGCGGCATTACATTAGTAAGCGCATCTTTCCATACTTCAAGAGAAGTTTTTTCCTGATCTTCTTTTTTAGTTTCTACGATATCCAGTGCATCATAGAAAATTCTAAATGCGATAGACTTTTTACCATCTATCATCAAGTTATTCACAAATCTTGTTACCAATTGATCATTAAATTTAGGATCTGGTAACAACGGTCTTTTTTTTGCTTTTGTCTTTCTCATTGTTTCTTTCCTTAAAATTTAATGATTACTTTTTCCCTGCTGGTGCTGCACCTGGTTTAGGTCTCTTAGCTCCATACTTAGATCTTCTTTGTGTTCTTCCATTTACACCTGCAGTGTCCAAAGCACCTCTTACAATGTGATAACGAACTCCCGGTAGGTCTTTCACCCTTCCGCCTCTTACCAATACTATCGAGTGCTCTTGGAGATTATGTCCTTCGCCCGGGATATAAGCGTTAACTTCTTTACCATTAGAAAGTCTTACTCTGGCAACTTTTCTAAGTGCAGAGTTAGGTTTCTTAGGTGTAGTTGTATATACTCTTGTACATACACCTCTCTTTTGTGGACAAGAATCCAAAGCAACCGATTTGCTCTTCTTGGCAATTGTGGCTCTTCCTTTTCTTACTAATTGTTGAATAGTAGGCATTTTATTGCTTTATATTAAATTATTTGATTTGCAAAAGTACAACTTTTTCTAAAACTGACAAAAAGTTATTCAAAATTTATGAAAAAAAAACAGTTATACCATTTCTGATACAACTGTTTTTTCATTAGGATCACAATATTATTAAATCGGTTCTATGATTTCATCTAAAATACTGTATTCGAATCGTTTAGCGATGTTATAGAGCTGCTCTCCGCCATGCCCTACGATTCTTATCACGATACCACCACCTACAGTAGTTGTGATACCATACTCTACGCCCTCATCATCTTTTAGTGCTTTTTCTAAAAGTTCTAAAAGGTGGTCTTCTTCCAGCTGCTGGTCATAGATAAAGATAGTGGCTTGGTGAGTGAAATCCTCCCACTGCCCCATTGTAGTCAAATCCATTTCACTTGGCTTCATGTACAATCTATCTTTGAAGATAAGATGACCATCAAGGAATATTCTCGTATAGTTTTTAAACTCTTTAAACTCAAAAATCTCTCCTTCTCCGTAAAGTTTTCTTCCACAAGTAATCACCTCTCCCCAGATTACTCTAGATGTTTTAGCAATATTGATAGTGTTTATCGCTTCATAAACAGAATCTTTGTGTGGTGAAGTAGGGTGTGGAATATACTGAAGCATAGCATCTTCCTCTACATCTATGGTAGTTGTCTGCTTAGCAAAACCACCTGGTTTCATAGAGTGGATTCTAGAATAAGCCTGAGTTTCAAGACCTAAATTAGTTCCCTTCGCTACTCTAAAAGACATTTCGTAGAAATCCCCCGCCATAATCCCTGGAGTGGAGCTTCTTATCATGTATCTCAACCAAGGGTCATGAGCACTTCTCTTATCAAATCTCATCAATCCAAACGGATTGGTATAAAACATTTCCGCCAAGTGATGAAACCCATCTCGGATCTCAGTCCTTAGGCTCATCTTACTGGTGTATTCCCCTATTATTCCGTTCATAATTATCTGATAATTGCAGGTTCTTCAATATCTTCTAAAAGAGCATACTTCTTAATCCATCCGATAACAGCATCTACTCCCTCTTCTGTTTTCAAGTTTGTGAATACAAATGGACGCCCTTGTCTCATTCTCTTCGCATCACTTTCCATTACTGCTAAATCTGCACCTACTAATGGAGCTAAGTCAAATTTGTTAATCATCAACAAGTCAGATCTTGTGATACCAGGCCCTCCTTTTCTTGGGATTTTTTCACCTGCTGCCACATCGATTACGAATATTGTCAAATCAGCCAATTCTGGGCTAAATGTAGCAGAAAGGTTATCACCACCACTCTCCACGAAAAGAATTTCCATGTCTGGGTGTTTAGCAGCCATTTCATCTACTGCCTCCAAGTTCATACTCGCATCTTCTCTAATCGCTGTGTGAGGACATCCTCCTGTTTCTACCCCTGCAATTCTATCTTTTGGTAATTTACTATTCTTTTGAAGGAATTTTTCGTCCTCGTTAGTATAAACATCATTGGTGATTACACAAACATGATAATCATCCATCATTTTTCTTGATAAAACTTCTATCAAAGCAGTTTTTCCAGCACCTACAGGACCTGCTACACCAATTTTAATGTATTTTCTATTTTCCATTTTGTTATAATTTTTTGTTATACTTCAATAATTTTAATCCTTAACTCATATACAATCTTGAATACAATCTCTCGTGCTGCATAGATCTCAAATCAAATCCTACATTAGAAAGACCGATTTTATCTTCTTCCAAATTCATGGTTTTTTCTACCCAAGAAGGAATATTTCTTTTCACTTCAAAAAGAATTTTTTGTCCTTCAAGCTGACCAAGTGGAACCAACTTAACCGCGTTAGTCACCATACCTGTAGCCGTAGAGAAATAAAATGCTGTAATCGCTTCTTCCAAAGGAATTTCCATCAAATAGCACAATGCACCATATACCACAGGATAGTTCCCCACACTGATATTTTTAGTTACATAGTCTCCAAATTTTGTCAAGAAATCGCACTTTTGCCCTTCTTCAATGAAGATTTTCAGCAATCTCGTTCCTAGTTTGTGGCTCGCCTCACGAATTTCTCTTGGACTTTTCATCGCACTACATTCCTCATCCAAAACAACTATTCTTTCGTAGCTGTCTTTTTCTTTCATAGCTTCATAAGCTAATCTCACATAAGCCGCATCATTATGTAATATACTGCTGGACAGCATATTATTAAGAAATAAAGCCGCCGTCTCCGTACTGTTTACAAGTCCTTTCTGCACATAGGTTTCCAAACCATTTGAGTGAGAATATCCCCCAATCGGCAAAGTTGGATCCGCAATGTGTAATAGACTTATTAGTGAATTTACCTTCATTTTATTTCTGTTTTTTATCTATTATAATTTAGTCTTTTTTATTTATTTTGGAAACACTTTTGAAAAAAGCTGATCCGTGTCTATCTTGTGATCCTTTGCAGGAGCTTCGTGGTCAGATGATGCTTTCAGCATATCTTCAAAAATTCTTTGTGCTTTGAACGGCTCATATCCGCCTTTTTTCAGCAAATTAAAAATAGGATCTTCATAAGGGATGATAATCTCATCATTCTCAATAAAAATAGGAATGTGCTGATTACCAATCTCAAAACATATAGTTCCCATTTCTCTCATTGTCTTCGGCTGAACCACCACCGCATCAGATGGTAGTACATTGACTAACAATATTTTATTTCCATCTTCCCATAGCACATCGTGATGTTTTAGTCTAAGATTTTCTTTCAATATTCTTAAACCTACTTCCTCTCCTTTATGACTGACTTTGCGCAAAAGTTTTCTCGTAGATTCAAACCATTCTATATCAAAAAAATCTACTTCTTTTGAGGACAAATCCTCTCCTTTCGCATTTCGAATTACCTCAGAAACCACTAACATAGGCTCATTTTTAAATTATCAATGTATTAAAAATAAAAAATCCCGTTTCCATCCATTAGGGATTTTAAACGAGTTCAAAAATACAATAAAAAAAGTAGATAAAAGCATCATAATTATATGATATATAACAGCCTTTTTATTTTTCCAATAAAATAAATCAGAAACAGCCCAATAACCATCTAAAAACCAAAATATTACAAAGCTAAAAATGATATTATAAGTTTATTGGGCCTCTCTCTGACTTCAACGACTAAATTATAATAGATTACTAAAAAAACAATTCTAAAGGTGTTATCTTTATCATTTTGATGACACAAATTTATAAAACTTATTTCAAATAAAAAAATATTTTTGTTACTTTTTTACAAAATAATAACAAAAAACCACCTTTTAATAAAGGTGGTTCTATTTCTAAATTTCAATTCTATTAGAACATGAAATATAATTGTCCCATTGGAAGTTTGTCTGCTGGCTCACATACACATGGCATACCATCTACTTTCACTTCATGTGTTTGTGGATTTACCTCAATTTTAGGCATCGCATCATTGTGGTACATGTCCGCTTTTCCTACTGTTCTACATCCTTTCGCTGGTAATAATTTTTTACCTAATCCGTAAGATTGTACGATTCCTTTTTCCAAAGATACTTTAGATACGAAGAATGCTGAAGTTTCAGTATTTGCTTTTCCGTAGCTTCCGAACATTGGTCTCCAGAATACTGGTTGTGGAGTTGGGATAGATGCGTTTGGATCTCCCATTTTAGAGTAAGATACCATACCTCCTTTGATGATCATTTCTGGCTTAGCACCAAACATGTCTGGTCTCCACATTACTAAGTCTGCCATCTTACCAACTTCGATTGATCCAATGTATCTTTGGATACCGTGTGCAATCGCTGGGTTGATAGTTACTTTAGAAATATATCTCTTAATTCTGAAGTTATCATTTCCTGTTCCTTCATCTTCTGGCAATGGTCCGAATTGCTTCTTCATTTTGTCAGCTGTCTGGAATGTTCTTGTGATTACTTCTCCTGGTCTACCCATTGCTTGTGAGTCAGATGACATGATAGAGAATACTCCCATATCGTGAAGGATATCTTCTGCTGCGATAGTCTCTCTTCTAATTCTAGAGTCTGCGAAAGATACATCCTCTTTTACATTTTTATCCAAGTGGTGGCATACCATCAACATGTCTAAGTGCTCATCAATTGTGTTAACTGTGAACGGCTTAGTTGGGTTTGTTGATGCTGGCAATACATTCGGATATGATGCTACTGTGATGATGTCTGGCGCGTGTCCACCTCCTGCTCCCTCTGTGTGGAATGTGTGGATTGTTCTACCATTGATCGCTCTCATTGTATCTTCTACGAATCCTGCTTCGTTCAATGTATCCGTGTGGATTGTAGCTTGTACATCTAACTGATCACAAACTGTCAAACAAGAGTCGATAGCAGATGGTGTAGATCCCCAGTCTTCGTGTAATTTAAGACCTAGAGCACCAGCTTCGATTTGTTCTACAAGAGCTTCTTCAGAAGAAGAGTTTCCTTTACCGAACAATCCAAAGTTCATTGGTAGGCTGTCTAAACCTTCGAACATTTTTCTTAGGTTCCAAGCACCTGGAGCAATAGTTGTAGCTAATGTTCCGTGGTTAGGTCCTGTACCACCTCCGATGAATGTAGTAATACCTCCTGCTAATGCAGTTTCGATTTGTTGTGGACAGATGAAGTGGATGTGTGTATCGATACCTCCAGCTGTAAAGATGTGTCCTTCACCTCCTAATGCTTCTGTAGATGCTCCGATAACCATTCCTGATGTTACTCCATCCATTGTATTTGGGTTACCTGCTTTACCAATACCAGCGATTTTTCCATCTTTGATACCGATATCTGCTTTTACGATTCCCCAGTAGTCGATAATTGTTGCGTTAGTAATTACTAAGTCTAACACTCCCTCATCTCTAAGGTGAGTAGCTGACTGAGCCATACCATCTCTCAAAGTTTTTCCTCCACCGAATTTGTTTTCTTCTCCGTATACTGTGAAGTCTCTTTCGATTTCTGCAAACAATTCTGTATCTGCTAGTCTAATTTTGTCCCCAACTGTTGGTCCATACATTGAGGCATATTTTTGTCTATCTAATTTAGCCATGATTTTAAATTTTAATCGTTAATAATTATTTTTTTAGTGAATTAAGAGCCTCTTTGTTTCTTTCTAGGTGTCTAAGGCTAAATCCTCTTACTGATTTAGCTCCACCGTAAGGAATCAATTCTACTTCTTTAGATTCACCTGGTTCGAATCTTTGTGCAAGACCTGCAGGAACATTCAATCTGTGAGCTTCAGCTGCTTTTCTGTCAAACTCAAGTGCAGAGTTAGTTTCAGCGAAGTGGAAGTGAGAACCAACTTGGATTGGTCTATCTCCTGTGTTAGTAACTTTAAGTTTAAGAACTTTTTTACCAGCGTTGTATTCGATGTCACCAGAAGCTAAGATGTATTCTCCTGGAACTACATATTTATTATTACTCATAACTTTAATTTTTTTAGAAGTTTAAATTAGTGGATTGGGTGGTGTACTGTTACCAATTTTGTTCCGTCAGGGAAAGTTGCTTCGATTTGCACATCGTGGATCATTTCAGCAACTCCATCCATTACATCTTGACGACTCAAGTATGTAGTTCCTTCTTGCATTAATTGAGCTACAGATTTTCCTTCTCTTGCACCTTCAATTAATTTGTGAGCGATATACGCTACTGTTTCAGGGTGGTTAAGTTTCAACCCTCTGTTTTTTCTGTCTTCAGCCACTTTACCAGCTAGATAAAGCATTAGCTTCTCAGTTTCTCTAGGTACTAAATGCATAATTAAAAATTTAAAATGTTAATATTAAGTTATTATACAATATCAAAACACAGGTTTTGAATATTTTCTTTTTTTATTAAGGATTTAATGATTTTACTAATTCCTCAGTATTTGGGTTTGATTTGTTCACTGCTTTTTGAACAGCTTCCATAATCCAAGTTGCTACGATGAAACCAATAGTGTAAGTTGCCATATTTTTCCCATTAATAACAATAGAACCTACCCCATTGTGAATCAATACTGCTAAAAGAACTCCTACAACGATGTAAACAAAGTCTGCTCTTGATACTCCTGATTTTGTTACAAATGCACACGCTACCAAGATTGGAGAGAATGAATAAAGTCCGTTTGCTAAAAAATTGGCATCTATTTTAAGAACATAGTGAGCGAATAAAGCTCCCAAAGTTGCAGCTGCTGTTCCCCACATTGCTACAGAAGGTGAGCTGATTGCCAATCCTAAGAAGATGAACACTCCTGTAAGGAAATTAGCACCGAAGTTTACTTCTGCCCATCCATAGAATGGAGTTGTAATAGCATCTACTGTTCCTGTGTAATCAGGCAATGCTGGTGTAGTTTGTTCTAATCCTAAGATTCCAAAGGTTGAAAATCCCCAGCAAAGAACCCAACATGTTACTACGAACGGGAATGTAAATGCAGTCCATCCTTTAGTTACGAAAACATGCATGATCACTGTTGCTATCACTGCTGCTACTGCTCCAAGAACCCAAAGTAAAGGACTTGCAGCTGTCCAAGTTTCGTGAGCATCATTAGTTGCAAATGTGAACATTACACACATGTAAGCCAAACTTGCGTTGAATCCATAAAGACCAAACTCTATGTCTCCTTCTTTAGCTTTTAATGCTTTTGCTGTAAGGGTTCCTATCAAAGCTCCCAAGAAGCAAGTTACACCTAATGTCCAGTGGCTAAAAAACATACCGATTGTAATTAGCAATCCAGACCAACCATTGTCTTGTAGGAAGATTTGTCCTATCCCAACAAGCGTTGTTTTAATCAATTTCATAATTTTCTGTTTTAATTGTTATAATTTAGAATCCGTTATATTTATTTTCTGTTATTTCTTAGCTTCTTTTTTTCTTTGATTTTTGCTAGAATCCAATTTACCCAATTCTCCATGCCAACATCTGTAAGAGTTGAGATTTCCATTACCTCAATATCTGGGTTCACGCTTCTTGCATCTTTTGTTACTGCATCCACTGAGAACGGAAGATATGGAAGTAAATCTGTTTTGGAAACAAGCATCAACTCACTTGTTAAGAACATTTTAGGATATTTACTTGGTTTGTCATCTCCTTCTGTTACAGCTATCAATGTCACTCTGTAATCCTCGCCTAAGTCAAAAGAAGATGGACACATTAAATTTCCTACATTTTCAATGAACAATACATCCGTGTTGCTAAGATCCATATGGTCTATCGCCTGTAAGATCATCTGTGCTTCTATGTGACACATTCCTCCTGTCACGATCTGAAGAGCATCTATTCCTACATCCTTCATTCTTTGTGCATCTCTATCTGTTTCTGGGTCTCCCACTAGTACAGACATTTTTGCTTTTCCTTTTAGTAACTCTCCTGTCTTCTGCATTAGAGTAGTTTTTCCACTCCCCGGCGAAGAACAAACATTAATTACCAATATATCTTTTAATTTCTCACGAATTGTTCCCGCAACAAAATCGTTTGCTTTCAGCAAGTTAAGTGATACATGCTCTGTATCTATGCTTCCTGCTGTAAGTCTTGATGATTTTGGTTTAACTTCACTCATTTTTCCTAAAATTTATTTCATTAATATATAACTCCTCTCCTTGTATTATGTTCCTTGTAGGATGCCCACAATTACCACATACAAATTTATTCTGTTTTACTTCCGTGACTTCTCCACATTCTTCGCATTTTATCAGCACAGGAAGCACATCTACTACCAACTCTGTATGATAAAACTCTGGACACTCCATCACATAAGCTTTATAAGCATTCTGGATAAGAATAGGCTGTACATTGCTTAGCAAACCTACCTTTAAATGAACACTTGAAACATCTTCATATTTTTCTGGAAATTCCTCCTGTATTCTGTCAAAAATATTTTTGACTAAATAAATCTCATGCATTTTACAAATCTTTTCTTCTCTAAACTCCTTTCAAGATATATCCCAAAAGAATCTAGCAGTCTACTTTCAAAGATCGGTAAAGTAAGAATAATTGAGGTTTTGAATATTCAGCAGATTGAGAATTAAAGGATATATGCTGACTATTTATAGTGTTTAGAATTTTGTTATTATTATTTTCAAATATTTTATCCGCTCCATCATCAAAGTATTTAACTTTTAGCACTCCTTCTGTAGAGTCATCTCCTTCTGTAATATCAGCTAAGGATATTTTTTTAGCCCCCATAGCGTTTCCACCCTTTGTGGCAGAACCATTTTTCAAAAGCATCTGTAATGAACTGGTCATGACCATTACAACTAACATTTGAAATACTACTTTATGAATTCTTATTCTTTTCATTTGGACTTTATTTCTTATCCTTTTTTGATGTAACAAATGTAGAGATTATTTATGAGAATACAATATTTTTCTCATTTTTTAGTTTATGATATTTAACATATTTGTTGATTCTTTCCAAAAAGCTATTTTTTCACAAAATAATATTATCAAAATAAAAAAAATAACACATTTTGTGTTATTTTAAAA
>CALAEK010000052.1 GCA_937890925.1 uncultured Riemerella sp.
CTAAATAATGTTATAATAGATTGTAAAATAAAAAATTACAAACATATAGTTTCTGAAAACAGTGATAAAAAATATATTCAAATCAATAAATATGATAAATCCATATGGAAAGAATTAATACAAACCCATCTATACAAAATGAATTATATTATCAATGATAATTATTCTTTTCCGCCCCAAATCTATTCTCAATTAGAAATATTTAATAATCAAAAGAAAAAATTTATTGATAAAAATAATGAAGTTAGTGTATTAAGTGCTTTCCCTATATTTATCCATGATTATTTTGGGAATGATAAAATAAGAAATTTGTTAAAATCGTAATTTTTATATTATGCTTGTCAAAGTTTTTGGCAGTGCCATACATGGAGTTTCTGCCCAGACCATCACGATAGAAGTAAATGTAGACCAAGGAGTGGGCTATCATCTCGTGGGGCTTCCTGACAATGCCATCAAGGAAAGCAGCCACCGTATTTCGGCTGCCCTGAAAAATGTAGGACACAAGCTCCCTGGCAAGAAAATTACCATCAATATGGCGCCTGCTGACCTTCGCAAAGAAGGTTCTGCGTATGACCTAAGCATTGCGATTGGGATTTTGGCGGCTTCGGATAAAATTTTTGCCGAAAATTTAGACCAATACATCATCATGGGGGAACTCTCCCTCGATGGCGGATTACAACCGATAAAGGGCGTTTTGCCGATTGCAATAAAGGCGCGAGAGGAAGGCTTTAAAGGAATTATTTTACCTAAACAAAATACCCAAGAGGCTGCAATAGTGAATAATCTAGATGTTTACGGTGTGGAAAACATCAAAGAGGTTATTGACTTTTTCAATGGAGAAAGAGATTTGGAAAAAACCGAAATAGACACTCGCAAGGAGTTTCAAAATAAAATCAATGAATTTCCCTATGATTTTTCGGAAGTAAAAGGGCAAGAAACCGCCAAAAGAGCCATGGAAGTGGCTGCAGCTGGCGGGCACAACATCATTCTCGTAGGCCCTCCAGGGAGTGGAAAAACCATGCTCGCCAAGAGAGTTCCCAGCATTCTGCCTCCTCTCACGATGAAAGAAGCCCTAGAAACCACTAAAATCCACTCCGTAGCAGGGAAAATGGGCAGTAACACCTCACTGATGACCGTTCGCCCGTTCCGCTCACCTCATCACACCATTTCTGATGTTGCTCTAGTGGGCGGCGGCACCTATCCTCAGCCTGGTGAAATTTCACTTGCGCACAATGGAGTTCTTTTCCTCGATGAGCTCCCTGAGTTTAAAAGAGCTGTTTTGGAAGTAATGCGACAGCCTTTGGAAGACCGCGAGGTAACGATTTCCAGAGCGAGATTTTCGGTAAATTATCCATCAAGTTTTATGCTGGTGGCAAGTATGAACCCGAGTCCTTCGGGCTATTTCCCTGATGACCCGAACAATACCTCTTCCCAGACCGAAATGCAGAGATATATGAACAAGCTATCTGGGCCGCTTTTGGACAGAATAGACATTCATATAGAAGTCCAGAAAGTAGAGTTTGAGCAACTTGCAGAAAAAAGAAAAGGCGAAAGCAGTATAGAAATACGAAACCGCGTGCTGAAAGCCAGAGAGATACAAGCCCAACGATATAAAGAGTTGGATATCAACTACAATGCCCAAATGGGTCCGAAAGAAATTGAAAAATACTGCGATCTGGACAGCACCTGTCAGCAGCTGATAAAAAACGCCATGGAAAAACTAAATCTCTCCGCTCGTGCCTATGATAGAATCCTAAAAGTAGCCCGAACCATAGCAGATTTAGATGATTCTGAAAACATCAGTCCTGCCCACATCTCCGAAGCCATACAATACCGAAGTTTGGATAGGGATTTTTGGAGGGCGTAAAAAACTCCACTCTAAAACGAGTGGAGTTTTTTCTTAAAGTAAATTTACTTTTTAGGTTTTCCTTGATTTTGAGCTGCTGTATCAAGCACTGCTTTAGCAATTGCTATTGCAATAGGAACCCAAACAATCTTTCCTTGTGGTTTTCTAATTCTCATAATATTTATTATTTTAGTTATTTACTATACTTGCACCACTACCGATATGTGATATAAATCCTTGTACCCAATCTTCTATTTGTCCTAACTTCTCACTATCTACCCCTATTTTTCCTGCCACATCTCTAAGGTATGCTCGTTCTTTATCACAATAATCACCACTTGCATAGCCTACGCTTATTAGTTCTAATAAAACAATTTTCTTTGCTAATGGTCTCTCTAATCTTGCTAAATCAATATTTAACTCTTCTACATCACCTTCTGATTCTTTTACAATTCTAGACACAAATGCGTTTAACTTTTCTTTTGTTCTTTCGCAACGCTCTTCAGAAACTTTCTCTAATTCTAAAGCTAATTTTAAGAAGATTTTTTGTTCTTCTTCCGTTAATAATTCTATAAACATATCTTTATTTTTATACAAAGTAAGTATATTTAACCCAAAAACAATCATTACTTTTAAGAATATTTTATTATATTTGCGAATAAATAAATCTTATTATGAATAATGACATTATTGGGAAAAATATTAGAAAATACAGAGAACTGAAAGGCTACAGCCAAGAATATATGGCTCACGAATTAGACCTTACGCAAGCTTCATATGCTAAACTAGAAAGTAATTCCACAAAAATAAGTGTAGAAAGACTTTTTATGATTGCCAAACTACTAGAAACAGATGTTGCAGAAATATTGGAATTAAATAAACAAACTGTTTATAATCAAGATATTAAGGAAAACAGCGTTGGACATCAACAAGTTCAAAACTTATATCAAGATAACAAAGATGTTTATGAAAAACTCATACAAGCAAAAGATGAGCAAATCGCCCTTTTAAAAAGTTTATTAAAACAACAAACCGAGCTTTAGTTTTTACTAACAATAGCCGTTCCTTTTTGCAGGAACAGGTTGTTTGGGTAGGAAATTCGCTCTCCACTATCAGTTTTTAGGAGTGTATACAGCAGCCTTATGTCTATTATTTCGGCTTCTATCGGGACATCTTTGTCCAGAATTTTTATTTTGTCTCCTATTCTAAATGGAAACGAAAAGAAAATAATAATCCCCGCTGTGATATTACTCAAAATAGACCACTGGGCAAACATCGCCACGCCTATCACAGTAAAAATAGAAGAAATCACCAGAAACGCCTGCTTTCGCTCCACTCCCCAGACAGGAACCAAAGTCAGGATTATAAAAATACTTATAAGAAAGTCTATGTATTTCAGAACCAGCCTGATTCTGGGTTTTGAAAACCCAGATTTCTTCCCAAATCTACCCACCAAAGTAGAAATCACAAACCTAATAAGCAAAGAAAAAAGCAACATCACGATAGTTGCCACTATCTCGCGCTGATACGAATTAAAAAAGACATTGTCTAACACTTCCATTTCCCAAAAAGATATTTTGAAACTATTTTTAGATAGATTTTACAGAGATTATTTTCACAGGGCATGCCTTTGCTGCCTTTTCGCAAGGTTCATAGGCATCTTCTATCGGTGTTTTTAAGGTGTGAAAACCTTTTTTCTCTACGGATTTCAGCAGAACGGATTTTCCGTCTTTTTTAGACATTCGGAAGTATTCAGGAGCAAACTCTGCACAATAGTTACAGCCTATGCATTTCTCCCTTTGTAGTGTAACGATTACCATTTATTTTTGATGCGAAGGTAATAAATAATTTTAAAATTTCTTTACTCTGTTTTCCTTTTTGTGGTCACTTTGGAAGTAATTACGACTTTATTCAAGTCTTCGTATATTTTTTATTTAATTCTAAAGACAAAATTCCATAATCCAATAACAAAAAAAGTAAAAACCTCTCCTAAAAAGGAGAGGACTGCGCTAAGCTATTGTATCGTTTTTTACTATTTTGTAGAGTTTGTCGCTTGGTCTTACACGGAAATCCGTTTTGAAAGTAACCACATCCGCCTTGGTTGCTTTTTGGCTATCGCCTTTATCTTCTACCATCATACTTTCTACAACCATTTCTTGGGAACCTGTGGTAGGCCCTTGGATAAGAACCTTATCGCCTACATTCAGATCAAATGCTTCTATAAGGAATTCCGCAATGCTGGTTTTTGGGTAATAGTGCGTTCCTCTTCCAATGTAGACTTTTTTCTGTGTGGCGTTAGAACCAGGGTTTGGCGACCACTCGCCCAGTTTCTGCCCAAGGTAGTAACCACTCCAAAAACCACGATTATAGACTGTTTCTAATCGGCTCATCCAGTCTGCTACTTTTTCTTGGGAATAGGTGCCATCGGCTATGGAGTCTATCGCCTCACGATAACATTTGGTAACCGTTGCCACATATTCTGGCGCTCTGCCCCGTCCTTCTAATTTAAGGACTTTCACTCCTGCATCTACGATTTGGTCAAGGAAATTAATGGTACAAAGATCCTTTGGCGACATCATATATTCGTTGTCTAATTCTATTTCAAAACCGCTTTCTTGATCTATCACGGTATATTTCTTACGGCAGTTTTGCTTGCACGCTCCTCTATTTGCAGATGAATTGTGAGAGTGAAGACTTAGATAGCATTTCCCAGAAACCGCCATACAAAGCGCACCATGCCCGAAAATCTCTATTTCTACCAAATTACCAGAAGGTCCTTTTATCTGCTCTTTTTCTATCTGCTGACAGATTTTCTTTACCTGAGTGACGCTGAGTTCTCGGCTCATCACCATCGTATCCGCAAAGAGCGCATAGAATTTAACCGTTTCTATATTGGTAATATTTATCTGCGTGGAAATATGCACCTCCATACCTATCTGCCTTGCATAGGCGATTACAGCCTGATCCATCGCAATTACAGCCGTAAGGTCTGCCGCCTTGGCTCTATCCAAAAGAGTTTTGATGATGGAGAGGTCGTGGTCGTAGATTATCGTATTGAGCGTAAGGTAAGTTCTCACGCCTTTTTCCTTACATCTTCTGCTGATTTCTGGCAGGTCATCAAGGGTAAAGTTCATGGAAGCCCTTGCTCTCATGTTAAGCTGTTCCACACCGAAATACACTGAATCTGCTCCATTATCCAAAGCTGCCTGCAAAGAAGTAAAATCTCCCGCAGGTGCCATTAGTTCTATTCTTCCTGTTTTTGTCATTGATGAATTTCAAATTTTTGCAAAGATATGCTTTTTAAAATTTTATTTTCTAATTCTTTATTTGTACTTTTCGGAGTTTAAAAAATTAAGGCATGTTTTATCTATTTTTAGGGCTTGGGCTGGGTCTCATTATAGGCGGTGCAGCTGTATATTTTGCATTAAAATCTTCTCTAATTTCTCGAAATATCTTTGAGGAATTACAGCAAAATTTCGTTAAAAAAGAAACTGAACTCAGCAATGCAGAAGGCAAAATCGATGAACTTTTAGAACAGATTAAAGGAGAAAGAGAATTTTCTGCTAACCAAAGGGAAAAGCTGAACACCACCGAAAACCAGCTTATAAAAATCTCAGCAGAGAAAGACCTTCAAAACGAACAAATCGCAGAACTGCGAAAAACAAATGAAAATTTAAATCAAAATATTTCTAATCTAAATCAAGAGAGCCTAAAGAATATTGCTAAAATATCTGAACTTTCGGCAGAAAACAAAAATCTGCAAAGCTCCATGGAAGAGCAGAAAAACCTTTCCCAAAAACTACAAGAGGAAAGCAAACTCCATTTTGAAAACATTGCCAATAAAATTTTAGAAGAAAAAACTGAGAAATTCACGAACCTGAACCAAACTCACCTAAAAAATATTTTGGATCCGTTCCAAGAAAAAATAATAGAACTAAAAAACCGAGTAAACGAAACCTATGACAAAGAGGCGAAAGAACGCTTCTCTCTCGGCGAAAAAGTGAAAGAACTCGCCTCTCTAAACCAGCAGATTTCCGAAGATGCCAAAAGGCTGACCCGCGCCCTAAAAGGAGAAAGCAAAACGCAGGGAAACTGGGGCGAAATGATTTTGGAGAGTATTTTAGAGAAATCTGGTCTAGTAAAAGGGCGAGAGTATTTCCTAGAACACGAACTGCGAAATGAGGACAACAAAGCCCTGTTTTCCGAATTTTCAGGAAAGAAAATGCGCCCTGACGCCGTGATAAAATATCCTGATGAACGAAATGTGATAATAGACTCAAAAGTTTCGCTCACTGCTTTCACAGAGCTGGTAGATGAAACCGACCCAGAAGTCTATCAAATAAAACTAAACCAGCATTTGGCTTCGGTGAAAAACCACATTCAGCAGCTTTCGCAGAAGGCGTATGATGACTATGGAAAATCCTTGGATTTCGTGATGATGTTTATCCCGAGCGAGCCAGCCTATATCGCAGCAATGCAGGCCGACCAAAACATCTGGAACTACGCCTATGAACGAAGAATTTTACTGCTGAATCCGAGCAACCTTATCACTTCTTTAAAACTGATAGCAGACCTTTGGAAACGAGAATATCAAAATAGAAATTCCATAGAAATCGCAGAAAGAGGCGCCAAACTCTATGATAAATTTGTGAATTTTGTGGAAAACCTTGAAAAAGTTGGCAAAAATATAGACCAAGCAAAAGCTTCCTATACAGAGGCTTACAAACAGTTGCACAGCGGAAGGGACAACCTCATCACACAGACCCAAAAGATGAAATCTCTGGGAATAAAAAACAAAAAAGAGCTTCCACAGAGTTTGATTGACAATTCTGAACCAACCAATGAATAAAAAATCATGATTATACAAAGTCTTCAAAACGAGAAAATAAAAAAACTAACCAAAATTCTCACTAAAAATAATGAGAGAAAGAAACTCAAGATATTCGCTGCAGAAGGAAGACAAGAAAACGAAAGGGCTTTGAAATTTGATTTTGAGGCGGTGGAATTCTTTATTTGCGAAGATATTTTCAGGACAGATTTCCCAAAAGGGAAAATAAATCTGGTTTCTCGCGAAGTTTATGAAAAAATAGCTTACAGAGGCTCTTCCGAAGGAATTATCGGTATTTACAAAGAAAAAGAAACCTCTCTGAATGATTTTAAACCAAAAGCGAATTCCTCCATCATAGTGCTGGAAAGCATAGAAAAACCTGGGAATTTAGGAGCGGTTTTGCGCAGCTGTGAGGCTTTTGGGATAGATGCTCTTGTCATCACGGATTCTAGAACAGATTTTTATAATCCTAATGTTATCCGAAGCAGTGTGGGCTGTCTCTTTGGGATGAATTTCTTTCAGGCAGAAAATCAAGAAGTGGTTAATTTCTTGAAAAAGAATGATTTTCAGATATTTACTACAATAATGAACACCGACTCCAAAGGGATAAACGAAAAGAATCTGACTGGAAAATCAGCCATCGTATTCGGAACAGAGCATTCTGGCTTGAGTGATTTTTGGAGAGGTAAAGGAGAAAACATCATAGTCCCAATGGCAGGAACGATAGACTCTCTCAATCTAAGCAACGCTGTCGCTATAAGCTGCTACGAAATACTAAGACAAAAAATCTCTCACTAAAATTAGTGAGAGATTTTTAATTGTTGTTTAAGAGTTAAATTATTTTTTAACTTCTTCTTTAACTTCTTTAGCAGCAGCTTCTACTTTAGCAGCTCCTTCTTCTACTTTAGCAGCAGCAGCATCTTTAACTTCTTCTGCTTTAGCAGCAACTTCTTCTTTAACTTCTTCTGCTTTAACAGTAGCAGAATCAACAGCAGCACCAGCAGTAGAATCAGCAGCAGCAGCAGTTTCTTGAGCTGTAGAATCAACAGCATCTTTTACTTCTTCAGCTTTTTTGTTACAAGATACTAATGCTAATGCTACAACAGCAGCTGCGAATAATGACTTTTTCATAATAATAAAAATTTTTTAAAAGGTTAAAATTAAATTTCTTGACTCAACTTGTTAATCTGAACATCAAATCAACAAGGCAAAGATATGCTGAGAAAAAAAATTGCCTATGAAAAATAATTGTAATATCTTTGTAAAATATTTTACAAATAAAGAATACTGACAATCAGTGAATTAAATATAAATTCGTGTTTTGAATAATTTGGATTTAGAGTGTTTTGAGCGATTAAAAAAGGAAATTCAGATAGAATATTTGAAGAATCACAGCCCTTCCGAGGAGGATATTTCTCAATGGAAGGGAATAGACATTGTATATTTTCAAGAAGATTTAAGAAAAAAAGTCAAAGGAAGTATCAGTGAAAAGACTTTTTACACCTATTTCAAATCTACAAACATAGATAAGCTGCCAAGAATAGACATGTTGAATATGTTTTCAGCATATATAGGATACCAGTCTTGGTATGAATTTAAAAAAAGTTTCTCTGAAGAAGCAGTAGATTTAGAAGATGAGGTCGAATCCTTACCAGAGCCTGAACTTGAAGAAAAAATAGAAAACACTACATCTTTACTAGATACAAAAATCACTGAAAACCAACCCAATAAGAAATCATCATTTTCTAGTATAAAAGCCTATATATGGGTGATTACTTCTGCTGTTTTGGCTTTATTTATCATAGTTTTATTGTATTCTGACAGTTTGTTCAAAAAATCTTACCAATTCTGCTTTACAGATGCAGACAGAGGAACAGCTATCCAAAGCACAATAAACATAAAAGTAATCAAGGAAAAAGAATCTCCTATTCTCTATAAAGTAAACCCTGGCGAATGTTTCTATATCAATACGAAAGATAAAACTTTACGAATGGAAGTGAGTACTCCTCTGTACGAAAAAGTAGAAATTTTTAGAAATCTAGAAGATGCACCAGAAGTTGAGCATATTGCCTTAAAACCAGACGATTACGCGCTTATGCTTTATTATTATTCAACAAAGGATAAGGATAATTCATCCCTAGAACATATTAAAAACAGACAGCAAAAACTAAATCACCTAATCAGTGACAATGCTCTGATATACCAGATATTTGACAATGAAATATATGGAGTAGAAACACTTAGTAAACAGAAATACATCGGTCTGGTAACCACACCTACCCAGTCCTTACGAAACCTCAAGGTTCTCGACACCAAAATCGAAAATGGAAAGATTATTGCTATTAAATTCAAAATTGAAAACAATGAAAAAAATTAAATTGTCATTTCTCATCATCATTTCTTGCCTTTTTGTTTTTTCCTGCTCTAAAAAAGAGACTGAAGAAATGAGCGATTTGGATAAAATAAAACACCATAACAAGACCTCCTATCCTTCCATAAAAATGGATAGTGCGCAGGCAATCAATAACATCACAAAACAAAAGATTCAGGAACTGTTGGACCTGTCTGCTATCTATGCCTCTGGGAATAGGAATACAGGAGTAGATTCGCTGATTTATAACCAAATCAACAGCTATTTTTTATCGCCTGATTCTATCAAGATAAAACCTCTCATTGCTGAATTAGACAGCCTAAAAGTAAAAAATATACGAGTTATAAATCTTGAAATCAATGAGGAAATTACCGATAAAGACACTCTTAATATCGCTAATTTTACAGTCGAATACACCACAAAAGGTAAAAAAAGTATTGGTTTTTTTGATAAAAAAGCCAGCTACATCCTCAAGAAATCTCCTGTAAAATTCGTGAAAGAATTCAAGTTCTACTTTATTGATTTTGATATAAAAGACAGCACCTCCGTAGGAGTTACCAAGTAATCCAAGGGAACATCCTGCTCAGAAACATCCGATATCAATGCCACTGGTGGGAAAAAACTAACTCCCACTTTCAGGGCGCTACGGTCTATTTTTGAAAAAAACATATCATAAAACCCCTTGCCATAGCCTACTCTATTTCCTTGATTATCACAATATAACAGTGGCGTTATAACGATATCATATTTAATATCTTCCACAAAATCATCCTCTGGTTCTAGAATTCCCCAGCCGTTTTCTTTCAGCGGCGTGTCTGGTTTCAGCTGGATAGTTTTTATTTCGTTTTGTGCCATTTTAGGAACAAATACCGATATTCCTTTATCCCAAAAATATTCGATAAAATCCCAAGTAGAAACTTCGTTTTTCTGTTTAATCGGAAGGAAAATATGCACATTTTTGACTTTTGACATATCAAATGTTCCCAAAAACTGCTTAAAAATACTTTTGGACAAATCCTCCACCTCTGCGGAAGACATAGATTTTCTTTTTTCTGTGTAGATTTTTCTGAGTTCAGACTTTGGTAATTTCATTTTATAAAGGAAAGAGCAGCCATAATTCAGCTGCTCTTTATTGTTTTTATTGATTGTTATTTACTGGCATTTCTCCTTTAAATAAGAATGAAACGATTTGTTTATTTACATTGTCCACCATCTCGCTAAACAAATGGAAAGATTCCTGTTTGTAAATTACCAGCGGGTCTTTCTGCTCATAAACAGCACCTTGTGAAGAACGGCGAAGATCATCCATCTCTCTCAAATGCAATTTCCAGTTTTCATCGATAATTGCAAGAGAAATATTCTTCTCAAAATCTGTAATTAAGCTATCACAATGGCTTTCATACGCTTCTTTCAGGTCTGTCACGATGTTCAGCATTCTATGTCCATCTGAGAACGGCACCTGAATATTCTTAAATAAAGAACCTTGCTGATTATAAACATTCTCAATAATAGGGAACGCTTTCTCTTTCAACACTTGAAGTTTCATTTTATAATCTTCGGATGCTTTTTGATAAACAATATCCACTAATTCTGACACTTGCTTATTATTAAACTCCTGCTCAGTAACAGGTATTTCCATAGTGAAATACTTAATCACCTCGTACTCAAATGTCTTGTAATCAGCCGTCGGTTTAGTTTGTGATACGATAGCTGCAGCAGTATCATAGATCATATTTTCTATATCATACTTTAGATGGTCTCCAAAGAGCGCATTTTTTCTTCTCTTATAGATTACATCTCTCTGCTTATTCATCACATCATCATACTCTAGCAATCTTTTTCTGATACCGAAGTTATTCTGCTCTACTTTTTTCTGAGCTCTTTCGATAGATTTTGTGATGATAGAACTTTGGATATATTCACCTTCTTTATGTCCCATTCCATCCATTATTCTTGCAATTCTCTCCGAACCGAAAAGACGCATCAGATTATCCTCCAAAGAAACATAGAACTGAGAGCTTCCTGGATCTCCCTGACGACCTGCACGACCTCTAAGCTGTCTATCCACACGGCGTGAATCATGTCTTTCGGTACCGATAATCGCCAATCCTCCTGCTTTTTTCACTTCGTCTTGCAGTTTGATATCCGTTCCACGCCCTGCCATGTTGGTTGCGATAGTAACTACACTCGGCTTACCAGCTTCTGCTACGATTTCCGCTTCCTTTTTGTGCAGTTTAGCATTCAATACTTGGTGCGGTATCTTTCTCAAACTCAATGCTCTTGATAGCAATTGTGAAATTTCCACCGAAGTAGTTCCCACCAGCACAGGTCTTCCCTGAGCCGTAAGTCTTTCTATTTCTTCTATTACAGCATTGTATTTCTCTCTGTTGGTTTTATATACCAAATCTTGTTTGTCTATTCGCTGAATAGGTCTATTGGTAGGGATAACAACCACATCTAATTTATAAATCTGCCAAAACTCTCCTGCCTCTGTTTCCGCTGTACCTGTCATTCCAGACAGTTTGTTATACATACGGAAATAGTTTTGTAGAGTGATGGTCGCGAAAGTTTGAGTTGCCGCCTCGATTTTCACATTTTCTTTAGCCTCTATAGCTTGGTGAAGCCCATCTGAATAACGGCGACCTTCCATGATACGCCCTGTCTGCTCATCCACGATTTTTACCTCGCCATCCATCACCACATATTGGTCGTCTTTTTCGAAAAGTGTGTAGGCTTTTAGCAATTGATTAAGTGTGTGAACTCTTTCAGATTTAATTGCAAATTCTCTGAGTAATTCATCCTTTGCAGCAAATTCTTCTTCTTTAGAAAGGTTTTTAGCCTCTAATTCCGCTATCTCTGTCCCTATATCCTGAAGAACGAAGAAATTAGGATCTGAATTCCCTTGAGACATATATTCCACACCTTTGTCTGTAAGGTCTATTTGGTTATTCTTCTCATCAATCACGAAATACAAGTCCTTGTCCACCTTATGCATCTCACGGCTGTTGTCCTGCATATATTGGGCTTCTGTTTTTTGAAGCAAAACACGATTTCCATCCTCAGAAAGGAACTTTATCAAGTGTTTGTTTTTCGGAAGACCTCTATATACTTGGAGTAATTTGAAACCTCCTTCTTTTGTATTTCCTTGTGCAATTAGTTTTTTAGCTTCATTAAAAATCGTAGAAACTACTTTTTTCTGAACTTCTACTACTCTATCCACAGATGGTTTTAGAACATCAAATTCGTGTCTATCACCCATAGGAACAGGCCCTGAAATAATCAAAGGCGTTCTCGCATCATCTATCAAGACAGAGTCTACCTCATCCACTACGGCGTAGTTTAGCTCTCTTTGAACTAGCTCATCTGGCGAGTTCACCATGTTATCTCTCAGATAGTCAAAACCAAACTCATTATTCGTTCCATAAGTAATATCACATGCATATGCATTTCTTCTGGAATCTGTATTAGGCTGGTGATTATCGATACAGTCTATCGTAAGCTCATGGAACTGATAAAGCGGTCCCATCCACGCAGAGTCCCTTTTCGCAAGGTAGTCATTCACAGTAACCACATGCACTCCTCTTCCTGGTAGCGCATTCAGATAGATAGGCAGTGTTCCTACCAATGTTTTTCCTTCTCCCGTTGCCATCTCTGCGATTTTTCCACCATGTAATACAGCTCCTCCTATGAACTGTACATCATAATGCACCATATCCCATGTGATGTCAGCTCCCGCTGCGTTCCATTTATTTTTCCAAACAGCTTTGTCGCCTTGTATTTCTACAAAATCCTTTGTCGCTGCCAGCTCTCTATCTCTGTCCGTAGCCTGTACTACAATCTGTCCGTTCTCTGCCCATCGGCGCCCTGTGTCTTTAAGAACAGCAAAAGCCTCAGGAAGAATTTCATTAAGAACTTTTTCCTCTATTTGATAAGCATCCTTCTGTAAAGTTTCTATTTTAGTGAATAATACTTCTTTTTCATCAATATTGGCTGTAGTTTTTATCTGCTCTTTTATCTGCTCTATCTGAGTGGATATATCTGCTGTTGCAGTTTTTATTTTTCCTCTAAACTCCCTGCTCTTTCCTCGCAGTTCATCATCGGAAAGTTCTCTGATTACAGGTTCTACTTTCTTTATTTTTGCGACAATTTTACCAACTTCCTTTAAATCTCTTTGGTTTTTATCTCCCAAAAAGCTTTTTAAAATCTTATTAAAAAAACTCATAACTTATCTACACCAATAGTTTTTACCATTGGTTTTTGTATTTATTTAACTATATTTCTGCTTTTTATATATAAATATAACAGAGAATCTGTGAGACTTTCTGTCATTATTTTTTAGTATTCGTCTTCATTCCAAAGGAAGTCTTCATCCGTTGGGTAGTCTGACCAAACCTCCTCTATGCTTTCGTAGATTTCTCCCTCATCTTCAATTGCTTGTAAATTTTCCACAACCTCCATCGGAGCTCCTGTTCTGATAGCATAATCAATCAACTCTGCTTTAGTCATCGGCCAAGGGGCATCACTAAGATAAGATGCCAATTCTAATGTCCAGTACATACTATTATTTTAATTTTCTACAAATTTAATGTTTTTTTTCTCAAAAACCATTCCACAAATTTTTTTATGCCATTTTGGAAGTTGGTTTTCGGAGAGTATTTTACTAATGTCTTTGCTTTTGTAATATCAGCATTGGTTTTTTTGACATCACCAGGTTGCATTGGTAACTTATCCAAAACTGCTTTTTTATCCAAATTCTGCTCAATTTCTGACAGCATATCTTTAAGCATAACCACCTCATTTTCACCAAGATTTATGATTTCATATACTCCTTGGTTGTTCTCTAAATATTGGGCAGATTTAGCAATTCCATCTATAATATCATCTATAAAAGTGTAATCACGAGCAGTCGTTCCATCGCCATAGAACGGGATTTTTCCATTTTCGGAGATGATTTTAGTAAATTTATGAATAGCCAAATCAGGGCGCTGGCGAGGTCCATAAACAGTGAAAAACCTCAACTGAATCATATCTATTCCATACAAATGATGGTAAGTGTGTCCTATAATTTCTACACTTTTTTTAGTGGCTGCATAGGGAGAAATAGGGCGGTCTACATTATCTGTTTCAGAAAAAGGAACTTTCTCATTATTACCATAAACACTTGATGATGAAGCGCATACGATTTTTTTAACTCCAAATTCTTTACAGAGCTCAAAAATATTCATAGAGCCTAATATATTGACCTCTGCATACTCCATAGGCCTCTCTATGGAAGGGCGCACACCAGCCAGAGCCGCCAAATGTATCACTACATCTATATGATGGTTTTGAAAAATTTGTTTCAAACCATTTACATCACGAATGTCTTGATAATACAACTGATAATTATCAGATTTTGTTTTATTTATCAGATTTTGAATATCAGATTCTTTATTTTTATAATCAAATTCTTCGGAAGAATTTACACTCTCCAAAGTATTTTCTATTTTAATTTTGTAATGATAAAAATCATCAAAATTATCTACATTGATGACAGAATGTCCGTTTTTTAGCAAATATTCTGTCAGATGAGAACCAATAAAACCACTTCCTCCTGTAATGAGATATGTCATTTCATATTTTTTAGATATACAAAAGTATAAAAAAAAGAAGTTTCTTTTAAAAGAAACTTCTATGCTTGTTGAATTTTATTTTTTAGTGAAGAGAAATCCAGTTAGAACCATCACACCCTTGGAATTTCTTTGATGAAGATTCATAGCGGATAGCTCCTTCATTAGCCGCTGAACAAGACGCTGTAGTCCCTCCTACTCTGATGTCTCCATTAACATCTAATTTTGCCTGAGGAGTATAAGTTCCCACTCCTACTTTTGGCCCTGTTGCTGTACTATTTCCTAAAACGATAGTATTATCTGTAGTAGGTGTAATGCCATGACCTATAGCAATGATATTATCTAATGATGCTGTATCTGTACCATCTCCAGAATTTCCTATGCTAATATTCCCATTTCCATTATTTATATACGAACCTCCTGTTCCTATTACTGTATTATAATTTCCATTTACAATTTGGTTAGCAGAATTATATCCTAATGCAATATTATAAGAACCTCCTTCGTTTAGAGGCATGGTATTATATCCAAATGCCATATTATATCCACCATTTGTATTTCGTGAAAGAGCTCCATTACCAACCGCCATATTAGCTTGTCCTATTGTGTTTGCCTCAAGAGCATTCAGACCAATAGCAAAGTTATTATCTGCATCTACATTTTGCCTGAGTGTATTTGGTCCAAGAGCAATATTATTTTTCCCTTTTTTGTTATTAGTAAGAGCCTCTCCTCCTATGGCAACATTATTAGTTCCCTCTGTATTAAGATTTAATGCTGTGATACCAATAGCAATATTATTATCTGCTTCTGTATTTTGTGTAAGAGTATTAGTTCCAATAGCAATATTATTCTTTCCTTTAGTATTTCTTATAAGAGCATTGGTACCTATAGCAACAGCTCCACTTCCTGAAGTATTTTTCAGAAGAGCACTAGCACCTACTGCAATATTATTTGACCCAGTATTCGCATTAAGACTTCCTTTTCCTATTCCTATATTATTGCTCCCTGCAGGAAGTGAAGTTCCATTTTTTCCAGCATCCATGGTTATATGATTTCCTCTTCCTACATATCTAAGGTCATTAAGAGGGATCCATTTTAAAGCTGTATTATTCCAATAGTAGAATCCCTCATCTGTTACATATTCATGTTTATCTGTCTGGTCTGTTGTTGGCATAGTGTCAGTAAGATATACAAGATTTGAATGTTGATGCACTCCAAAATTTGTATGTCCTGACATAGTTTTCATTTCTGCCGCAGTTACTCTTGGTATCAAGATACCTTTTATGTTATCTACTGAACTACCATTGATGTCTAATGTAGCTTTAGGAGTGTCTGTATTAACTCCAACTCTTCCTTTTTGTGCATAAATGTTTGTCAATCCTACAAACCCTAGTAAAATAAATATCCTTTTCATTATCTTTTTTAAAACTGCAAATGTATAAAAAAAATAACAATTTCATGACTCGCTTTTTCTATTCATAAAATTTATATTTTTGTATTTATAAAAAAGAAGATGTTATTCAAAGGACAAATCAATAAAATGATAACTCAACTTGCTGAGCCTGTGCAATATTACCTAAATATTTCAGGAGACATCATACACCTAAATGAGTTATTTGGAAAGAAAATAAACATTCAACATATTGGTTATCAATGTGTAGAATGTGGAAACAGCGAACCTGTTTTCCGAATGGGATTTTGTAAAAAATGTTTTTTTGAAAGCCCTTTCGCCAGTGACTCCATCTTAAAACCAGAGCTTTCCACTGCTCATCTCGGTATAGAGGAGCGAAATTTAGAAATAGAAAAAAACATTCAGCTTCAGCCTCATATTGTCTATTTGGCATATACAGGCGATGTAAAGGTGGGCGTAACACGCGAAAGCCAAATCCCAACACGATGGATAGACCAAGGCGCTACATTTGCCCTGCCCATCGCACGAACCGAAAACCGCTACGAAGCAGGCGTGATAGAAGTTGCTCTGAAACAGCACATTTCGGATAAAACCAACTGGCGAAAAATGCTCCAAAATGAGTATGAAGATGAGATTGATTTAATTGATTTTAGAAATAAAATAGAGAGCCTTTTTCCAATAGAAAGTAGAAAATTTGCCATCAATGAAGAAAAAATCTGGAAAATAGATTTCCCATACACGGCTCCTGAGAAAATTTTAGCTTTTACCTTAGACAAGCATCCTAAGTTCAGTGGTATTTTACAAGGAATAAAAGGTCAATATCTCTGTTTCCAAGATGGAAATGTTATCAACATAAGAAACCACGAAGGCTATGTAGTTGATATTGAAATATAAAAAAGAGCAATAAAAAATTGCTCTTTTTTTGTTTATTTGTTTCTTCCAAGAATACTTCTGATTTTATTTCTGATTTTGATAAGAGTAGGCTCTTCATAATTTTTGTCTTCATCGAAATATCCATAGCCGTAGCCATAACCATAACCATAGCCGTAACCATAACCATAACCTTGTTTAGATACAAAATCATTATATATAAGCCCAAGATGCTTAATCTCCTCTGCGTGATACTTCTCTGTTACCATTCTAAGCATGTGTTTTTCTGTATATTCATGTCTCACCACATACACATTGGCATCAGTAAGCTTCATCAATTCAAAAGAGTCCGCAACCAATCCTACTGGCGGCGAGTCAATGATAATAAAATCATACTCTTTTTTCAATAATTCTATAAACTCCTTGTTCTTGTCGCTCATCAAAAGCTCCGAAGGGTTCGGTGGAATCGGCCCAGAAGTCGCCACATCCAAAGCAGGAATTTTAGTTTTATTGATAATTTCGTGCATCTCTATATCTCCAGAAAGATAATTAGAAATTCCATATTTGTTATTTATCTTAAAATCTCCAAAAATTTTAGGCTTTCTTAAATCCATTCCGAGCAAAATAGTTTTTTTGCCACTCAGCCCTAGAACTGATGCTATATTGATGGAACAATATGTTTTCCCTTCCCCTCCTACTGATGAAGTCACCAAAATCACTTTGCTATTTCCATCTTCGTTATAAAGAAATCTTAAATTCGCTCTGATTCCCCTAAAAGCCTCTGAAATAGAAGATTTTGGCTGTTCCAAGACTGTAAGGTTATTTTCATGAAGGTTTTTACCAATAACACCTAGAAGAGGTATCTTGACAACACCCAATAACTCTGCTATAGATTTTACCCTATTATCCAATATCTCTGTTACTAAAATCAGCAACAATGGTATAAGCATAAAACCAAATACAAGTCCATATTTCACAAGAGCAACATTTGGTCCAATAGGTCCTTGTCCCAAGTCTTTTGCTGGGTCTATGATAGTCAAATCAGATTTAGCTGTTGCGAGTCTCAGTTGAGTTTCAGCTTGTTTAGAGAGTAATGTATTATAGGTTGTCTCTATGACCTTATACTCCCTTTCCATATCTATATATTTCCTTTGGTCATCAGGCAAATGTACCAAATCCAGCTCTGCTCTTCTGATATCATCATTTATTTTAGCCAATTGTTCATTATAAACAGAAGAATAATCGTTCAATCTGCCATAGGATTTTCCCCTAGCTTCGCTGATAAGCTTGTTAATCTCCCTCATAGGTTCAGAATCGGGCGTATAGATAGTGGACATCTCCAACCTTTTAAGATACAAAGCTTTAAGTTCTGAAATAGTCGCCATAAAACCTCCATCTTCTATTCCTGCACTATTAACATTGATAAGGTCTTCCAAACTTCTACTTACAGAATTTCTTATATTATTAAGAGAATTCATTTTTGTAAGTAGTTCAGCTCTTTTTATCTCTAAATCATAGATTTTTTTCAACAACTCTTGGTCTTTCCCCTCCACACTGAACATCTTTTTATCTATTTTCAGCTGGTTAAAGTTGTTTGCACTAGAATCTAGTTTTTGTCTAACCTTTTTAAGATTATCATTGATGTATTGAAGAGTATTCTTATCCACAAGGGTTTTATCCTCTTCTCTTTTTTCAATAAGTTTCTCCACAGATTGATTTAAGAAAGATACCGTCTCACGAAGGTTATAGCCTTTCTTACTGATAGTCATTATGGTGTTTAATTCTTTATCAAATTCTACATTTATAGTAGAAATTATCGTCCTAACAGCTTGATCTACCGTGCTTAAATTGATTATAATTTTATCGAGTTTAATTTTTGCTTCTGGATTATGAACCAATCTAAACCGTAGGTTGGGCGTTTCATACCATTGATTAACGGAAACCACCTTATTTGCTGGTCTTTCGTATGCAGAAACATCTTTAAACCCTTCTATCTTATAGCTATACAAATGTGTAGAATGTCCCTCCTCAGGAAGTTCTATTTCATATTTTCCATTTCCTTTTGGGTAAATCGTTATAGGATAATTGACCTGTTGTAAATGTTCCTTATCCACCTCTACAAGAACAGGAGAGTCATATTTGTCCAAATATGTAGATTTTAGAAGTCCCTTTGTAGAATATCCTACAAATAAATCCAATTCCTGAACCAAATATTCATTATGGCTTCTAGATAGAACCATTTTTTTGAGGAACACTCCATCTTGATTCCCTTCCTGCCCCCAAATGAAGTTAATAGACTGATTAGGTGTAAAATAGCTAGCAGTACCGCTTGAGATACTCAAAGACAAATTTGAAGCATAAATTCTCTGAACATACCACTTATTATAAATATAAAAAATACTATATCCCAAAATAGCAAGTCCTACAAACCAATACCAGTTTCTAATAACCCTCCTAATAAAACTCTCTACACTAAATATACTAAAAGTCCCCACCTTACTTTTTTCCTGTCCTGTAGGGATTTGTTCTTGTGTATTATTATTTTTTCCTGGAATCATATTTTATAATCTTGAAAATAGAAGATATACCGTAAGGGCTGATGTAATAAGGGAAACTGCTGTACTAATAGTCTGAACAGGTTCTTTACCAAATCCATTAAGGTTTCTTCCTCTGGTATTTAAATAAATTTCGTCTCCATTCTGAAGCCAATAATACTGCGAATTCATCACATCTTCTCTAGTAAGGTCTAGTTTCACTATCTTTATCCCTTCTGGAAGTTTTCTATGCAAAACTATGTTCTTTCTGTCCACAGTTCTATTTAGTCCGCCATTCATTGCTAAAGCCTCTGTAATGGTAAGTGTCTGCTTATATGCTACTTTTTCACCTGTAATTCCTACTGTTTCTACATCCCCAAGTATATAGTATCTTATCCCATCCAAATTAAGTCTTACCTCAGATTTTCCTCCCAAGAAATTTTCATTTACACGAGTTTGGATTTCTTGAGAAATATCTTCCAATGTTCTTCCTTCAGCTTTTATAAAACCTATTCCAAAAACATTGATGTCTCCTTTAGAGTCCACCTTTAGTCCTCTGAAATAGTAATTCCCATTACCACCAGACATAGTTCCTGTACCTCCACTTCCAGATGATGCACCAGATGCACCAGACACACTTGGATTCATATTTCCTGCTCCAGCACCATCTCCTCCTGAAACATTGTATGAAGAATAAAACTGTGCTGCATCTCCCTTAGGAGTTGTAATTACATTAAGAGAGAGTATATCATTTTTCGTAACTCTATATACAGGAATATTGTAAGGAACTAATCCCTCAGAGTTAATTTCCAGATTTTCATTTTTTTGAAGATATTTTACATCTTTTGTTCCCACACAAGATATCATCATCATTGCTGCCACTAGGCCTAAAATGCTGTTTCTTTTCATCGTTTTTATTATTGATTCTACAAAAATATGATTTTTATTATTATTTCTTCATTTTTGATATAATATTTGGCAAATATGCTCCCAAAAAACCTAAACTAAGTACCACTAAAAATAATAAATTAATGTTCATATGGCGCAGAAAATAGGTAACCAAAACTATTCCCATGTAATAGGTGATAATAAATGCTGTAGCCTTTTTATGAGTAAAACCTAAATCCAAAACCTTGTGATGGATATGGTTTCTATCTGCTCTTAATGGTGATTTCTTATTCAAAAGCCTTACAATAATAACATTCAATGTATCTATAATAGGGATAATCAAAATAGCAGCCGCTATAATAGGAGCTGTTTCCATATGATATTTTGGTCTTCCTATGGGCACTACATCTCCACCACTGATAAACAAATCAATGAAATAAAACGCCGTAAACACAAGGATAAATCCTATAATCATAGAACCTGTATCTCCCATAAAAATCTTTTGTCGCCAGTCATTGGACAGGTTATAATATAAAAAACCTAATAAAGAACCGATAATCACCACACAAAGAATGACCATTGGATAATTATATTCTCCCAAACGATAATAACTAAATCCAAAAATAGAAAAACTAATCACTGCGAATATTCCTGCCAGCCCATCTATTCCATCTATCAGATTAAATGCATTGATAAGTATAATGAACTGTCTCTTATACACATCTCCGAGCCCACGAGACTAAGGCGAATCTCGTATG
>CALAEK010000053.1 GCA_937890925.1 uncultured Riemerella sp.
CAATAACGATAAACAGCGTAGCCCAGTGGCTTTTCCCTTTTTCAATGAAAACAAAAGCCCCCAAAAGCAGCGCTATAATGCTGATATTGAATTGTTGCATCGCTGCTGCAGTATATAAATCGTGAGCAGAGATGAATAAAACGCCTACAACTGCCCATTTTGGGAGAGGAAGCTGGCGAATAGTCCAATACAAAAACGCTGAATTTGCCAAAATCCATAACGAACAACTGAGCCAATTAGGCAAAACAGCAAAAGGTGCTATAATCCCGCTGAAAAATATCCCATAATGATTCATATCAAAATATTCCTCTGGATATGGAACATAAAGCGGAAGCTGCTGTATCGTATGCCAGAAAACTCCTTTGAATATCAGATAGTTATTGTGCTTTTCTGGTCGGAAAGCTGTCTGGAGAACAGCCACCAAAGACAACCCAAACCACAAAACAGTAATAAAACGATAATTCTGAAAGAGCTTTTTTATCATTAAATTCATAAACCTAATAAAATAGTGGCAAATTTATAGTATTTCTGTCCATTTTTCTAAAATCTTTCCTTTTTTCCATTTTTGGGATTCTTCATAGGAAGATTTATTTAAATTATTATAAATATCCTGATTCATTATTAGATATTCCAGCTTTTCTCTAAACATCTGCTTATCGCCCAATGGTATCAGAAAACCATTATTTTCATTAATAATATCCGAAGGTCCATAGTTACAATCATAAGCAATAAGTGCATTAGAACAGAACATAGCTTCCACTAGTACAGTGGGCAGACCTTCCTTTAAAGAAGTGGATACAAAAATTTTTGATTTGCCTAATAATTCTGAAATTTCATCTATATTTTTTGAACCTAAAAAACAAACATTTCTTTCTAACCCTTTGTCTTTTACATATTTTTCTAAATTATTTCTTTCCACTCCATCGCCTATAATTTGTAAAATCCAGTCTTTTGGAAGATTAGATTGTTCAAAAATTTCTAATAATTCTCCTACATTTTTGCCTTTATCCAGCCTCCCCACAAAGGAAATAATATTCTCTTTGCTTTCCGATGGTATAAAACTTTTACTCTCAAATGGCTCTCCTATAATATTAGGAATAAAGAAAGTTCTGCTAAAATGCTTATAATACTGGACAGAAGGAGTATTGATACATACTATACCTTTTAGGTTTTTATAAAATTTTCTTAGCTTTTTATTATAAAGCCATCCACCCACATTGTAATCTGTGTGTTCCCAAGCTATTGTCTTAGCTGCAATATTTTTAAATGTACCCAAAAAAGAAGAAATTTTATACCAACAGGATATAATAGTATCATAATTCTGATGGTTTTTCAGAAGCCAATTTTTGAGTAGTAGATAAACCCCGATATGAGAAATATACGAATTGATGTTCTGTATTTTAGGAATGAATTTGAGGTGTTTCACATTAAATTCACAAATTCCCCATGCCCAATGCGAAAACATATCCGCCGTATGGATTTTAATATTTTTATTTAATGAATAAAAAGCGTCTGTTTTACTCGTCAGCAATAGGATTTCAACTTCATGTCCCTGTTCCACAAGCTCATTGGCAAGATTAGTCATCACTCTAGCCACTCCCCCAGGGTTAAAAAGCACATAATATATCAATAAAATTTTCTTTTTTTTCATTTTTCACTTCTCATTTTAACTTATGATAAACAAAACTCATAGGAAAAATCAGTATTCCTAATATTTTGATAATTATATTTTTGGGAGAAGAGATAACCTCTGATATTGAACTTCTATTTTTCAATGAATAATATTGATAACCAATAAGATTCCTAAGCAGAGTTTTGGGATAGCTGTAGATTTTATCTGCATAAACATTGATGAAGGTGAGATAGCTTTGCGATAACCCAAAAGCATTTTTGACATCATAGAAACTATTCGCCAATGAATGTTCATCTTCCAAATCTCTGTGATAGACTCTCACTGCTTTATTGATAAATCTATGTTTCCCCTGCACATCGAACAAAAACTGATACACTCCCTCTGGAATAAAGCCTTTTCCTAAATATTTTTCCTCCTGTAAGTTCATATTTCGGAAAACCTTTGTAAAGCCAAGTCCCCATTTATCACCTTTCACTTTGTAGTGGTATCTCATCTCAAAGATAGAGCAGTCCAGCGGCGATTTTGGATATTCTTCACCGATGAGTTGTCCTTTTTCATCCACTGCCAGCCCACACACAAAAACAATATCATCTGGAACATTTTCTATTTCACCAAGTAAAATTTCTAAAGCGTTCGGCAGGATAGCATCATCTGAATCCAAAATCGTAAAATACTCTGTATTACAAAACTTTACACCTCTTATAATAGATATAAATTTATGAGCATTTTCCTGATAATGATATTCAATCTCAAAATGAGCATTTTGTTTAAAATTTTCTACTAAATCTTTAGTATTATCAGTCGAGCCATCGTCTATAATCAGCCATTTAAAGTCTCTGATTGTCTGATTTTTAAGAGACTCAAAAGTTCTTCCTAGAGTATGTGCCCTATTATAAGTAGGTGTAAAAATGGTAATTTTTTCCATGCTAAAAATTAGTTTTTCAGGACATTTTCAAAAACTTCAGTAATCTGTTGGTAGATTTTCTTTTCATCAAATTTCTCATCGGCATTTTTTGTCCCTTTTGTTATTTTTTCCACCAGATTTTTATCTGTTAAAAATTGTTTCATCGCTTCATAGATAGCGTCTTCATTACAATCCACCAAAACGCCATCTACTCCATCCTCTATCATCTCTGGAATCCCCCCTACATTTGTAGAAATAATAGGTTTTTCCAGCCCCATAACTTCTCCTATTGTCAATGGATAACTCTCTGATTCAGAAGGCATAACGAAATAATCTGAGGCTTTGATATAAGGCCAAGGATTTTTCTGACTATCCAAAAGCATAAAGGTCTCTTCTACTCCTAATTCCTTACGCTGTTTTTTCAAATTTTCCATTTCATTTCCCCCACCAATCACAGCTATAGAGTGTTTTAATCCATTATCTAAGAGCCTTTTATGAACTCTCATCAGAGCACTATAGCCTTTTCTGCTGTGCAGCCTTCCCATCGAAGAAAAAACAGGTCTTATAGGATAATCCACCTCAAAAGCATCGGCTTTACTTCTAGATTCGGATAACTTTATAACATTATATATCACTGAACTTTTGGGATAGCTCACTCCATAGATATCCTCTATCACCTGCCGCGTTTGTTTCGCCCCAAAAATCATCCAATCGAACTGTTTCATTAGGTTTATTCGATTCATGACACGGTTCTTGTTATTATCATAACTCACATCTGTATGAAACCAGCCTACTTTTTTTGATTTTTTATTGGGTGAATTCAGCACCATCTCAAACTCAGCATAACCAGGAGAAACCTCTATATCATAGTTTTCTTTTACCTTTAAAGCATACAATAAAGATGGAAACTGCTTATAAATTTCCAATCTTATTCGCCTCATCACAAGCTGAATTTTCTGGATAAAGGGATTTTTAGACATCTGTTCTCTTCCTTTTTCCACCACGATGAGTTTTATATCCTTGGGAATTTCAGAAACCAGCTCACCTTGATAAAGATTGAGCATCAGAGTCAAATCAAATTTTTCCTTAGGAAGATTTCTCAATAAATCCAGCACGACCCTAGGAACGCCGCCCATCTCGATGGAACGCAAACGAAAAAGAACTTTTATTTTTTTCATAAAATTATTTCCCAAATTTATTCCTAATCCATTGATTAGCAGGCTCTTCTATACATTTAAATAAAATAATAGAGATAACATTGAAAATAATAAATAGAAACAACTTATTACTCCAAATACCCTCATCAATAAAGGTAGAAAGAAAACCTCTATGAATTAAATAAAATATATAAGATGCCTTTCCCAAAAGTATCATAATAGGTAAAGATAAAAATCTACTGATGAATGTTTTTTCATGGATAAGCCCCCATAAAAGAGGAGCAATACCCAAAAAGGATAAAAATCCCATTTCTATGAATCTACCTATATCTGTTTTTAGATGAAAAATTTCTCTAAAATAGGAGATTCCCAAAAAATAAATCATAATGAAAAAACACCCTACATAAGTTATAAAATTAAATTTCATCTTAACAGTATATTTTTTCATAAATAAAGCTAGTCCTATCCCTGCAAAAAATTCAATAATATATGGATGAATATTACTTTGCATAAATTCTCCTATGTTTTCCATATCTTTGAAAACCACTTTCAAAAACATACCAAAAACAAAAATAACTATAGGAAGAACTAAAACTCCCACCCATTTCATTTTCCGAAGCAAAATAAAGTAAATTGGCGCAGAAAAATAAAATAATTCTTCTAATGTAAGTGTCCATCCTTGAGATATCCCTACAGACATATAATCCTTAAAGAAAGCTTTGGTCATTGTAAAACTCAAAATAGCCTCAATAGTAAGCTCTTTACTCCAACCTGTATCAATAAAAGTCAATCCAAATCCTAATGCTGTAATAAGAAAATACATAGGATAAATTCTCGCAAATCGATTAACCATATATTTTTTAAACTGAATAGGATGATCATCAAAATAGCGATAAGTTATAAGAAATCCACTCAATACGAAAAACATATCTACACCAATATGAAACTCCCAAATGATATCAGCAATCCATTTAGGATATGCATGATTTCTATTTTTGAATGGAAAAAAATGATAAATGAAGATAATCCAAGCTGCTATCGCTCGGAATCCTGTGAGAACAGGGAAAAATTGTTTTATTGGTGTTATTTTATCTGACATTACAATTGGCTTCTTTCTTATTTAAATCATTTTATCTAATGAATACGACTATTTTGTTCTTTCATAAGAATTTCTTAGGCTGAATCTCACCGCACAAATTTAGTAAATTTCTAGATAGTTCGCTTCTTTCTTGAAAATCATTTCCCCTCGCTTTTGAATAATCTTATATCAAAATTTAAAACCTTTATTTCATGAGCTTTGGGAATAATTATACTTTAAACTTTTTCACTTTCATTACAAATCAGACAAAAATCATTCATCTATTTCCAAATATGTAATGTTATTTTCATCTTTTTAACTCTAATTTAAAAACCATAATCAGTTGCCATATTTCCTTTGAAAATAGGTTTTTCTTCAGTAGGAACTAAGTTCAAGCCAAAAGTTTTACCTAAAACATCATCTATATAACTTACAATTATGAGATGATACCAACCATTAGACACCGCAAATGACAAACTTTTGTTTTCAGTGAGCATTGTAATATCGGATAAATAGCCTATTCCTATCACCTTTATTTCTCCAGAGACCACCTGTAAAACCCATCCTTGAGAAATCACTTTATAATTAACAGGAAGTTTTTCAAGTATTTTAAAAGCATAATCATCAGTCGTTATTCCTATGGTAGGAACAACTATTCCTTCTTGAGTAATGTTATCACCATGCTGTGTTTCGGTAAAATATGCAAGCACATTTTTATCATTAAGATGATAACGATACAGATATTCCTGCATCAGCTGAGGCTCATAAATAGCAAAACCTTCTAATTCCGCAAAAATCTTCTTGGTATTCATTGATTTACTTGATTTTAAAGAAAAT
Source organism: uncultured Riemerella sp. (assembly GCA_937890925.1). Taxonomy (GTDB): domain Bacteria; phylum Bacteroidota; class Bacteroidia; order Flavobacteriales; family Weeksellaceae; genus JABCPE02. Next base: position 5,610 of record CALAEK010000053.1, read on the forward strand.
ATATGATTAAAATCTTTATAAAAATTTCTTTATTCTTCATCTTCTAACCAATCATAAAAACCGCTTTCTCGCAATTGGGCTTCATACTGCTGAATAGTTTTCTCATCGTACTTTTCTCTTTGAATAAACTTTCCCATTTGAAAATAGATGTCTATTGGGTTCAGTCCATAAAGCTCAGCGATGAGGGTTGCTAAGTTCATACCAGAATAATGCTTGTGAAGCACATAAATCATCAGCCTAAAATCTGTTTCCTCTATCTTTGGGAAAGCCTTTTTGATAAACTGAAGTGATTTCTCAAACCACACTTTTTCAGGGGCTACTACCTCATTCAGCCAGTTGGTATACCACATCTCAAAGGTGAGTTTTTCTCCCTTCTCGTTAAGCTCAGGCGACAGTCCGCCATAATCCTGACGACTATCGAGCCATATATAGCCTTTTTCCTTACCATTTACCACCAAAAGATAAGAAGCTCCGTGCCCTATATGGCATATTTGCAAGCAACCGCTGATGCGCTTTGTATCCATATAGGCTTCCAGCTGTTCTTGTGTAGGGCGCTCACCTCCGTCCCAATCAATACTATTAAGCCATTCCTCTTCATTCCAAGGCTCAGTGTAAGGGAAAGGCGTAGAGAGGTCTATAGTCCGGTCTTTCCACATCAAATCTTCCGTTGCTTCTTTAAGGGAACGCAGTCCGTAATCGGGACCCACACAGCCATTGGCGATTTGGGTGATGAAAGTGCGATAATCCGCAGGGAAAGTGATGCGATTCTCTTTCTCTATTTTGGCTACTTTTGCTTCTTCCAATACGGGGTTCATATATATACCGCCAAATCGTTTTAGCTGAGGAAGTTCTAAGATGATTTGTATTTTCTTTTTGATTTCTTCTATATTCATATATGTTGAATTATGTGAATAGCGCACGCTGTTTTTTTCTTTATCCTGCCATTACAGACTCTATAAATACCAATTTTTGATTTTTCCATTTGAATCTCCAATAAGTAGTACTTTCCAAAATTATCACCCAGTAGGAATATAACCTTTAAATACTAATTGTGAATTTTCCCAAGTAAACGACCAAATGTAAGCTCCTTGAAGAGGAGAAGCTGAATCTATTTCATTTTCATAGAATGTTTTAGGAAGTTTTTCTTCTTCTGCCTTTTTTGAGTATTCAAGAAAAATCCAATAAATCAGAATCTCATTATCTTCTATAGATATATAATATTGATGTGTTTTTTGAAATTATCAACCTCTACGCTATAATATCCTTGATTTTTAATCCAATGAATATCATCTATATCTATTTTAGCAATGGTTTTACTAAAATGTTCATTATAGTTGTCTTTAGGAATAGGACTATTGCCTTTTAGGGTTTCTGCTCTTAAACTTCGCAATGCTTCTAATAGTTTTTCTCTATCAGCTTTTAGTATTGCTGTGCGTTCTTGAAATAGCTTTACATTCTGCTCTTCCACTGCGTTGAGTTTCACCTTACTATTGTCACTCACAGGCTTATACCACGGTTTTTCATTAAAGTAATTGCTTATTTCATAATCCTTGAACTTATAACCTTTGCGAGCGTAGAGGTCGTTGGTAAGGAAGCGCAATTCATCTATGCTCAATTTGCTGATTTGTTGTTCCTTAATTACTTGAGTAGAACAAGTAGCACAATCTTTTAGCTGTGCCATAGCGCTTAATGAGAATAACGCTATTGATAAAAAGTATAGGTGTTTCATATAGCCTCTAAACAGATTTGTTTTCTTTCTTAGTGACACTTCTTAGCAATATATATCCCAAAGCCCCCGCAAGTATAGAGGCCGTTAGAATAGCAAATTTGGCTGCATCTTGTAATTCATGTTCCTTAAAGGAAAGCAAGGAGATAAAGATAGACATGGTAAAGCCTATCCCTCCCAATAGCCCTACGCCTATCATATGTATCCAACGACTGGCATGTGGTAAGGTGCTTATCTTTAGCTTAACGGCTATAAAGGAGAAAAGATTGATCCCTATGAGTTTGCCCAAGATAAGCCCTAAAACAACTCCTACTCCCAAAGAAGAGGATAATCCCTCTATCATACCTGACTTATAGGTGATATTGGTATTGGCCAAGGCAAAAACGGGCATAATGATATAGCCTACAGGGATTTGTAGGGCATGTTCCAGCTTTTCTGAAGGAGATTTTTTACCTTTTTCCGCATTAGCAGGCATAGTAAAGGCCAAAATAACCCCTGCTATAGTAGCATGTATTCCTGAATGGTGCATACAATACCACAAGAGTACTCCTAAGAGCAAGTAAAATACGATTTTTCTCACCTTAAGATAGTTCAATAGGCATAATACGGCTATGATTCCCCCACTATAGAGCAGGTAACTCCAGTGAATCGCATCGGTATAGAAGAGGGCAATCACCACAATAGCTCCCAAGTCATCTACTATGGACAAGGCTGCTAAAAAGACCTTAATCGCTATAGGCACCCCCCTGCCCAACATAGAGATGACTGCCAAGGAAAAGGCAATATCTGTAGCCATAGGAATCGCCCAACCCTTGCTATAAGGTGTCCCATAATTCAGTAAGGAAAAGATAACCGCAGGCACGATCATCCCCCCTATAGCAGCTACTATCGGGAGGGAAGCACTCCTGATATCCGAGAGTTCGCCCTTTAGAATCTCTCGCTTGATCTCCAATCCTACCAATAGGAAGAAGATAGCCATCAGAGCATCATTGATCCACATACTGATCGAATAAGGCCCTACCTCTTGGTCTAAGAGTGCCTGAAAACTTTCCGCCATAGAGGAATTGGCGATTGTCAAAGAAAGTACTACACAGAGGATCAACAACACCCCTGAGGACTGATTCTTAGAAAAGAATCCTTTTAAAATTGCAATTAGTTTCATGATAGTTAATCTTTTATTATAGTTTGATATTTAAATATTTATAATTAGGGAATCTGTGATTTACAAATCCCAGTTTTACAATACTGAATTGTGCCAATAATGTTCGCTTTAATAACAAAAAGAGACTATCCTTATCGGGGTAGTCTCTTTGGTATATTAGAGTTCTCTGAGACATTATAGTCCAAAGGCCTTTCGGATGGTCTCTACATAGTCTAATTTTTCCCATGTAAAGAGTTCTACCTCTATGGTTTTGGTGTTATGATAAGGAGAAGCAAATACTTTCTTTACCACTTCTGGGTTTCTTCCCATATGACCATAAGCGGCGGTTTCGCTATAAATAGGATAACGCAGTTTCAGGCGCTGTTCTATATCATAAGGTCGTAGAG
>CALAEK010000054.1 GCA_937890925.1 uncultured Riemerella sp.
TATTCATTCAAAATATTTTTATTTAATCGAAAAATTAAACAATTTATCGTAAAATTATTTTTTTATTATAAAATTTATTATTACTTTTGCTCACCCTTTTAAAAAGCCTGTTAGGCATTGCTAAAAGTAATAATTTTTTCATCATTTGTGTTTTTGCCCTCATATGTAAATATGAGGGTTTTTATTTGTCGAGATTTATCCTTTCATAACGAACCAATAAATCCACAAAATAGCTGTAAGTAACGGCTCCTTCCTGCTGATTTGTCTTCAAAAACAGGTCATTTGTAAATGCAAAAAATGTGTTCATCATCCCTTGATATTCCTCCACAAAATCTTTCTCCGCCTGATAGTCTCTTTTCATTTCGGCGCTGTATTGCGCTATTATTGTTTTCACAAAAACTTCATCTTCTGTGGCTAAAGCCCTGAGCAGACTCTTTAAGGCAAAATATTCCGTGCTGTATCTCAGCTCTAGATTTTCGGAACCAATTCCCACCAAATACCCCACAAAATTAGCCTCCTGCTCACGGGCAAACCCCAGCTGATGGGCAGATTCATGGGACAAAGTAAAAGGAAGAAAGGTGTGAGGAAGATGAGAATTATACTGCGCCTCTGTACTGAACGGATTGTAATACCCCAAAACCCCTGTATAATTCATAAATCCAGAATACAGACTCGGTTTAAAATTATCAATTTCGGTAGAAATTTTATTTCCTAAAAAAGCTGGGATTTTTTTCTGCCGAGAGAGAATTTCTCGTTTTATTTTTTCTAAATCCTGAATCTGGAAAACGCCTTTTCCATCCTCTTTTACGAGCATTCTGGTACGCTTCGCCTGATGTAAATATTTCAGCGCGAGGGCTTTTATTTCTATAATTTGCGGCTCTTTTTCATCCAAAGCCAAAACAATCGGTCGCTGAAAATAAGTCATCCCCCAAACCAACTGATAAACGAAATAAAAAACATTAAGCCCCTTCAAAAGCCGTAATGAATACACTTTTCTCGTTTTGGAATTAAATAATTTGAAAATGCTAAAAACCAAAAGAAATCCCAAAACAAAATAAACAACATCTCCTAACGAAAAAGGAATTTTAGAAAAAAGGGACTGAAAAAGATATTTTTTTTGCTCAAAAAGAAAATCAACGAAATAAACCGCTCTGCTCCACCGAGAAAACAGATAAAAGAGAAGAATCTGAATAACGAACAAACCTACCCAAAATCTTCTCTTTGACAACATTTTTATTTTATTTTTAATGATTAAGCAGCGCCTTGTTTTTTCAAAATTTTAGGCGTTATAAATCCATAAAACGCCAAATATGCGAAACAAAACAGTGGAATAATGTACGAAAAATGAGTGTATGAAAGCCCAAAAATTCCATTTGGGTTTTTCAAATCAAAGTCACAAATCGCACCCTGCATCAGTGGAATAATCCCACCGCCCAAAATCATCATTATCAGGAAAGAAGATGCCTTCCCTGTGTTTTTACCAAGCCCTGTAATCGCCAAATCAAAAATAGCAGGCCACATGATAGAACAGAACAGACCGCCTGAAATAAAGAAATATCTCGCCGTTTCTTTGTCTGGATACACCAAGCCCAAAAACATCATCAGAACTCCAGCCAAACCAAAAATCATAAGGGTTTTTCCTGCGTTTTTACCGCCTAAAAAACTCATCAGCACGAAAATAACTATCCACACAGGATAAATATAAAACGAAGAAACATCTTTACCACTGAGAATATTAGCTCCTATGATAATTGCAAAGGCAACAAACGGCACGATGAATTTTAGAACCATATTGGTAGATTTAGAGAAATCAAATACATTAACCCCTCCATTCCAACGGCCAATCATCAAACTTCCCCAATAAAGCGAAATAAATGGCGCTAAATTCTCCTCTAAAAGCCCCCCAAACTCTGATGTCTGGAGCAAAGCAGGAAGATTACTCACGATAGAAACCTCTACTCCTACATAAATGAAAATCGCCAGCATTCCCATCATCAGCTGCGGGTATTTCAATATATTAAATCCTTCCTCTGTGCTTTCCTCTTGGGTTTCTTCCTCTTTTGATGGGTCTTCTATTTTAGAAAACATCAAAAACGCCGCAACTAAAAGAAACGCCAATCCTAAAATAACGAAAGGAATTTTGACATCATTCAGATTAAGACTTGATGAAGAATTTTGATTCCCAAAAATCGCAATTCCAAGGATAATCGGCCCTATCGTAGTTCCCAGCGAATTGATTCCTCCTGCCATCGTTAGACGGTGCGTCCCAGTTTCTGGACTACCCATTTTTATGGCAAGTGGATTGGCTACTATCTGCTGAACAGAAAAACCTAAACCAACTACAAACAGCGCTGTCAGAAAAATCCAATAATTATTCAAAGAAGCTGCTGGAACGAACAAAAACGCTCCTATAGCTGAAATAGAAAGCCCAAAAGCAAGAGTTTTTTTGTATCCAAATTTTTGGAGGACATCGCCCCGCATCGAAATGATAAAAAACACCAGCGAACCCACGAAATACGCTGCATAGAAAGCATTATTCACCAACTGAGATTCCAGCTGTGAAAGCGTAAAACTGTTTTTAAATACAGGGATCAGAATATCATTACTCGCCGCCACAAATCCCCAAAAGAAAAATACACTTATCAATGGAATAAACTGCGACCACTTGGTTTGTTGCTCCTGCTGTTTCATATCAAAATTTAATTTTTTTCTATTGTTTTCAATATCATATCATAAGCCTTCTGTTTCAGGGTTTCCATATCCGTATCAGGCTCTAATATATCATTTAAATAAACCTTCATCTTGCCAGGATATCCCTTACTATTATCAAAAGGAAACATTTCTTTTAATCCTACAAAGGTGTAAACCACTATCTCTATCTGATGCTGCACCGCCATAGAAAAAGCTCCGTTTTTAAAATCATCCAGCACGATAGAAGTATCATCTGGAACACCTCCCTCTGGGAAAATCACTATACTTTTTCCTTCCTTTATACGCTCTGCACACTTGGTGTAGACATCCGCCCTGCTTTTTGGGTCGCTTCTATCCACGCTTACAAATACCCTTTTGTAGATAGAGCCAAAGATAGGAATTTTTTCCAATTCTTTCTTCCCTACAAAACAAATAGGATGCTCTGGATGCAGAATACACGGAAGCATCACATCTATCATAGAGGTATGATTGGCTATGATGATGTATTGTTTATTAGGGTCTATATTTTTTTCAGTTTCTTTTATAAAATCATACCGAAAGCTCATTCCATAGAACATCCCAAGACACCACATTCTTATTAGTTTGTAGCATTGTTTGGTATATCTGTCGTTTAATGCTAAAAAATAAACAAAAAAACCAAAAAACAGCGTCAAAACTATTCCTAAAAGCACAAACCAGCCTCGCCAGATATAAACAAGTATCTTTTTCAATATCAATAATTTATCCGTTAATATTATTTTTCACCAAAACAAAAACAATGTTTATTTTGGTTTAAAATCATTAATTTCGTTTTATGAGGGCAAATTTAAACTTTTAATTCATTTGAGTGAAAAAAGATTCGCAATGGATTTTAACTAAAATTAGAAAATTATTCCTTATTTTCGTTCCCAAAAAATTACACAAAAATATGATTGCAATCGTAGATGGCGGAGCCACCAAATGTGATTGGGTTCTTTTACAAGAAAACGGCAAAGAAGAGCTGCTGAAAACTCAGACCATTGGGCTAAATCCTAATATCATAGCACATGATAAAATAGCCAAAGAAATAGAAAAAAATCCAGACCTTATAAAAATCAAAAACGACCTTAAAAACATCTATTTCTATGGTGCAGGTTGTGGTTTTGATGAAAATAAAAAAATCGTAAAAAGTGAAATCCAAAAAGTCTTCTCAAATGCAGAAATTTCTGTACAGGAAGACCTTACAGCTGCTGCTTATGCTGCTTATCAGGGAACTCCTGCCATCGTATGTATTTTAGGAACAGGGTCTAATTCCTGCCTCTTTGACGGCGAAACTCTACACAGAGAACTCCCTTCATTAGGGCATATGCTGGGAGATGAGGGAAGCGGAAGCGCCATCGGAAAAGCTGTTGTAAGGGATTTTTTCATGAAAAAACTACCAAAGGACTTGGCTGATGATTTTGAACAAACCTACCAGTTGTCAGCTGCTCAACTGATTCAAAAAATCTACCACTCTCCTATGGCAAACTCTTATTTGGCTTCTTTCAATAAATTCGTAGCCGAGAGGAAAAACCATCCTTACCTACAAAACCTAGTATTCCAAGAAATGAAAAGGTTCTTCGAATATCATATTCTCCCTTATAAAAACTGTTTCTCTTGTGAAATCAATTTTGTGGGTTCTATATCCTATATCTACCAAGATATTCTAAAATCTGTGGCTTCTTACTACCGCCTAAATGTGGGAACTATCGTACAAAAACCCATAGAAAATTTAGTAAAATACCACCAAAAGTATATTTTAAAATAATAATAAAATAAAAGAACACATTCCAAAAGGAATGTGTTCTTTTGTGGGTGGCTGACCGGGATCGAACCGGCGACCTTCAGGACCACAATCTGACGCTCTAACCAACTGAGCTACAGCCACCATTATAAAGCGCTGCAAAGATAGTAATTTTTTCTTTACTACCAAATAATTCCATCAAAATTTTTAAACGCCAGCAATCGCTCACTCACAAAGCCCTCTGCATAGTCCACTCCGCTCAATCTTCCTAAGTCCTGAGCCCTGTATGTGATACTTTCCATAAAGTCTTTGGTTGCCGTGTGTGTTATTGGATCTTTGGAATTCGCATCAAACAGCTGTGTCTTGTAAGCTTTACAAACTTCCATTTTCTTCTCCATAAAATCAGAAATATCCACTACGAAATCAGGCGTAATGTGTTTCCATTGGATATAATGAAAAACATGTTTTGGTCTCCATGCTTCCTGTTTTTCGCCATTATATTCTGTTTCTAACTTTCTAAGTCCAGCAAGAAAACACGCATCAGAAACGAGTTTAGAGCCTTTAGCGTGGTCTGGATGACGGTCTTCCCAAGCGTTACAAAAAACAATCTCTGGGCGGTATTTTCTAATCATTTGCACTATTCGCAACTGATATTCCTCGGAATTAACCAAAAAACCATCTTTCATTTTCAGATTTTCTCTGGCTTTCAGACCTAGTAATTTTGCTGCATTGGCAGCCTCCTCGTACCTTGTTTCTATGGTTCCGCGAGTTCCCATTTCTCCCTGTGTAAGGTCTATAATTCCTACACTTTTCCCTTCAGAAGCCAGTTTCAAAAGGGTTCCGCCACATCCAAATTCCACATCATCAGGATGAGCACCTATTGCTAAAATATCTAATTTCATTTTATTTATGTATTTTATTTATGTATTATATTTATAGTTCTTGGATAAAGATTATACGGCTGAAGCCCTTCTCTACCTACTATTTTCTGCCCGATATCTGTGCATGAATACCTTATCAGTCCATTCGCCACGCCAAAAGTTCCTTCGTCTGTCAGGAAATACAGAAGTTTGGTCAATGGATATTTCTGAGTTTTTAGGTTCTCTTTATTCGGCAAAAATAGAGAATCTCCTACTTTTATTGGAAGAATTTTAATATTTTCTCTCAATTTTGTGGCTCTCTCTCCGTATGGACGGCTTATAGTATTATAGCTGACCACACCGATATGATTAGAAAACTTTTCCAGACTTTCTATAATGTTCTCATTCCCTTCTAATCGGGAATATTTCACATCTTTAAGATCTAAATTTAATTTTTGAAGCACGGCATTCAGATTACTTGTATTCGCACCATCAAAAATCAATTTTTTATCTCCAGATTTCAGCATTTCTTTTATTTCTTCCAAAGAAACATGCTGTTTTTCAGAGTTTTTATTCACCACAAAACACACTGCATCCGCCGCAAAATAAGAAGGCTGCCATGAAAGCTTTGTCTTCACATCCCAGTATTTTCGTTCCTGCTCTGTAAGCTCACGAGACATGATAATCATATCCACTTTATGATTAAGCAAATCTTCCAATGCTTGATCTTCTTTGCTGACTTTCAGGTTTATTTTGGCATTAGGATAAACCTTCATGTATCGCTGAGATAGCGCTTCTGCTATATTGGTAAAGGAATCATCATACTGTAAAGTGATTTCGCCTCTGGTATGAAGTGGAGTGGCCTCTTCCTTTTTTTGTTCCTCGCTTTTACACGAAAAAACCAAAAATGCTAATAAAATATATAAAACTAAATTATTCCTCATCTCTTCTTTCTTTTCTTAAACGAATAAATGCTCTAACTAACCTAAATACCCCATAAATACAGAGTAAAATACCCAATGCATTTGCTGCTATCGGATCTAATTTCACACCAAATGATCTTGTAATAATCACAAAAACACCAACAATGATATACAAAATCCCTACAATGAATGTTAATATATTATAAAACATAGCGACAAATATAATAAAAGAGAAGTAAAATTACTCCTCTTTTTATTATTAAGTTAAAATTATTCAAACTTCATTTTCAATGGAAGACTGTAATAAGATCTTACATTAACTCCTCCTTTTTTAGCTGGTTTCCATCCTTTTATGGATCTTAC
>CALAEK010000055.1 GCA_937890925.1 uncultured Riemerella sp.
AGACCGATTTTCTGTAAAAGACCTGCTCTATGAAACCATTATTAAAGGTGTTTTGAAATTTATTTATAACTTTATAAAAATTTTTAACCAAATGACACTTGAAGAATATTATAAAGCCAAAGAAAATATAAAGATACCTGAAGGGCTATCTTGGGAGGATGAAGACAAGTTTTATTTCCAAGAAATAGAAAAATTGCGTTCTCAACTTTCCCAAAAAGATTTAGAAAAAGTGTTAGAAGATGTTAGAAGATTTCAGAAAAAAATGCAATCTCCTTACAACTAAATTTCTTCCATTACAATAACATTTTTTCATTTTCTCATCAAAGTACATTAGTAAGAGTTTGTTTTTAAAAATCTTTTAGAGCTATTTTAAAAGGTGTTTTAAAATTTATTTGTAACTCTATCAAATAAATCAGTTTTACTATGGCTGAAAAAATATTTATATCGGCACGATTCTTTACTCAAGAGGAACTTCAAGACTTCAAAAATCAACATGGTTACGAGGTAACTGAGATTTCCTATACTTGCAATAAAGAAATAGACTTTTCTCAACCAGAAGAAAAAGAGTTTTTGATGAGAGAAGGCTTTCCTATGATTTTAGCACGCTTTTTTGCTTAATCAGTTTCTTCGCTATAAATTTTATTTTTTTTGTTTTTCTTCTAAAATATCAAAAAGATTCATTTTTTTCTTAAGATAGTTTCACACTCTCCAAAATTAAATGTAATGGAAAGAGGGAGCAGTAGAAGAAAGATGATTAGAAAATATTTAATAAATTTATGTCATTAATTTTAATTTATTTATGTTAGTAAAAGCAATACAAATAGCGGTTAGCACTCATAAGGAGCAAGTGGACAAGTCAGGACAGCCTTATATTCTGCATCTTATCAGAGTGATGGATGCAGGAGAAACAGAGCAGGAAAAGATATGTGGTGTGCTTCATGACCTTGTAGAAGATACAGACTGGACTTTTGAAAAACTAGAAAATGAGGGGTTTTCGGAAAAAATCATTTCTGCACTAAAATGCGTAACAAAACAAGAAAATGAAGATTATGATGCTTTTATAAACCGTATTAAGACAAATCCATTGGCGATAAAAGTAAAACTTAATGATTTAAGGGATAATATGGATATTACTCGTTTGGTCCATATTACAGAAAAGGATACGGAAAGACTTAATAAATATCTAAAAACATATCAGGAATTGAAAGCGTGTTTATAAGCTTTCATACTTGTTTCTTTGCTTTAATCAAGAAAATAGACAAAAACAAAAAAAGAGATTTAATTATTAAATCTCTTTTTACTTAGTAGCGGGAGCAGGACTCGAACCTACGACCTTCGGGTTATGAGCCCGACGAGCTACCTACTGCTCCATCCCGCGATATTGTTTTGCAAATATACAGCTTTTTTTTTCACTACCAAATTTTTTCATAAAAAAATGCATTTGAAAATTTTCAAATGCATTTTTTTAATTGTTTTTCCTAGTTCATCAATACTCTTTGGATGATTTGTAAAACAAGTCCTACACCAAAACCTATCAATGCCATAGTACATGCAGATTTTGCTTTTACAGGTGCTTTATCTTTGTTCATAAAATAGATAACAGCTCCCGCGATAGGAATACAAAATGAAAGAACTTTCATCCACATCTCCAAATCTTCTTGATCTTGTGGTTGATTTACATTAGGATTTTGATTTAAATCACTCATAATTAAACAAATTTTAAAATTAATTCAGCTATATATATTCCAGTAATAGAGACCAAAGACATGGTTCCTATACCTGCCATTAGTCCTGTAATTAGTCTTCTCATATTGGTGCTTTCCTTATTATAATAAGCCTGAATAAAGCCATCTAAATAAGTAGGAACTATCAGTAAAATAGTCATCCAAAAATTGAGAGATACTACACCAAATAAGAAGAATGGAAAAGAAAGATACCCCAAATGTATTCCTGTGCATCTTGCACAAACAGGAAATTGTTTTCCTCTCCAAAAGAAAGACCTTTCAGGTTTTCTATGACAGAAGCTAAAATGAAGTTTTACTCTTTCTTTCTCTTTCATAATTATTTCGCAAATGTATAAAAAAAATATTATGAAAATACAAAAAAATCAATGAAATAATTACTTATTTCTAATAAAAATATAAGATACACCAAGTTCATAAAAATGGTTTGAAAAAAAATTATTACTTTTGCCCCCGTAAAAAATATATATGCAAAACATTAGAAATATCGCAATTATTGCCCATGTAGACCATGGAAAAACTACTTTGGTGGATAAAATCATTCATGCTACCAATATTTTTAGAAAGAGTGATGAATCAGGTGATTTGATTATGGATAATAATGACCTGGAGAGAGAAAGAGGGATTACCATTTTATCTAAAAATATCTCTGTAACTTATAAAGACACGAAAATCAATGTGATAGACACTCCAGGGCACGCTGATTTTGGGGGAGAAGTGGAAAGAGTTTTGAAAATGGCAGATGGGGTTGTTCTCTTGGTAGATGCATTCGAGGGGCCAATGCCACAGACGAGATTCGTGCTTCAAAAAGCTTTAGAACTAGGGCTGAAACCAATAGTAGTTATCAATAAAGTAGATAAAGATAACTGCCGTCCAGATGAAGTTCATGACAAAGTATTTGACCTATTTTTCAACCTCAATGCTACGGAAGAACAGCTTGATTTCCCTACATACTACGGTTCATCTAAACAAGGTTGGTTTAATACAAGTTTGACTCCTGCTGATAGTATTTTGCCTTTATTAGATGGGATTTTAAAACATGTTCCAGCACCAAAAGTAGAAGAAGGAGCACTACAAATGCAAATAACATCGCTGGACTATTCATCTTTCTTGGGAAGAATTGCCATTGGTAAAGTTACCAGAGGTTCTGTAAAAGAAGGGCAGTGGATAGGACTTTCACAAGAAGGCGACAAAATAGTAAAAGGAAAAGTAAAGGAACTATATGTATTCGAGGGGTTAGGAAAGAAAAAAGTAGAGGAAGTTTTTGCAGGGGATATTTGTGCGATTGTAGGTTTTGATGCGTTCCAAATTGGTGATACTTTCGTAGATTTGGAGAATCCAGAACCGCTGCCGAGAATCGCTATTGATGAGCCTACTTTGAATATGACTTTCTCTATCAATAACTCGCCGTTTTTTGGAAAAGATGGTAAATATGTGACTTCTAACCACCTGAAAGAGAGATTAGAAAAAGAATTAGAGAAAAACTTGGCTCTTCGTGTTCAAGGAACTGATGATGCGAATACTTTCTTGGTGTTCGGTCGTGGGATTCTTCACCTTTCGGTTTTGATAGAAACGATGAGAAGAGAAGGATATGAAATGACCATTGGGCAGCCGCAGGTTATCCTAAAAGATATTGATGGAGAGAAATGTGAGCCATATGAATCTTTGGTGGTGGATGTTCCAGAGGAATTTGCCTCTAAGGTTATCGACCTAGCAACTCAAAGAAAAGGAGATTTGCACATTATGGAAACCAAAGGAGAAATGCAGCATTTGGAGTTTGAAATTCCTTCCAGAGGGCTTATAGGACTTCGTTCCCAAATGCTTACGGTAACGGCTGGAGAGGCTATTATGGCGCATAGATTTGTGGATTATAAGCCTTTCAAAGGTGCAATAGCTGGTAGAAACAATGGAGTTTTAATCTCTAAAAACCAAGGACAAACTACAGCATATTCCATTGAAAAACTCCAAGATAGAGGTAAGTTTTTCGTAGATCCGGGGGAAGAAGTATATGCAGGTATGATTGTGGGAGAACAGAACAAACCTGGGGATTTAGTAGTAAATATCGTGGAAGGAAAACAGCTGAACAACATGCGTGCAGCTGGTAAGGATAAAGATGGAAGCATCGCTCCGAAAATCCTTTTCTCACTAGAAGAATGTATGGAATACATCCAGCATGATGAATGTATAGAGGTGACTCCTAACTTCATCAGAATGCGTAAAAAACTTTTATCTGAAGAAGACAGAAAAAGAGCAGAAAGAAGTGCTAAAACAGAATAACAATAAAATCCTCCAAATTTGGGGGATTTTTATTATATTTGTGCTAAACATATTTAGACTATGCAAAACAAAAAAAATGCATTTATAGGCGTTATCATAGGATGTTCAGCAGTGGCAGCTGTATTTTTAATGATGAACGGCTGTTCCCGTGTAGAGCCGAACTATGAAGGTGTCCTGATGGAAAATTATGGTAGAAACGGAAAAGAAGACTTTTCAACTGTTTCTGGGCGACAATGGACATTCTTCCCAGGGGTAGAGCTTTACCAAGTTCCAATGTTTGAAACTAGTGGAGACCCACAAGCGGTGCAGGTTTCTGCGAAGGATGCGGGAGTTTTCACTGTTGACCCTTCCTATCAGTATCAGCCTATTAGAGGTAGAGGTGTGGATATCGTATTCAATTACAAGCATTTAGGTATAAATCAGCCAGAGGTAATGATGGATAATGTAGAAAACTCTATCCTGAATAAACTGGTGACCAATGCCTACCGAGAAGAGGCCAGAAACTATACTACAGACAGCTTGATGAATAACCTTAATACATTTGAAAGACAAGTAGAAACTAGGCTTAAAAAAGATTTTGAAAATAAATTTTTTCAGCTAAACAACTTGACTTCTGGGCTTAAACCTCCTGCTTCTATGGCGAAGGCTATTGAGTTGAGAAACAATGCAATACAACAAGCAGAACAAGTAAAAAATGAACTCCAAGTTTCTAAAATGAATCTTGAAAAAGCCAAAATCGATGCCGAAGCCAACCGCGTAAGAGCCGAAGGACTTGACAACAAGATTTTACAAGAAAAATGGATAGAAGCCATAAGAAATACCAATAATAAAGTAATCATCACTGATGGTAAAACACCTGTAATACTACAATAATGAAACACAAAATACTTTACATCTTACTATTCATCATAGGAAATGGAGTTCTTATTTACATAGACAGATTATGTTTCCAGAATCAGCCTGTATGGGGATTCACGGCTATATTTTTTCATTTAATTTTGCTGATAAATTTCCCTTATAACAAGTTGAAATAAATAAAAAAACTCCCTAAATTGGGAGTTTTTTTATAGTTTAATAGAATTGAGCCTTAGTGAATTGGCTATCACTGAAACAGAGCTGAAACTCATCGCTGCTGCTGCAAGCATAGGAGAGAGCAGAATCCCAAAAATAGGATAGAGCAATCCAGCAGCCACAGGTATTCCCAGTGTGTTATAAATAAATGCAAAGAACAGATTTTCTTTGATGTTTCTCATCATCTTTTCGGAAAGGATTTTGGCTTTTACTATTCCATAGATATCGCCCTTCAGCAGGGAGATTTCTGCGCTGTCTATGGCGACATCTGTTCCTGTTCCCATCGCTATTCCTATATCAGCCTGTGCAAGGGCAGGGGCATCATTGATACCGTCGCCGGTCATTGCTACTATTTTTCCTTGTTTTTGTAAATCTTTGATTTTGTTGATTTTATCTTCTGGAAGGCAGTTGGCTTGATAATTTTTTATTCCTAATTCATTTGCCACAGCATGAGCAGTTGCCTCGTTATCACCTGTGAGCATGATGACTTCTATGTTTTTGCTATGCAAAAATTCTACCGCTTTTTTCGCTGTTGGTTTTAGTTTGTCGGTAAAGCATAAAAATCCTATAACAACATTATTTTCAATAAGATACGAGATAGTAAAGGCTTTATTGCTAAGACTTAAAATTTTTTCCTTGATTTCATCTGCTACATGGACAGCGTTTTCTGTGATGTATTTTTCATTTCCCAAGAAATATTTTTTACCACCAATTATCCCTTCAATTCCTTTTCCGACCAAGTTTTGGAAGTCTGAAACAGCCTCTATCTGCGAAGCATCAGATTTGGATAAAATAGCCTTGGATAGGGGATGTTCGCTGTTTTTATTTAATGATGCAGAAATATTGATAATTTGATTTTCTGTATAATTCTTCGCTGGGAAAACATATTCTAACGATGGTTTTCCTTCTGTGAGCGTTCCTGTTTTATCCGTTATCAGAACATTTATTTTTTCCATTTGTTCCAGAGCTTCGGCGCTTTTAATCAAAATACCATTTTGAGCACCTTTACCGATGCCCACCACCACAGACATAGGCGTAGCAAGTCCCAAAGCGCACGGACAGGCGATGACCAGCACAGCCAAAGCATTTACAAAGGCATTGAAAAACTTCGGTTCGGCGCCAAAAATCCACCATAAAACAAAGGTAAGAACGGAGATGAAAACCACCACAGGGACAAATACTTTGGAGACTTTGTCGGTTAGTTTTTGTATCGGTGCTTTGCTTCTGCTAGCATCATTTACCATTTTAATGATTTGAGCTAAAAGGGTTTCGCTTCCTACACGCTGGGATTCCATCAGAAAAGTTCCATTTCCGTTGATAGTCCCTGAAATCACTTGATTATCAATGCTTTTTTCCACAGGAATAGGCTCGCCTGTAATCATACTTTCGTCTATGGTAGAATATCCCTCTATGATGACTCCATCCACAGGGATTTTTTCTCCAGGTTTGACTCTCAGGATGTTACCAGTCTTTATTTCATCGATTTTAACAGTTTTTTCCTCGCCATTTTCCCACAAATGAGCCTCAGAAGGGGAGAGGTTCATGAGTTTTCGGATAGCGTTTCCTGTTTTTTGATGGGCTTTAGCTTCTAATAATTGTCCCAATAACACCAAAGTGATAATCATGCAGACGCTTTCAAAATAGATAGGCGGATGAGCATGATTAGGGAAAATATTTGGAAAAAATAAAGTAATACAGCTCAAAACCAAAGCCGCTCCAGCACCTAAACCAATGAGGCTGAACATGTTAAGATTCCAAGTTTTAAAGGAAACATAAGCCCTCTGAAAAAACATAAATCCAGCATAGACCACAGGAATAGTGAATGCTGCCTGCAAATACAGCTGCGTATGGTGTGGGATTTTATCTATGGGAAGTCCCATCATTCCGCCCATGGCTAAGATAAATACAGGAATGGTAAAGGCGAGAGCGATATAGAATTTCTTTCGTAAATCTATATAGGTGGAGTTGTCTTCCTGTCCTTCGGCCACGATTTGGACTAAATCCATTCCACAGACTGGGCAGCCTGTGTTTTTGGGGTAAGTTTTGTCACCTTCGCAAAACATCGGGCAATAAAATTCACCGATTTTATCTAAATTAACCTTTTGATTTTCAGTGTTTTTTGCTTTTTCTCTGATTTCCTCACGCTCTTCGATAGGCGCTAAATACATCCCACAAACAGGGCATTTCCCTTGTTTGAAGTAGAGTTTTTCTCCTTCGCATTCCATTGGACAGAAATACACACTGCTAGGCGAGATTTTGTCTTCTGGTTTGATGAATGTATAATCATGGTTATCAGGGTCTTTTAGAAAATAATGACCAATGGAACCAACGGCATCATTGAGCTGCTGGAGATTGATTTCGTTTTTGGAAGAAATTTTAATGCTGTTGGTCTTTAAATCTACCACAGCAGAAATATCTGGAAGGGAATTCAGCTTGTCGGAAATTTTCTTTTGGCAGCTGCCACAGCTCATTCCCAATATATCAAATTGTTTTTCGTGCATATTATTAAAATTTATATAAAGTCAAAAAAAAGAAAATCCAAAATTAAGGATTTTATTTTTAATTTACAATTTAACATAATATAAATTATAGGAATAAATG
>CALAEK010000056.1 GCA_937890925.1 uncultured Riemerella sp.
GATTATGACAACAATAGATTTAGCACAGCTCACGGATGAGCAGAAAAAGACTTTGCAAGACCAATTAAAACAGGAGGAAAAAGCCAAGAAAGAGAAAAAAGCCCAAGATTTAAAAGCATTGGAAGACTTGGCAGCAGGAACAGTGCCAACAATGTTTGAACTTCTTAAAAGCGTTTCGGATGATATTACAAAAATAAAGGAGGTCACTTTCCGAACCTTTGAAAATTATTTGAAGCTGAAAATTGAGACAATGGGCATTAAGGCTAAAAACCAGCAAAGCCACACCATTACTCATGGAAAGCAAAGTATCAAGCTGGGCTACCGAATTACAGACGGCTACACCGATGAGGCAGGATATGGTTTAGAAATGGTGCACAAGTTCTTAGGAACATTAGTTAAGGATGAAAACTCTAAAAAATTAGTAGCATCTATTTACCGCCTTTTACAAAGAAATGGCAAAGGGGATTTGGATAGTAAAAAAGTTTTGGAACTGAGACAAATTGCCGATAGAGATTATCCAGATACGGACTTTCAGAAAGGAGTGGAAATCATCCAGAATGCCTACAAACCGAAACTATCCAAATGGTTTATAGAAGCATGGGAAGTAGATGGCGTAGGGATAGAAAGAAACCTGCCTTTATCCATGACCAGTGCAGAACTTTCAAAGGATATTGATTTGAGTTTTCTTCTCCCACAAGAGTAATTTAAATGACCTTTAAAACTAATTTAAAATGACAATAGGACAGAAAAGGTGTGGTCTAAGAAACAGAGAAATGGAGCCAATGATAGTAGAGACTACAAGAAAGCGTATCGCAGAAATCATAGACGGGCTGGAACAACAGCGGGGAGACAGAAACACCTCTCCTGCGAGCGGAGAAAAGCAAAGGCTTATTTCCCTTGCGCAGACAAAATTAGAGGAGGCGTGCATGTTTGCTGTAAAAGCCATGTATGCAGAATAATCCTCAAAATCTTTCCGCACAGGCAGGCATCGGGGTTCAAGCCCCCGAGCGGAGCAAAAATAATTTAAAAAAAATGAAAAAAGTAGCAATTTTATCCCTTTTTATACTTGTGGGATGTATTAAAAAAGCTGAAAAAACAGAAGTTAGAGGCAACTATAATGTAGAATTATTATTTGAGAATGATGGTTGTAAGGTGTATAGGTTCTACGATGGGAGGTATATTTATTATACGGATTGCAGTGGTAAAACTTCCTATAAATCTGGAAATAAAAACAGAACTACCATAGTAGAAAATCATACTAATAGATAATGGAAATCCTAAAAATGTTTGCCCTTGTGGTATTGCAGAATGCGAGTTTTACCCTTGTGAGCAGGGCAAGAAACAGCAGCAGCTTGATGTATCACACTATTGCCAGTGTGCTGAGTAACGGAGTCTGGCTCCTTGTGATTAGAAAGGTAGTACAGAATTTTGACAGTATAGATATGATGCTTACTTATCTTGTAGGCTCAGTTGTCGGAAGTGTTTTAATGCACTATGTATCAATGAAATATTTTGAAAATAATAATAAAAAATAAAGAAAAATGGCAACACTTAATGAACTGAAAATGCTTTTTTCTAATCGTTCGGTATCTGATGTAGCAATAGAAATCAGCGGATTTACAGGTTTTAGAACTACACTTATAGATGAACTTACACAGGAAGAAATCAATAAGCTTTACAGAATACATACTGCTAAATTTATTGATAATGAAGCTGAAAAAAGATATTGGATAAGCTGTATCTTGTCTATTGCTACCAAAGAAGGTCTGCATTATCCTGTAATGATAGAGAAAAACGGCAGAATGATACAGGATGACTGGCATAAATTCAATACTTGGATGCTGACAAAAAGTACAGTACATAAATTACTTTTTTTGTGCAGTCTAGAAGAATTGAAAGCAGTACACCAGCAACTCTGCAAACTTAGAGACAATAACGAAAAATCATCACAAAAACCATTTAATAAAGCTTGGATGAGAAAGGCAATTAGAAATAAAAATTTGAACTAATATGATAAATACAATTAAAATTAAGGTAGATTACAATCAACTATGTGTTATCAATTCTCTAATGCAGGAACTTGATAACATCAAGTTTGAAGAACAACCGCAACATTTGAAAAGCATCGTAGCGATTTGTTTAGAGCTTAGAGAAAAACTCCTGCATAAGGCTATCAATTCACGAAATAATAAAAAGCCTTTTAATTTTACTATGAAGTATTATTTTGCAGATGCTCTTTACCGCTATCTTACAGAATATTCTATTTATTGGCAGGTTGCCTCTGGAAGTTATGAAGAAAACGCATTTTTAATCATCAGAAATCAGTTACACCAACAGCTATTGTAAAATGGAAAGTATTTATAAGATAGAAGCCAAAAAGCCCAGCGGGCGGTATGTTTTAGCAGTCTACCACAATCAAATTTTAAGAGAAATAAAGTTTTATGGGGAAGGCTGGACAGATGTAATGATAAAGGGAATGTTTAGTCTGGTAGCTGTTACAGAAGATTTAGCCAAAACCACAGAAGAAAGCAAAGTTATTTATACTAAAATCTGACGATTATACTTATTACTTTTTATTCAAAAACGCCAATTTGTAAAAGAATTGGCGTTTTTTTATTTTTGCATTATGCAGAAGATAAAACAACCCAAACGCCTTTCTACACAGCGCCACTATGAAGCTGTCCGTACAGAATACCGCCGTCTTTCGGAGATTATGGAGTACGGAAAGCCCAAGTACAGTACGGAGCGTATTTTAGCGGAATTAGCACATCGTTTTTTCAAATCTGAAAAGACAATAGAGAATATAGTGTTTAACAGGGTTTAAGGGATTATAACAAATTCGTTGTCTCCCATATCATTTACCAATTGTGCTGTCACTACTCTTTCCTCCATTTCTTTCATTGCTCCTGTATCCTGCATAATACAGCTGAAAGAAATTCGGTACAGATTTCCAGCACCTCCTGTATCTTCTGGAGCAAAACCAATTCTTCTCATGGCTGAAAAATTCTTACCGCTCAATCCATGAAAGGTGGTATGTAGTTCATCCATTGAGTGTAAAAATTCTAATGCTGATTCTTGATTGAAGGCTCCATTATAGGTATCAGCAAAGGTTTCGTAAAATAGATAAAAATCTACCTGTAAATTGATTTCTTGCTGCAACATCCCCAAATCCTGCGTTCCTAATGTTCTAAAAGAAAGAAATACGGCAGGGGTTCTAAATGGATGTTCATCTTGCAGGAAATTTACCTGATTGTGCCAAAGGTCTATCCAGAGAATTTCCGGCATTTTATCCTGTAAAATTTCTGTCAGTTCTTTATAAAGGTTTGTCCAGTTTTCCATAATTATTGATTAGGCATTTTTTTGAATTTCTCAAATATTATTCTTTTTAGTTCTTTGTCTAAGTTAGACATCAGTGCAGCACTTTCCCCCATAAACTTTCTTTGAGGAAATTTTAAGGTAATACTGTCTTTCTTGGTAAGAGCCATGTATTTCCATTTATTATCATTTGTTTTTTTAAACATTGCCCAGAAATATTTTCTCATTCTTTGAGTAACAGGGACATGAATTATTCCGCCCTCATTATGGATTTTAGCATAAGGAGCGTAGGAACCGAAGGTAATATAATTACTGCCTTTATCGGCTGTTTCTATACTGTCTTTAAGAAATCCTGTAGCATTGAGCAGTTTTCCTCCTGGCCTGTAATCAGGAGAAACTCTATCATCCCATTTTTGGAAATTCCTGTCAGTGAATCCGCCTTTATCAAAAGAGCTTTTAAAAAAGGCTATGGCTTCTACCTCTGAGACAATATAAATAGCTTCGGTAACTTCCTTTGCTAATTTCTTGAAATCAGGGACTTTAAAATCATTTTTAGACATCTTTAAATAAAATT
>CALAEK010000057.1 GCA_937890925.1 uncultured Riemerella sp.
CCGCCATTGCCTTGCGAGCGAGTGGTTTGGAACTGTACATCGCGCTCTGAGAAAGACTGGCGTTGCAATTGGTCAAGCTCGAAAACGCCTATATACCAATTGCTGCGCTGATGGAATTTGCGAAAAGTGCTCTTACCTACCCAACACACTGTGCCGAGCCAAGTTTTCAAAAACGGCGCTAACTCCTTGCCTTTGAGTTGCAGGGTAACGGATTTGACCGTGAGATTGACATCGCCTTCCTCTCGGCTGAGAATAGTATAGTCGATGCCTGCTTGAGTAGCTTCTTGCAAAAATATTTTCAGCACTTTGGCTACTACCCATTGGCATTCTAAAGGACCTTTTCCTGATGTTATTTGTATTATTTTTTCCATTTTATAATTTCTTTTTAATAATGTTCACTATCCAATAGCATTTCTGCTATTTCCAAAGCAGAAGCATTGGCTCTAAATTCTGTTATTTCCTTGATAGGCTGGCGTTTATACTTTGCTTTAATTTCCCATTTTTTCTGATAACGATTCCATGTATAACCATTACAAAACACCTTTTTTTGAATAATTCCCCAGTTTTTATAATCATTCAAAACCTTATCCAGTTCAGCCAATTCATGCTCTACTTCAAGGTTTATTGGGCGGTAATGCGTAATGATATTAGGTCTGACTCTCAACATAAAACGCCAAGGTTCAGCAAATTCATAATAAATTTCAAAACGCTTATAAACAGAATTATAACGCTCCACTTTCATAAAATATTTACATTCTTCTGCTACCAGTTTGCCCTTTTCTATCGCATCCACCCACTCCCATAGTCTAAATGATAATAATTCCTGTTTTCTAGGAAGATAGATGCGCTTACCTCTGCGTTTTTTCTTCTTTTGGAATTTGCGGTTATCAGCGTATTGATAAGTATTGATTTTAGCCAAAAGATTCTCAAAAAAATCTCCCAATTTACTGCGTTTTACATCATCACGAACCACAAAAAAGCGTACATAGCCCTTTTGATATGGTTTTTCAAGTGGTACAAGCGGCATGGTTCGTCTCTGCTTTTCTAGTTCAGCATGGCGATCACAGCATTCGCGAAGATATTTCTCGTAATCAGTTTTAGCAACGCGCTTGCGAGTGCGGATACTTCGCAGGCGAGAACCTTGGATATATGAATTTCCCATTTGTATAATGATAATAGTTTGGTAAATAATCGGGAAAATTTGAAATAAAAAACCCGAAATCTCACTGACTTCGGGTTTGCAATATCATTATACTATTATTCTAACAAGAAGGCATAACACGAAGCCTTACCCCAGCGGGTAAATAAAACTCGATATGTAAATTTTGATTTAGCATTTTTACTTCGTGTATTTTTTTGTTAAAACTCTATTATTACTCGTTAATTTGGTTGCAAATATACAAATTTTTAATTATCCACAAATTTTTTATGGATTTTTTTAATAAATTTTCGGATTCCACTTTTCTGGATACTTCGGCGTGAAATCTTTGTAATAGTCCTGAATTTCGTCCATTATGCTTTCAAAAGAGCGACTTTCCAAGTCTTCCACGCTGATTTTTCTCCCGATATGAATTTTTTTAGTTTTAAAATCTGCCCCTCCAAAAACTATCGGAACCCTCGCACTCAGAGCCATATGGTAAAAACCGAGTTTCCATTTTTCCACTCGGGAGCGCGTTCCCTCTGGGCAAATTACCAAACTGAAATCCTCCTTTTTAAACAAATCAGTGACAAATTGTACAAGATTATTTCTTTGGGAACGATTAATCCCTATCCCACCTAAAGCCCTGACAATGAAGCCATACCAAGCCTTAGTATGAGCATCTTTTATGATAACTCTCAGTGGTTTTTTGTATTTCCAATAAACTAAATTCCCCAAAAGGTATTCAATATTGTCCGTATGTGGCGCAACGATAAGCACACAGCGGTTAAGATTCTCCAAATCTCCTTCCAGCACTACCTTCCAGCCTAGAAGCTTCAGCAGTAATGATCCTATTATTTTTCTCATGATTAAAAGTTAAAGGAGCAAATCTACATTATTTTTTCCAAAAAGCATTATGCACGCTTTATATTTTGATGTTAAAAAATAATGTTCTGCAACTCTGCAAAACATTATTTAAAAATACTTTGTGATTTAGTTTAGTTAATATTTTCTACCCGTTGATACAGTGTCTGATTCCAACTGCGGTTCTGGCTGATATCCTCTTTCTTCTCTATAAAATCCATGCTCTTCTCCATGAATATCCAGCCTTCCGCCGCTTAAATCCTTGATTTCCATGGTTTCAGGAATGACCAGTTCATAGCTCACATCATAATCCCGAAATCTTTGGTCATAGGAATAGCTTATGTAGTTCGGCAGCAATACCGCATTACCAGAAACTTCCACAGGAACACTCAGACCGATAGGGACATTATAACCATCTGCTTGTTTTCTAATCATGATATACGGCTGTTTCACATCGTGTCTTCTTGTAATATAGACATCTGGTTCATCTTCTTTATAGATTTTTTTCTTATCCGAGAAAACATCATCTCCATAGGCTCTAAAATTCTGCGGAATCTCTACCCGCTTCAAATCAAGGGTAAGGACATTCGACTGGGTATTGATAGATACGCGCTCCTCCTGAACATTGTTCCCGCTGTAAATCAGTTGTTTCTTTGATACTGAAAGACCGAAATAAACCCCTAAAATAATCAACAAAATAGTAAGAAATCCTGCTAAAAAGCCCCAATATCTTATTTTTGTTTTAGGAAAAAACAATTTGGTACTCAACGCTATAAAGACAATCGTAGGAATTAAAATTGCAATTGTAACAATTGCCATGAAGACATACCTTGTTTCATCATTTAAGTCAAAAATAAAATTGAACTCATCCAAATCCTCATACATTCCCAAAAACTGAAAATCCCAACCTCCTAAAAGAACCAAAAGTGATAAAAATAAAGATATCAAAAACTTAACAGCAAGAATAGCCATTATACAGCCTAAAACAATTCGGACAACTTTCCAGATATCAGCTCCTGTTTTGGCTATTTCTGATTTGTTTTCGTTGTAAAAAGAGCTTACCCTCTGCCCTGCTTCTTTAAGGCTGTCAAAATTGATAGGTTTTCCCTGCATTTTCAGAAAATCTGATGCTGTTTCTGCCTCTGGAAGCACTATCCACAAAATGACATAGGCTACCACAGAAACAAAGCCCACAGTGAAAATAAACACCAGAATCCAAATAATTCTCATCAGTGAAATATCCATCCCGAAATACTGAGCCAATCCCGCGCAGACACCTGCTATCTTACCCCTTTTCATATCTCGGAAAAGTTCTTTTTTCGTCTTTTCTTGAGGGATTTCCTGCTCTGCATTTTCTTCACTCTGCCCTTCTATAGCCTCTGGAGTTCCTATCTGAGCAATGACTTTTTCCACATCATCACTATTCACCACTTCTCTTTTATCAAGATTTTCTCTGAAAATTTCTGCAATCCTGATTTCTATATCATACATCACTTCATCGGCTTCATCTTTTTCCAAAGAATTCCGAAGTGCTTGTAAGTATTTGTTTAGTTTCTCGTAGGCCTGCTCTTCTATAATGAAGGAAAACCCTGCTAATGAGATAGATATTGTCTTGTTCATGTTATTGATTTTTTGTGATTTGTGTTACTGATTCTGTTAATTGGCTCCATGTTTTGTCTAACTCCGCTATGAAAAGTTCCCCTTTCTCCGTGAGTTTATAGTACTTTCTGGGCGGCCCTCCTGTGGATTCTTCCCAGCGGTAAGAGAGGATTTCTGCATTTTTCAGTCTTGTCAGCAGCGGATAGAGTGTTCCTTCCACTACTTCCATATCGGCTTTTTTCAGCTCTTCCATCAAATCCAAAACATACATCTCTCTTCTCTTGATGAGGCTCAGAATACAAAATTCTAGTATTCCTTTTCTCATCTGCGCTTTCGTGTTTTCCATATTCATTCTTTGTTTTTTTTTATATAGTTAATGATTGGTGTTCATCTTATTTATACTGCAAATATACGAACAATCAAGTATTATGCAATACAAAGTAGTTAAATTTTAAAACGAAATGAATTAAACCGCTGATTATCAGTGTTAAAAATATTTCATTAAATTTGTTCTTAAATTATTTCATCATGAAAAAATCTATTTTCATCTTATCTGCGATGTTTATTTTAGGAGCATGCAGCAGTGATTCAGCTCAAAAAGTAACAGAAAAAATAAAAAATGTATACAGCGACGGCCTCCGCAAAACCTTTATAAAAGAAGGCATAAAATCTTGTATCGAAAATTCTAGATTAAAAGAAAGTGAGGCGAGAGAATATTGCGAATGTGCGATGAACAAGCTTAATGAGAGCCTCAGCAATGATGACATTGTTGATATATCTATGGATAATCCTCCCAAAGATTTGGATGAACGCGTAGATAAAGCGATTGACAGCTGTATTGGAGAGTAGTTTTTTTTCAATTGAATGAAAAAAACAGGATTATTCAAAACTAATATTAAATATTATTTTTTCATCTGTGAATGGGTTAAGAATATTTATATGTTCCATTTTATATTCTTAATAGCGTTTCTCATTTATAATAATTATGGGAAAACTATGCTGAACTCTATCTTATTTTTACTATTCACATCTATTATTTCCCCTTTTATTTTAGAGTATTTTTGTTTTATTTCAGATGAAATAATGTCTATTTCTATATGATGGTCTTGGAATT
Source organism: uncultured Riemerella sp. (assembly GCA_937890925.1). GTDB lineage: Bacteria > Bacteroidota > Bacteroidia > Flavobacteriales > Weeksellaceae > JABCPE02. Next base: position 4,716 of record CALAEK010000057.1, read on the forward strand.
GTTTTTGAGTAGAAACAGCATTATCGTTATGAGTTAATGAAGTGGTTATTCTTTTTATTTTACCATCATTATCCAATAAAACTTCCCTCTTTGCCTTTTTATTCTCTATATGAT
>CALAEK010000058.1 GCA_937890925.1 uncultured Riemerella sp.
TGTGGCTCAATACTGACCCATTATCTGGATACAACCCTATACAAGAAACTGAACACTACATAGACGGTCAGCATAATGGAGGTATCTACAACCCAATGAATATGGCAACATATTCCTACACTTACCAAAATCCGATAAAATATATAGACCCAAATGGAAAGCAACTTGAAGCACCTAATATAATAGGAATACAAGCTCATGAAACATTTGCTAACTATATGAGAAGTATCAGTGGTAATTCGGGTAATTGGGTTGCGGAAAGTTATATGTTTGATAATTTTAGACCAGATTTATTATATTATGGTGGAAAAAATAATATATCAGGAATGGGAGCAGTATGGGAGTTAAAACCTTTTTCACAACAATTACCATTAGCAACTTCAATGAATAGTATTTTACAAGTAAACCATTATGTTGGAGAGTTAAACGCAAGAAGAGAGGGAGGATTAATATGGGCTGCAGGAACCACAGCAGAAGGAACCCCAAAACCTTTTGAAGGAAATTATTTGGCACTATCAAATGGAAAATATAATTTTAAATATTATATTCCTGATCCAAAGACAGGAATTATATATTATAATCAATCGTTAAATAAAGAACCACAAAAAACACCTATAAATATACCAGTTCCTATGCCAAATGGAATTAGAATGCCTAATATAAATAGTAATGTAGTAAAAGCTGGTGCAGCAGTTGGAGTTGGTGCTATTCTATTAAAAGGGTTAGAAATATTTATTAATAGGCTATCTCCTCCTATATTTACAATTACTCCCTTTATGATGCCACAAACAGCCGAACAACAAACAATAGAAACTTTATGAGATGATTAAAAAATATTATGAAAAAGATAAACAATAAAGGCTTCATATTTATCAGCAATGATAAGGAAGCTGACCCGACAATTAAAGTAAATTATAAAGGTTTTGTGTTTTTTGATGTCTATGGATTGGAGAATGACAAGATCTATAAAATAGTAGATGATTTAGTATATCAGTTTGATCTAAGAGCAGGGAAAGAACATTTTTTTGAAGAAGAATCCTTTGTAGTGTTAATAGAAGGAGGAAAAGAAATCATACAACAAGAATTTGAAGGTAGAATGTTCTATTTTTTAGAATGTAGCCTACTGTTTCCTCCACAAGCATTAACATATGATTGTTATTTTTGTTGGGAAAAATTAGATAGTGGCGAATTACAAGCCTATTGGACATCAGACTTTCCTGAAGAAGAACTAAAACAATATGTAGAAAAATCAACAAAAAGAAAAAAAAGGTAATATCCCAGATATGTTATTTTAATTATAAATTAAGATACAGAGAAAAAGTTCTTTAAAAAATAAGAATAACCCAGCACACGGAATACATAGCGTTTGGAGAGGTGTTGTTTGAGGAACACAGCACGAGCAAGACCATGCCGTATTTGTTTAATGGCAAAGAGCTGGATACAGAGACGGGGCTTTACTACTACGGAGCGAGATACTACGACCCGAGGGTATCGCTGTGGCTGAATGTAGACCCTATGATGCTGAGAGATGAAGCTATGGATGATGAAGATTCTTCTAATGGTGGAGTCTTTAATCCAATGAACAATGCTGTTTATACATTTAGTTACCAAAATCCTGTAAAATATGTAGACCCTGATGGAGAGTGTCCCAACTGTATAACAGCTGCTGGTGGAGCCTTAGTAGGTGCTATCATAGGAGGAGGAATAGAAGCTGGAATGCAGCTTTATAAAAATGGTAAAATAACTAGCTGGAAAGCCATAGGAGGAAGTGCAGCACAAGGAGCTATAACAGGTGCAGCAGCAGGATTTACAGGTGGAGCCAGTTTAGCTGTAACAGCTGGAGTAGCAGGTGGAGCAAATGTTGTAGGGGGAGTAGCTAATAGAGCCATACAAGGAAAGAAAACTACTGCAACTGATGTAGTAATAGATGCGACAATAGGAGCTGCTTTTGGGGCTGCTGGAAAATATGTGAACAAAGCAATAACAAAAGCACAAGCAAATAAATGGGCTAAAATAGGCTCTACCGGTGCAGTAGGAGAAGCTGCACTAAAAAAACTAGGTGGTTCTCCACAGGTTTATAAAGGAACTAGTAAAGGGGCAAGATATATAGACCAACTAGTAGGTAATGTTGCACATGAATCAAAAGTAGGGTATACTTCTCTAACCAAAAAAATAAAAATACAAATAGCTAAAGATGCTGAGTTATTAGATAGGAAAGAAATAAAATCAGCAGTATGGCACTTCTATAAAAGCCCCAAGACTGGAAAAATAGGAGCAACTAAACCACTACTAGATGAGTTAAAGAAAAATAATATAAAGTATATAATTCATAATAAATAAACCTATGTATCAAGTAATAAACAATTTGCCGATTGATTATGATTTTCAATCCAAGACCAAAGAAGAGCTTAAGCTATACGCTAAATGGTTTGAGGAAAATAAAGAAAGCAGACTACAAGAACTGATAAAAGCAGTAAAAACCACAAAAGGCTATGAAAACTGGGAAGCAGACTACAGCCCAGAATCTCTGAAAATGCTTGGAAAGTGGTTTGAGGAGAATGTAGAAACAGAGAAGCTTTCAGAGGAAGAATACAAAGAAAAGAGAGCTGCTGTCCCAGATTATATAGAAATACAAGACTGGGACATTACAATAAAGACCCGCTCGTTGGCTGTAGATATTGGGATTTATTTTGGAGAAGTTTTTATAAAGAACCACAAAGGTTTAAAATGGGAATAATATCTTACTCGTAGTAAATATCATATGGACATAGGGCATATGGTGATAAAAGGTTTTGGGAAAATTAGACTTAATAGTATATGGGTAATTTATGTACTGGCATCTGGTTTAGCTAAGAAAACAAAAAAAGGTACAAGATTATATGAACTATATAATGTATGGAAACAAGATTTAGAATAGATATATAAATAAAATTAGAAATTTAAAAATAATGGATTAGCTGTTTGCTAATCCATTTTATTATATTTTTTCATTAGATTTTCGTAGGTTTTTTGTGGCAGAATCCATTTGAGAGGAATGCCGATTTTTTGCCCAAATTTTCCAAAATAGTAATGAGCTTTCCATTTGTTTTTGAGCAATAGTTTTTCGATGTATTTCGCCACTTCCACAGGCTCTACTCCATGGTCTACATGGGAATTCATAGTAGAATAGACTTTGTAAAAAATATTTTTGTAAGGCTCAGAAACGGCAGTTTTGATTCGGTTTTCTGCAATATTGGTTTTTATATCGCCCAGATGAAGAGAGCAGAGTTCTATATTCCAAGCCGAGATTTCGTATCTCATGGCTTCGGTAACTTTATCCAAAGCCGATTTGGAGGCAGAATAAAACCCTCTGAAAGGCAGTCCCATTTCTGAACCTATGCTGGAAATATTGATAATCTGTCCTGATTTTTGCTCGCGCATTTTGGGCATCACGGCGGTCATCATCTGCACTGCTCCGATTAGATTCAGATTAAAAAGCTTCATAATCTCCTCTTTATTAGAGTCTTCTACGGCTCCCACCATGCCCATTCCAGCATTGTTGATAAGAATATCGATACGATTTTCTTTGGATAAAATTTCCTCTATGGCGCGGTCTATTTGGCTTTTTTCGGTGATATCGGTCGGGATGGATGTGAAAAGCTTAGAATCTGCCTTTTTTCTGCTCAGTCCGTAGACTCTGTGTCCTTGTTTTCCGAAATATTCTGCAAGGGAAAAGCCTATTCCAGACGATGTCCCTGTGATGATGATTGTTTTTTTCATTTAGTCGTGTTATATGGTTGATTCTCCGTTTAGATTGGTGGTCAGGGCTTCGGTCATGAAGTCAAAAAATGGGCGCATTGCTTCCAGACCAGTTGTTACTTTGTCTAAAAAATCTGGTTTGAAAACCTCCTCGTTTTTGAAATTTTGTACCAAAAGAAATTGTTTTTTCTTTAATAAATGAACATAAGGATGCTCTTTTTCAAAGCCTTTTGGAACGGTTTTTAGTTCTTCGCCCCAGAATGCTCCTCCGAATAATTTTTTGGCTTTCGCTGAATTTAAAAATGTATCCAAATCCCTTCCGTTTAGTTCTATTTCTTTTCGGATTCTGTGCAAATCATCTTTATTTGGTGCAAAAAATCCACCGCCAATAAAACAGTTATCAGGTTCAATATGAAGATAATATCCTCCTCTGTACTGTGGCTGTCTTCGGGCGAAATAGCCTCCGAAATGAGTTTTATAAGGAGTTTTGTCTTTAGAAAATCTCAAATCTCTGTGAATTCGGTAGATTTTCGGTTCTGAAATGAAATCATTTTTTGCAATTTCGCTGTGCACGGCTTGGAAAAACTCCGAAAAATCAGCCTTTGCCTTTTCGTAGTCGGATTTGTGGGAGCTGAACCAGTCCTTATTGTTATTCTTTTTTAGCTCTTCTAAAAAAGAAAAAATATTTTGTGATAATTTAGAATTCATTTGTTTAGGATTAAACAGCAAAGTTAATAAAAAACCATTGTTAAAAAGGTTTTCAGTTTTAGAAATGAAACTGGGTTATTTGATAAATTCCCAAAAATCAGGGAAAGATTTTTCCACCACTTCAGGATTTTGTATTTCTATTTCCTGAATTAGCGAGTAGGGCGCGAATGCCATCGCCATGCGGTGGTCGCCATAGGTAGCGATGGATATATTTTTTTCAGGATTGGTGTAGAGGACAGATTTTATGGAATTGTCTGTGATTTCCGTTTCGCAGCCTATTTTTTTTAGTTCGTTTTGAAGGGCAGAGAGCCTGTCGGTTTCTTTTATTTTAAGAGTGGCAAGCCCACCGATTTCAAAAGGAATTTTCAGTGCAGTAGCCGTTACACAGACGGTTTGGGCGATGTCTGGGTAGTCGTTCATATTGAGTTGAATGGACTGAGGAAGGCTAAAATTACTTTTTGGAATCAAAGTAATTTCCTGCTGATTTTCATTAAAAATAGTATCAATTCCGAAAAACTGAGAGTAAATTTCGGCAATTCTGGAATCGCCTTGCAGAGAATTTTTATTAAAATTTTTAAGGGTAATTTTTTGTTTATTCAAAGCCGAAAACGAATAAAAATAAGATGCCGAAGACCAGTCGGATTCCACAGTGAAGGCTGTTTTTTGAGTTTTGATGTTAGGAATTTGGATGGTTTTGTCTTTTAGGATAATGGATTTTCGGCTGATTTCCGAAAGTAGTTTCAGAGTCATTTCTATGTAAGGGCGGGAGGTGATTTCTCCTAAAAGCTTTATAGTCAGACCGTTTTCTAATTTTCCGCCGACAAGAATGAGTGAAGTGATGAACTGCGAAGAAATATTCGCAGGAATTTCCACGAAATTTTTTTCTAATTTTTTTCCTTTTATTTTAAGAGGAGGAAATCCCTCGTTTTCTAAATATTCTATGTCTGCTCCCAGCTCTCTAAGTGCTTCTACCAAAGGTTTTATGGGTCTTTGTTTCATTCTTTCGGAGCCTGTGAGTATTTTTTCTACACCCTCCTGAACTGCAAAAAATGAAGTCAGAAACCGCATCGCTGTGCCAGCGTGATGGATGTCTATCGTTTTCTCATCGGAATTCAAGGCTTTTTGTAAAAGTTTGGTATCCTGTGAGTTAGAAATGTTTTTTATTTCAATATTTCCGAAGAGTTTTTGCAGAATTAATAGACGATTGGACTCGCTTTTAGAGCCTGTGATTTGTATTTCATTTGGAAGAATTGGACGAAATAATTTCATTTAGGACAAGCTTTTATTTTAGTTTTTCATTGTTTTGATGCCTGTTTTGGTCTCTTTCCGTATTTTTTTTCATTTTCTTGTCAAAGGCATCTTGCAGGTCTATCCCAGTTTGATTGGCAAGGCAAAGCGTTACAAAAAGCACATCGGCAAGCTCTTCTCCGAGGTCTTTGTTTTTATCGCTTTCTTTTTCGGATTGTTCGCCGTATCTTCTAGCGATGATTCTCGCCACTTCGCCCACTTCTTCGGTTAGAATCGCCATATTGGTCAGCTCATCGAAATAGCGGACACCGATTGTCTTTATCCAGTTATCTACTTGTTCTTGTAGTGTTTTGATTTCCATTTAGTCTATTTGATTAAGTTCTCTTAGCCGAGAAACATTTTTGTAAATTCTGTAAGGTAAAATAAAAATTCCTAAAAAACCAGAGATTAAAAATTTAACCATAAAATAAATCAACCAGCCTATAATTGGCAAGAAAAGGAAATAGTCGGCTGTAATTCTGTTTAGAAATCTCCAACCTGCAACTAGTGAAGAATAAGTATAAAAGAACATAATGTATGACATTATGGGCAAATCTCTGTTTTGAGAATTGAGAAGTGATAAAACAATAAAAGTAATCACTGCACCTCCGCCAAAAATAATGAAGAAATCTTTGATAATTTCGCTTCGTTCATGAGAAATTCTATTTTTATTACACTCTACACAAATGGGAAATGTATAGTGTGAGGAACATTCTATACAAAGACCTTTATTACAATCTATACAGCTGCTAACTGCAGGTAAGTCTGGATGGTTATAACAGTTCATATTATTTAAATATTTTTTATTGATAAGCTCCGATAGTGGGATTACTTGTTCTTGAAACACCTTTGATATCCCGAGGCACACCAGCTGCTGTTGATATGTTTCCTCTTCTTTTAGCAGGAGAATCATCTGCGGTGCGAAGGTTCATTTTCGCGATGGTGCGGTTTAGGAATTTTGGATTTTCATTTTTTATAGAATTGATTATCTGTGGATTAGCATCAAAATTATAACCTGCCTTGTCACTATATTTTATAAGTGAATGGCTGATAAAATAATTAAAATTATACCCAGAAACAGGCTCAAAGGAAATGGAATTTTCCTTTTTTCCGTAAATGATGGAGTTTTTGATGTTTAGTTCTAGATTTGAGTTTTCTGTATTCCCTGAATTATTTCGCCATTTATTCGTAGCATAAATCCCAAAAGCTGGCGCAGAGGAACTTTGATGCCAATAATTGGCCAATGTGCAATGAGTAAGATTAGCCTCGCCGCCGCCGAATATGGCTAAATCTGCTCTTCCGCAGTTGTTCATTACCATATTTTCAGCGTCGATTTTAGATTTTACAGAATAAATTCCATACTCCTGAAAAGTATGAATGATAGAATTTTTGATGTTGGCTGTGGTTTTATAAAGATTAAGCCCAGAATCTCCTCCGAAAATCTTAGCGTAATTCATGTTTAGAACGGCATTTTCTTCAAGGTAAATTCCATCCCAATTGAGCGGAATGGTGTCATATCTTATATCATTTCTGTCGCCTCGAAAAATGACTTCTTTGTCTATCAGCCCATTGATATTGAGCTTTGCGTTTTTAGATATTTTCAGACTGCTGTTTTTGGTAAAATAGATTTTCGTTCCTTCCTCTATATCAAGGGTTTTCTCTTCTGCGAGAGTAAGCTCTCCGAAGATGATTTTAGCCTTGTCATTTCTCCAAGTTGTATTGGCGTTTAGGATATTTGGATTTGTGTCAGATTTTATGAAAAACTCAGCATCCTGCACCACGGAAAGGAGTGTCACATGCTGGTTGCCTCTCGGTGAGCTGAAAACTATTTTGTCCTCGGCGATGGCTTCCCTTGCATTGGCTACGGGAGCTATTTCTATAAAGATAATGAGGCTGTCGTTTTTTCTCAGTGGAACATCAAAAAACTCTGTCTCTGCCTTTCCATCTACATTGATGCGGTATGGTGAGGAGCTTCCACCTTCTAATGTGATTTTTGGAATTCGGACATCTTTATTCTCTCTGTTATAGACTGTTACGAAATAAGTTTCGGAGCGGACCTGATTATAAACCGTATCACAAAATACGACATCTTGTGAGAATTTTAAGCCCGCAGAAGGAGTTTCAAAGCTGATTTCATCTCTTTTGCACGAAACAAACAACATTAAAACCCAAAAGCTCAGTCCAAGTAAGAATTTTACTTTCATATGTATTAAAATAATATTCAAAGATAAATATTTTGAGATAAATATTTAAAGTTTTTGTGAATTCAAAAAAAAATAATATTTTTGCAAACTGAAATACCTAATATAAGGATAAGATGTCCATTACCATTTTATCCAAATAATTGAATTTAAAAATAAAAATAATTTCTAGAATATTATGAAAAAAGGAATCCACCCTGAAAATTATAGACTTGTTGTTTTCAAAGATATGAGTAACGACGAGGTGTTTCTTTGCAAATCTACAGCAGAAACAAAGGATACAATCTGTCTCTTATACACATCTGACGCTGCCGA
>CALAEK010000059.1 GCA_937890925.1 uncultured Riemerella sp.
GATATATATATTCTAAATTTTGATTATTCTTTGTTTTCGCACTTGTTTTTCTAAACACAACACAAAAACATGACAAAAATCATGTATAAAGATAATTCTACAACAATATGATATCATTACATTTGTTGCAAATGTGTTTTTATATGAGGAAAAAATCTATATTCTCAATACTTTGTATTTTATTTTTTCAAGTTTTTTATTCAAATAATATTTTTAAGGATTCTACCCTCTTAAAGAGTTCCTCAGACTATATAAAATATCATCCGTCTTCTAAAGAGGATTTTTTTCAGGAATATTTAGGGAAAGGGAATAAATATAAACTTCCTTCTGAAGATAAAGAAAGAGGAAAGGCTATAGGGGCTTTTGAAGAATTAGACCAAAGTGGAAATTATGCCTATTCTATTAATCCCAATGAACTTACCACTCTTCCTGTTGGGCTTCGTGAGAATAAAGGGAATGTAGAATATTCCATAGTTGTTACCAAGGCAAAATTTACCCCTGAATATGCTCTTATCAATGTATATGCCAGAGTAATTACTCCTCAACAGGGAATAGAAGGAGGACGCCAAAAATTATATTTTGGAGCAGAAAATATCAAACTTTCTTACAATGGTAAAATTATAGGAGATGCTAAGCTTTCGCTTTTGGGAGACATACATATTCCTTTTAATAAAAATAAATGGCTCTTAACCTTAGAAGGAGGACATATAAACAAGGGGAGCGGAGAAAGTATTAATGATAATACTTATGTGATAATTGATTGTGATGGTATAAAAGAGTTGGCTCTAAAAGGAAATGTCCAGATTTCAAGAGACATACTCAGCCCTGTTGAACAAAATGGAAAACTTCTCCCTCTACCTAACCGAGTAAGGGGAGATTTTGCTATAAAAGCTAGTGATTGGAATGACTTACTTGTTAAAGTTTCCATCACTCCTTTTGCCATTACTTCGCAGACTCAACATAAAGATAATGGATATTTTACTTTTTATGCAAGTGAAGCTATTCTCGACCTTAGTGATCTACGAAATGATCCTGATGTCATTTTCCCTCAATATTATGCTACGCAGGGATACCTTATTGCAGGGGCAGAATCATGGCGTGGTCTTTATGTAAGAGCTTTGGAAGTAGGACTTCCTCAGGAAATAAAAACTTCGGATAAAATAAATTCTAGAGTTAGATTAGCAGCACAAAATTTAATTATTGATAATTATGGTGTGTCAGGAAGATTTTCTGCTGAAAATCTCTTCCCGCTTGAAAAAGGCATTACCAGCAAAGAAAATGCATGGAGATATTCTCTAGACAAAATAGGAGTTGATCTAGCTGCTTCTAAAATCGTAGGAGCTAACCTAAGTGGAAAAATTCAGCTTCCTATTCAGAAAAAAGCAACAGATGAAAATTCAAAAATCCCTCAATATCTTGGATATACAGGACAAATTACAGAGGAAGAATATCTAATTTCTGTAAATACAGTTGATGATATTGATTTCAATATCTGGAGTGCAAAAGCTACCATTGCAAAAGGATCTGCTGTAGAACTTAGAGTTGTTAATCAAGAGTTTCTTCCCAGAGCTATTTTGAATGGAGAACTTACAGTAGCTGCTAATACATCTCCTAATGATCAAGATGCAAAAAAAGATGCCCATTTTAAAGGAATTAAGTTTGAAGGATTAGTTCTACAAACTAAAACTCCTTTTCTTACTGCAAAAAGTTTTGGGGTAGAGGGAGAACAAAGACTTGCTGGTTTTCCTGTGAGCATTGGGAATATCGTGATTTCTGCAGATGCTAACCGAACTGATTTAGGCTTTGAAATCCATGTAGGTCTACAAGAAAACAAGTTCTCTGCTTCAGGAGGTCTCATCATACATGGAGCAATTACCAGCAGTGATCACCGACAAAAGTGGGAATATAATGGATTTACACTATCTAAACTTTCCTTAAGAAATGTCGATGTAGGAGTAGCAAAATTAAACGGATATTTACATCTTATGAAGAAAGATCCATTATATGGAAATGGATTCAATGCTTCATTAGAAGCAGAAATTGCAGCTTTACAAGGAGCTAAAATATCTGTAAATGCCGCCTTTGGTTATAGCACATTCAGATACTGGGGATTTGAAGGGAAGGTAGACAACCTGAATGTTCCTATTATGGGGGGAATAAAAATTACAGGTTTCACAGGAGGTGCTTTCTATAGAATGATCCCTGATAAAGAGAAAACAATACTGCCTGGTTATGAAAATATGGCGATTGTACTAAAACCTGATGAAAATGTAGGACTTGCACTGAGAGCTGGCGTTTATGGAGCAGTTCAGAACAACAGTGTAGCTTCTTTCATGGCTGGATTTAATGTTTCTACTAATAAGAACGGGGGATTATCACAAATCGGCTTTATAGGAGAAGCTGTAATTATGAGTAATATTACTGCGCTGGCTCCACAACCTTTTGCAAAACTGCAAGAGAACTTTAAAGGGATGGTTAACCAATCTTCATTCCTACAATCCCTTAAAGATCATAAGCTAAAAGCTGTTTTAGATATCAGTGATGTAGAAGAGCAATATCCATTATCTGCTAGTGTTCCTTCTACCATCTATGGAAAACTAGCCATGAATTATGATTTTAATAATAATATTTTTCATGCAAATTTAGATGTCAATATCAATGGTGCCGGAGGAGTTATCAGAGGAGTTGGCCCCAATGGAAAAGCAGGCTGGGCTGTGCTTCATATAGCTCCAACAGAATGGTACCTACACATCGGAAACCCTACCGATATGATCGGGCTTAAAGTAGGATTTGGAAAATTCTATCTAGAAGCAAAGAGCTATTTCATGGTAGGAAACCGTATCCCTGGAAGCCCTCCGCCTCCTGCAGAAGTAGCTAATATATTGGGAATAAGTCTGGATGAAGCTGACTACATGAAAAACCTCAATGCCCTTGGAGAAGGGAAAGGTTTTGCTTTTGGAGCCCATTTAAATTTTGATACAGGAGATATGACCGCCCTGATACTTTATGCTAGGTTTCAGGCAGGGTTAGGTGCAGATATCATGCTCAAAAACTATGGAGATGCACGATGCTCCAACCGAGGCGGAAGTCATATCGGTATTGATGGCTGGTATGCAAATGGACAAGCTTATGCCTACCTACAAGGAGAATTGGGTATTAAAATAAAACTTTGGTTTATCAAAAAGAAAATTCCAATTATAAAAGCTGGGGTAGCTGCCCTTCTTCAGGCTAGAGGACCTAACCCTTTCTGGGTAAGAGGTTATTTGGGAGGCTACTATAATTTACTTGGAGGTCTCATTAAAGGTAGATTCCGCTTTAAGCTTGAGTTTGGAGAAGAATGTAAACTTGAAAAAGCTTCAGTTCTTGGTGGTATGAAAATCATCACAGACCTTACACCAAGAAATAATGATAAGAATATTGATGTTTTTGCTATACCACAGGCAACTTTTGCTATGAAGGTAAATGAGCCTATCGTAATTCCTGAAGATGATGGAGACCACACTTACAAGATTATCTTGGAAAAAATGACCATTGTAGATGAATCTGGTAAAGAAATCATCGGAAATATAGAATATACTTCTTCTAAAGATGGGGCTAATTTTATATCTACAGATATTCTTCCTCCTAATAAAACCCTCAAAGCTATAGCACAGGTAAGTTTCATGGAGAAAAAAGGAGGTATCTATGAAACGATCATGCTTGATGGAAAAAAAGCTACAGAAACTGAAGAAAGAGTTTTCACAACAGGAACTGCTCCTAGCAGCATTCCACTTTCAAACATTCAATATGGCTACCCTGTGGTAGAACAGCATAATTTCTACACAAAGGAATCAAACAAAGGATATATTAAACTTAAGAGAGGACAAGATTATTTATTTGATGATCCTAGCTGGAAAACCATCAGCAAGTTTGCAGCGGAGAAACCTATTGAAAATGATTTTTCTTACGACAATAATGCTAATACTATTCATTTCAGTATTCCTAAGCTAGATAAAGAAAAAGATTATACTTTTGCTCTTATTGCCAAAAACACAAAAGGAGGAACAACTAATAATGAAACTTTAATAGAAACTAGAAAAACGGAAGAAAGTGAAGAAGAATCCGCTGTTTCTGTAACCACTGAAACCAAAAAGGCACAAAATCTATCTAAAAATGGAGAAATAGAAAGACTTTCTTTCACTTTTAGAACAAGTAGACATTATACATTCTTAGATAAACTTAAATCTTTGAAATTTAGACCTATGTGGGGTAGAATTAGTTCCGATCTAGTGTTTCTTCAAAACAATATGAATGCTGATGAGTATTTTGATATTGTAGAACTTCAAGGAACAAAATATACAGATGGAAAACCTCTTGTCGAAGTTGCTGCTTTAATGGATGATTCTTTTGCGCAAAAGTTCAAAATGCTGTTTTATGATGATTATCCATTAGACCAGCTTGTACTAAGCAGGGCAGATGATGATAAAGATTTTGCAGGAATTCCTCCTGTAAAAGCAATGCCTATATTTAATTCCTACATCACTTTCTTGAATTCTAATGAAGGAAATGCACTATTAAAAAACACCTTCCCATATCAGTATGACCTGTTCAGATATTACAAAATAGACTGGTATGAATTAGTTTCTAAAGCTGCTAATAAATATATTGACACTTCTGCAGAAGCAAGACCTGTAAAAATAAATCAACTCTTGGAATCTGATTTTGGAGTAATTCCTAAACAAAAATACAGGGCAAAAATAAAATATGTTTTACCTGGACAGACTTCAGGAGCAGAGAAAATAATCGAATATGAGCTTAAATAATCTATTACCCCATTAGGTGTCGCCTAATGGGATATAGGTTTATAAAACAGTACTACAAAATGAAACAAAACGATATTTTTGAAAAGAATAACAATAGAGGAAATAAAAGCAAAACCATAAGAAGAGGGTATTTTATGAAATACTTTTTAAATTTTCTATTGGTAATCAATGGTATTTTTGGTTCTGTTTCCGCCCAGCAATATCCTGTTCGTTTGGTTCCTGTGGTTTTCCCGCCCTATAATGTCAGGCTATCTGACTATGCACTAAACTCTGAACCTAAACTACAGCTCCAAGTCCTCATGACTGACCTCTTGGAGCCGCCTCACAAAACCGGCATCAAGTTCTCTCTAGAAAGCGGAGGAAGAGTCATCGCTGTTTCTAATCCCTTCATAAATGGTCTCGACCCCTTCATGCTGCAGCCAGGAAACAACATTTCTCTGTCCAATTTAGACCTAAAACCGCTATTTAAGCTCGAAAACCTCTCTGGTATAAGCCCCGCTAATTATGCAAAAGCACTCCCTGATGGATTATACCAATACTGCTTTCAAGCTTACGATTTCTACACTAAAAACAACCTCTCTCAAAAATCTTGTGCCTCCGTTTATCAGGTACTTTACGAGCCACCCTTCCTTAACCTCCCCCAAAAAGGAGAAAAAGTAACAAAAAAAGCAGAGTTCCAAGGCGTCGTTTTTAACTGGTCTCCAAGGCAGGTCGCTCCTAATACTAAATACATCTTTACCCTAAAAGAAATTTGGGATAAACAAAGAGACCCTGTGTCTGCTTTCCTCGCTACAAGAGTACTCTGGAAAGAAGAAAGCTTTGCCCCTTCTCTTTACTACGGAGTAGACAAAACTCAGCTCATACCAGGAAGAAGATACGCTTGGCAGGTACAAGCCGTATCGGGAACCCCTCAGTATAACCACAGCCCGATACAAGAAGGTGGAGTTTATAAAAACAACGGGCTCTCTGAAATATTCTTCTTTGATTATGTAGAGAACTGTCCCGTTCCTGCTTTCCTGATGGCGAAAAATGCCGCAAGGGGAAGAACAGAAATACAATGGATGCTCCAAGGTGCTTCCTCCAAACAGTTTCGTGTAGAATACAGAAAAAAGGGTTCTTCATCTCCTTGGCTCTCTGAAACTTCCTATCAGACTTCTGCCATTCTCTCTGGACTCGAAAACAATACAGAATATGAATACCGTGTAGGAGCGGTCTGCGGGGAAAACAAAAGTTTTGACCCTAATGATTTATCTCAGGCGGATGCCTTTGCCTACAGCGGTGTGCAGTATTTTACCACCAACTTCTCTAACCAAAATAAAAACTCAGCACAGTGCGGGGTAATGCCCCATGTGGATTTAGCCAACAAAAAACCTTACGACAGACAGCTCACGCCTAACGAGGTCTTCACCGCGGGAGACTTCCCCGTGACTGTAATCTCGGCTCAAGGAAACGCTGGAAACTACACAGGTGAAGGCTTTATTCAGGTACCTTATCTTGCTGATACCAAAATCAAAGTAAAATTTAATAATATCCAGCTCAACTCCGACAAACAACTCATCAATGGTACCGTAGAAACAGCGTATGATGCCAATGAGTCCGCCGTACACTATGCTTCTGCCGGGCTGGGAGAAATCTTTGGAGACAAAGGAATAAAAGATATAAAAATAAACTATAAAATAGAGAAAATCACATTAGTGATGACTCCTGCTCCTGGGGTACTGAGAATAGTAGGTATAGACCCCAATGGAGAAAACAAAGGTCCTGTGCAGGAACTCCCTGCGGGAAGAGACTACACCATCACTGACAGCAGCGGAAAAATATGGCAGGTAGATGAGCAGGGAACGGTCACTGAAGGTGAAGAAATCGCGAAATCTGGAAAATCTAATGCTGACAATACTGAAGGGGTAAAAACTTCTGCTTCAGGAAATATCTCTGAGATTACACAATACTCCGCTAATGGGGTTGCTATAAAATGGATCTCAATGGAGAACTCCCATTTCTATTTTGATACACCTGATATCACAAAAATTCCTTTTGATAGATATCCACAGGTAAAAGATACCAAAGGAAGAAACATCGTCATTCCTTACAAGGCGGTAGTAAAAGGACAGAAGGAATTCATCAGAGCAAGAATCATCATAGAGAACCCGAAACTAAAAGAGGCGAAAATAGAGTTTAAAGTCCTAGGAAGCGGAAAACTCATCAATGCTGAATTAGTCTCTAATACTGGAAACCAAAGAGAATACAAGCTCGAACTTAAGGGGGTTTTCAGCTATGGAGAAGAAGAAATCATGGCAGTGCTGCTCCCTAGTGAAAATCAGCAGAAAACAAACAAAGAAGATAAGAAACAAAAAGAACTAAAAGAGGCGAAACAAAAAATCATCGGTTCTTTTAGACTTGTACATCTAGAACCAAAAAATGTCAATCTATCCCTTGTGCCTCTTGATAAGGCTTCTGAGGCTGAACTTAATACAATAGCAGAAAATATACATAATACCTACAGCAGAGCAGGGATCAACTTTGACATAAAAAAACAACCTGTACTGGATATATCAGCTGTCACAACTAAAGATATTGACACTCCTGATGATAATCCCCTGTCGCACTACAGCAAAATGCAGCAGAGCATCAACAGGCTTTATCCTGCAAAAATTAATGAATATGTACTGTTCATTACTGAAAAAGCTTCTTCTACTGGGCAGAAAGGGTTCATGCCGCTGGGGGGACAATATGGATATGCTTACAAATCCAAGGATAAAAATACGCCTGCTCATGAGCTCGGACACGGTGTATTCAGACTAGAGCACCCTTGGAGTAATAAACTCATCAAAACACCTCAGGCTTCAACTAACCTCCTGATGGATTACGCCGGCGCCGCTGAACTATCTCACTTCGACTGGAAACAAATTAACGACCCTAAAATAAAAATCTATGCTTTCCAAAAACAAGAAGAAGGGGAGCTAAAATTAAATAAAAATGAATATTTAGGATTTGCACCTAATGGAAGGGTAATTACGAGTTATCCTAAAAACTATACAGGTGTATTTAAATCTGATTCTTATTTTATTACAGGGTTTCATAGTAGTGATGGGATATACATATGGGATGGTAATGTTTATAGAAAAGGTAATGATGTATTTACACCTATTGACAAACCTATAACAGGTAAAGTTGCCATATGGGTTAATTCCAAAAATCCGAATTGTTATGCTTGGTATAAATTTATTGAAGTAAAAAATTATACAGCTAAAGATTTTAACAAAATAAAAAACCTTATCAAAAAAGATAATGGAAAAGGATGGGCTGCAGATTTAGCTCATAATGCTTCTGACAGTTGTATTACGAAATCTGAAAAAGAGCAGGAAGAAGGAATTGTAATACCTGAATTAGTAGGAAATCAGAATTATTATAAAATCGAAAACACCCTTCAACAGGCAAAAGCTTCTTTCGGCAGCAATGCAGATATAGAATTTTCCCATAATGGAAAAGTCTACAAACAAAATGATAATGGCAAGGTAGAAGAAGTAAAAAATGCGCTATCTACACAGCAAATCAATAACGGTGAATGGGGCGGTGATGTAAAAAGCAAGATAAGATTCACTACTGATAAAAAAAATGTTGTTCAAGTAGAGGCTTTTGGGTTAAATAAAAATATTAAAATTAAAGAGGGTAAGGAAGCTAAAATAAACGATATATCCGATAACATAAGAGAGAAAACCAATGCTTTCCTAAAAGAAAATAATGTAAAAGACCTAAATGCTACATACAGCAATGACACAGGAACCTTTGCGGATGGAGACAAAATAAAAATAAACGGCTCTTTCGGAAAAATAATCTCCGAGGGGATAGAAGTAACTACTGAACTCCTAGGAGAAGGACAAATAAAAGAGCAGGTATACCTCTCCAGCTCTAAGGCTGCTATACACGCCCCTGGTGTCGTTACGGGAAGTGTGGAAGTGGCTGCACAGAAAGTAACTGACCTTACCTCGCTGGGTAAACTAGTATACGATGTGGCAACCGATAAACAGACCCGTGCCGACATAGCAGACCAGTTCCAAAATATAAAAGACCAAATAGGAGATAACCCCAAAGAGTTCTTCCCTATACTAGGTGAAGTAATCCTTACCGTAGGTACTGGAAATACCTCTGAGGATTGGGACAAATCTGTTAATAGCAAGGATAATGGAGAGAAAAGCCATCTTGCTACCCGTGGTGTTGGGAATACGGTTATTACACTAATATCTGGTGTAGCTATTGTAAAAGAACTCCCTGAAATAGCAGATAAACTCGGGGATGCTATTAAAAAGGTTAAAAAAGCGGGGAACTTCATTAAAAACGGGAAATTTATTGATGAGCTTTTAGAAGCGGATTATCAAAAATACCTTACTAGAAAATCTAAACAAGGTAAAGCCCCAAAAGACCGCTTAGAGTGGAAAGAATCTCGCGATTATTGGTTAAATGATTCTCCTATGGCAAGAGGAAATAAATTTAATGATACGGCAAAGAATGATAAATGGTATCCTTATAATGAAATTCATCTTGAAAATGGAAAAAGATTGGATTCTTATGATGCAGTGAAAGGAGAAATAGTATCCCGAAAAGCAACCGATTTAGAAAGTATAGAACTTTCTACTTTTGAGAGTTATCTAAAAGAAATGAAAAATAAATATTCCAAAGGAATAAAAATTCGTTCTGATAAATACCCTGATTTAGATGGAAAAACTTTAGAAGGTAAACAAATTTTAGAAATCCCTGAGAGCAATAAAAACTTTGATAAAATACAAGATTATATAGATTTAGCAAAAAATAAGTATAACATAGAAATAAGATTTAGACCAGAATAATAATTAATTATGGAATTAAGTAAAAAAGAATTAGAAATTTTCGAAAAAATAAATCTATACGAGAGACATAGTAATATAAGTAATCAGTATAGATTTGAAGATAAATTAAAGGATTATTCTAATGATAAAACTATAGAAATAGTTAAAGAATTGGGATATTCTGCAAAATACAGAAAGAAAGAAAAGTTTTTTCAGATAATTGAGATCATAGATGGGATAAAGTTTTATTTTCATTTTTCGTTAGAATATGGAATGGTAGAAGTGATTATATTTTGGGAATATGAAAATAATAAAGATTTATCGGGGGGCGGATTACTTTCAGTAGTATGTAAGTTGATAGAAATTGCTAAAAATGAAGAAAAAGAAGGTTATATAAAAGATGCTCGTTTTAGAAATTATGAAGATTTAAAAAATATTCTTAGAGAATACTTCCTAATCTATGAAGATTTAAAAACAGAAGTCTTAAAAGTAGATTGGGAACAATAAGATTTAGACCTGAATAAAATGAACTATAAAGAATATGAAATCTATAAAACAATATCTTTCGTTGAAAGTAGGAAATGACATATATGCAAAAAAAAAATGATGTATACGCCTGAGCTTCATTCCTATTAAAAAGCAGTATAAATAATTGAAAAATATTGTTAATAAATGTTAATGTTTTTATTACTTTTGTAATTTATATTGTAGTTTATCTGATTTTTAATCAGAGTGAATTAATAATCAACAACATATGCTGAAAAACTATTTTTTATTTTTATTCATTTTGGGGCTAAATTTTGGTTACTCTCAGAGAAAGGAACAAAAAGAACTTCCTGTTCCTCATATCAGACTAAAAGCAGGAGTAAAGAAAGATGCCATTGCCTTACGCTGGGCAGTAGATGAACCTGTAGCCTGGCAAAAAGCAAATAAAATAGGTTTTCAGTTAAAAAGATATACCCTTGTAAGAAACGGAAAAACTCTATCTGTCCCTGAACAGAAAGATTTAGGAAAGTTCCTTCCAAAACCAGAAAAAGAATGGCGAAAATATGTAGAAGAGAATGATAATGCTGCTATTGTCGCACAGTCTCTTTTTGGGGAGTCTTTTGAAGTAGAAATGGGAGAAGGGAAAAAAGAAGGAATAGAAGGAATTATCAACAAATCGCAAGAAATAGACCAGCGGTTTGCTTTTGCTCTTATGGCTGCTGATTTGGATTTCAAAGTGGCTGAACTAGCAGGATGGGCTTATGTAGATAAAGAAGCAAAACCCAATGAAAAATACCTCTATTCTGTAAGTATCAACACTGATGTTTCCTCTTCTTTATTGGTAGAAAAGGGAAGTGCTGTAGCTCAACTTTCAGACTACCAAGATTTACCTAAACCACTAGATTTCATCGGTATATTTCAAGATAAAACTGTCCTCTTGGCATGGGAGTACCTCCAGCTTCGGGATATTTATACCTCTTACTTTATTGAAAAATCAGAAAACGGAAGAGATTTTAAACCTTTGGGAGATTTACCTGTAATGAACATGAATGACAAGGATGGAAAGCCAGCCCAAGGGATGACCTATGCAGACTCATTAGCACAAAATAATGTACAATACAGCTACCGTATTCGTGGGAAAACTATTTTTGGAGATTATGGTCCCTATTCAGAAATCGTTTCAGGAGCAGGTAAAAAGGCTATGGAAGCTGCTCCAATGATTAAAAACTTTGAGGTAATCAGTGATGATCTAGTAAAAATAGAATGGGAGTTTCCTAAAGAATCAGAAAATCAGATAGTAGGTTTTGAACTTCTACATTCTGAAACAGATGGACAAAATACCTATAAGGTAGTACAAAAAAACATTTCCAAAAACCAAAGGAGTATTGTTACCAAAAATATAACTCCTTCTAATTATTTCAAGATAAGAGCTATTGGAGATAATAATCAGACAGAATCTTTCTCCATTTTGGTGCAGTTGTATGATGAAACTCCTCCTGCTGTTCCTGTGGGACTGACCGGAAAAATAGACTCGACAGGAATTGTCCGTTTGGAGTGGAAAGCTAATACAGAGAAGGATTTAGGGGGTTATCATGTTTTTAGGGGAGTACAAAAAGGTGAAGAAATGATGAGACTGACTCCAGAAATGATTACCAAAAATACATTTGAGGATAAAGTAACGCTAGAAAACCTTAATTCAAAGGTGTATTACTATGTAGTTTCTTTGGATAAAAGAAAAAACCAATCCCAGCCATCAGAAATAATAGAAATCGAAAAGCCTGACAAAATAAGACCAGAGGCTCCTGTGTTTGCTGAATATAAGCTGGAGGATACTGGAGATATCACACTAAAATGGCATAAAAGCCATAGTGATGATGCCGTGCTGCATCAGCTTTTCAGAAAAGATATAGATGAGCCAAAAGCTCCTGTAAGAAAAATATATGAAACTAAAAATATAGACGCTCTTTATTCCTATACAGATAAACAGGTAGAAAACAACAAACGATATGTATATTATCTTCAGGCAGTAGACAAGAGTAATCTAGTATCAGATAAGTCTCTTGAAATTACCTTAAGAAGTAATAAGATAGTTCCTGCTACTGTAATTACAAATCTTACTGGTTCTGCAAATGGAAATAAGAAAATGATAGAGCTGAATTGGAAAAATAAAAGTAAAAACATAAGCGAAATTATAGTATACAGACAAAAGGGAGATGAGAAACCTACTCTGTGGGGAACTCTATCAGGAAAACAGGAATTTTTAGAAGACAAGATTGTTTCCTCTGGGAATGTGTATACCTACTACATAAAACCTATGCTGGAAAACAACCTAGTCGCTAAAACTGAAAAAATAACCATTAATTTTTAAAAATATAATATATGAAGAGAGTTTTATTGGGGTTATTAGTTTTTTTTACTTTCTGTAATAAGATTAAGGCACAATCATATGAGGTTGAGTTGACTGGTCATATTAGAACAAATGGGAGTTCTGCTACTGATTGTGAAAATCATTTTTTCAAAACCATCTTAAAATTTCATGATGGAGATGAACAAATTTTATATCAAAGATTATATGGGCAAGAAAACACATCTTTTAACTTATATGTAAAATATACATTTAAAAAAGAAAAGATGGACAAACTTTATAATATATATTTTACAGGAGCCCGAGGAAGAGGTCATAAATGTGCCATTAGCAATAGATTTTTTGATGAATATGCAGGAATAAGTGGATATTGTCAAACAACATCATTCGTCAATAATGGTAGCAATCAGGTTTTATCTCAAAGAAATATTACTGTAAAAATATCACCCATTATAAATATAACTCCCAATGATCCTGTTTTTTCTTACAAAGGAAATAAAGATTATATAGATGTCTCTGTTACAAATGATTCAAAGGGGTTTCCTTCAAATGTTTATCAATGGGAATATCAAATTGTTGATTATAAAAATGGGGAAAATATTGATTCTGATAAATGGATATCTATGCCGAGCAACATAATTGGTAAAGAATCTTTTAGAATTAAACCAAATGATATTTTCTCTGATGAACAAATCATAAATAAAAGGTTGTTTTTTAGGATAAAAACTTGTAACGGAGAATCAAAAAATTATATTTGGTATGATATTTTACCTTCTGCTCCTCACATTTCTACTCACACAGTATCTCCTGTGACTTGTTCTGATTCAGAAGATGGAAAAATCCGTTTAAATTTTGACAGAATATTAAAAACAGGGGAAACTTTAGAATTCACTCTAACCAATACTGATACAGGAGTCATAGTAAACAACTATGATGTAACAGCAGCTCTTCGAGCTGGAACTAGCTATTCCATAGAAGGCTTAGCTCCAGGGAAATACAAATTGAATCTAAGAGGAACTTATAATGGCAATCCCACTTATACTGATGGTGGTCAGCATAGTGTAGAATTTGAAGTGAAAAAACCAGACCCTGTAGGGTTTTCACTAACTTCACAGACCAATGTTTTCTGCTTTGGAGGAAATGATGGAGCTTTTAGAATAGATGGAACTGGCGGGCAGAACAGCTATCAGTATTCTTTGGATAATGGTGCTACTTGGGTTAATTTCAGTCATACTCAACATACTATAGTTACAGGACTTCCTGCAGGAACCTACAATGTGAAGGTAAGGGATACCAACCATTGTATGGCTAAAAATAATAGAGGAAATGATAAAGTCATCACTGTTAATATCACAGAACCTACTAAAGCTATTGCTTTTTCTGACATAGAAAATGTCCAGCCCAAAGGACATGGTCTAAGTAATGGATATATTTCAGTAAGAGTAACAGGAGGAACTCCTTTTGCAGATGGCTCATACCATTATGAATGGAGAAAAGACTCACCAACAGGAGCTGTGATGCCTTCTTCACAAATAACAACAGATAAAACAACTCATCCATTCACCATAGTTTTAAAGAATATTCCAGCAGGGAAATATTATCTCACTGTAAAAGATAAAAACCATGCAGGAGCTACTTCTAATTTACAGAGTTGTGGTATTATTTCAAGAGAATTTATTGTTACCCAGCCAGACCCGCTTATTGCTAATATTATGCAGGAACAAGGCATTTCTTGTCATAAAGATAACAATGATGCCTTTAAGCTGGATGCAAATGGAAACGGCATCAATGACAATGCCGAAGATGGCAGCATAAAAGCCCAGGTAAAAGGTGGAGTTGGAGGTTATCAATACCAATGGCAGAAAGAAGTTGGAGGTGTTTTCTCAAATATCAGCGGTGCTACAAGAAATATTTTGGAAAATCTCACTGCAGGAAAGTATAAATTAATTGTAAAAGATAGAAATGATAATACCACATCAGCGGTGTTTCAGCTAAACTTCCCTTCTCAGTTAAAAATAAACCTTTCTTCTACAACCTTAAAATGTAATGGTCTAGAAGATGGCAAAGTTACAGTATCTGCAACAGGAGGAACTGGAGGGTATACTTACCTTTGGAATACACTAGATACATCCCCTGTAGTTGAGGGGTTAGGAGCTGGAAATTATTTTGTTACTGTAACTGATTCCAAAAGTTGTTCTGTAAAAGGAAGTATCAAAATTGAACAACCTGGTCAGCTAGAAATTACTGATGTAGATATTAAAAATCCTGTATGCCATGGAGCTGCTAATGGTAAAATAAGTGTAAGAGCATCGGGAGGAAGAGCTCCTTATTCTTTGGTTTGGTCAAATGGAATGACAGGAGAAACTATTTCTGGTTTAAGAGCAGGTAAATATGTGCTAACTTTCACAGATGCTAATGGCTGCCATATGACAAAAGAATATATTCTTACCAACCCAGAGGAATTTACAGTAGATTTAGGAGGGGATATTACTCTGTGTGCTGGTGATTCAAAAGAATATGATATCACAGTAAGTGATAGAACAGCTACTTATCAATGGAAAGATGCAAATGGAAGAGTAATTTCTACCAATCCTAAAATTAGAATTTCTCAAGTAGGAACTTATACCGCTATAATTACAAATGCCAAAGGTTGTATAGCAACAGACCAAATCACTGTGCGAAATTCTACTGAGGAGCTTCATCCGCACATGATGCTTTCTACACAAGCCTATGTAGAAAGAACTGTAAAGCTTGTAAACACCTCTAACCCTAGACCACAAAGAGTGGAATGGATCGTTCCTAGAACTAACCAAGTACAAGTAATAGAGCAAAATGATGATTATTTGGAAGTAAAATTCCATTCTACAGGTTCATATAACTTCGGGTTAAAAGGTCATCAGGGGGCTTGTGAAAAAATCTTCTATAAAACTGTAGTGGTAGAAGAAAATCTCTCAGGTATAGATATAGACCCTGCAAGAACCTCAAATATCAAAGAATTTACCATAGTTCCAAACCCTAATAACGGAGAATATAAAGTAATCGTAAAACTTTATGAAGAAGCGGATATTAAATTAAGAATCATTGATATGGTATCTCATGAGCCTTTTGCTCCTGTTTTAAGAAATAGATCTGTTAATTATGAGATTCCATTCAATCAACCTAATCTCACTGCAGGAACTTATCTCATCATCCTTGAAACGAAAGGTGAATCTCAAGTAAAAAAGATGATTGTTAATTAATTTCAAGTAAATGATATACAAATATGAAAAGTTTTAGATTTTCAATTTTAAATATAGGAATGTTTATTATTTCAATTATTTTTTCTGCTTGTGTACGGGAAGAAGATGTTCCTGTAAAAGCAGATTTTAAGATTGAAGTGGTAAATAATGATTACTCTGCTCCCGTGGTGGTCAAAATCATCAATAAATCTTCAGGAGCAGATACCTATGAATGGACTTTTGAAGGAGCAGACAGAACTTCCTCCACAGAGATAAACCCTAGACCTATTACTTATTCTCAGAGTGGAGTTTATAAAATTAAACTAAAAGCCTCTAATAGAGATGGAAATACTGATTCCAAAGAAATAGAAATCCGTGTGGATCCAGCCATAAAAGTTGATTTTGACTGGCAAAGAGAAGGAAGCGATATTGCTCCTGTAAAATTAAAAATGAATAATAAATCTGTAGGAGCAACTTCTTATGTATGGACATTTGAAAATGGCTCTCCTGCCACTTCTACAGAACAAAACCCTACTGTTATTTTTACTACAGAAGGAAATCATAAAATAAGACTTACTGTATCTAATGGTAGAGAATCTCATTCTATAGAAAAGGAAGTGAATGTAAAACCAGCTATGATAGTAGATTTTGATTGGTCGGTAGATTTTGTAAATAGTGATTATCAAGCTCCTGTAACTGTGAATTTTCAAAACAAATCCACAGATGCTGTTTCCTATGTATGGAATATTTCTGGTGCTGCTACTTTGCAAAGTACTGAAACCAACCCTAGTTTTGTGCTTCCTGTAGCTGGAGACTATACCATATCTTTAAAAGCAACTAATGATAAAGGAACAAAAATAATTCAAAAACAAATTAAAGTATTTGCAAATAAGAATTTATTGAATTTCAAAAATATCAAACTGGGAATTAGTACAGCGCACTCATCAATAGGTTCTTTTTTCTCCTCTCAGCTAGGCAAAGTTCTCACCAAAAATGAAGTAACAGCTAGTAATGGGGCAAAAATTGATTTTGCATTTTTTGGCTTGGGTGACCGTTTTACTTATAATCAAATTATTTCTCCTAATGAAGTTCAAAATACTGCATTTTTGCCTATTCCTAACGCAATTTCTACTAAAATAATTAACTCACAAGAATTGGTTGGAGTACAGCTTAACTCAAGCAGTTTTGATGCTATTGAGCATGGAAATGCTTTTAATAGTTTAAATATTGTAGAATCAAATAGAGGCAAAACTCCTTTTACAGGACAAAACACACCGAGAATCATTTTGTTCCAGACTCAGGATGGCAGAAAGGGAGCAATTAAAATCAAACAATTTGTTTCTCAAGGCAAAGGATCTTATATTCTTACAGATATTAAAGTTCAAAAAAAACCTTAACATAAGAAAACCAAAAATATATGAATAATTTTAGGCGATTTCTTTTAGGATTTTTTTTGATGCTGGGGCAGTTTTTTTCTGCTCAAGAGGAGATTGATTTAGAAAATATCGGAGAAAGAACTATAGAAACTTTAAAAAGAAATCCTTTTAAGATTACTGGTGGTGTCTCTGCCAGCACTGTTTTTTATGGTTCTAATGTTAATGATTCTAGGGATCCTTTTACTTATTTCCTAAATGGAAATCTTAATTTAGGTATTTACAACTGGTCTCTGCCTATTTCATACAGTTTTACAAATCAGGGAAGCCAGTTAAATTATCAAGTTCCCTTTAAATTTAATCGCTTTAGTATTGCTCCAAAATACAAATGGATAAAAGTGTATTTAGGAGATGCAGGAATGTCTTTTTCACCATATACCTATAATGGACTTTTATTTACAGGGGGTGGAGTAGAACTCACTCCTGAGTTTCCTCTAAAAGTTTCACTAATGACTGGAAGGCTAAACAAAGCCATTGAAGATGATGACAATCCTGCTACGATTCCTTCTTATAGAAGAATGGGATATGGTACAAAAATAGAATGGGAAAAAGAACGATATAAGCTAGGATTCATAGGTTTTTATGCAAAAGATGATGTGGGTTCGTTAAAGAGCAATCCAGAAAGTAAGGGTGTGCTGCCACAAGAAAACATGGTGTTTTCATTACAGGGAAGCGTGAAAGTATATAATAACTTAGAGATTTTTGCTGAAGTTGCGAACTCTGCACTCACAGAAGATTTAAGATATCCAAAAGGAACTTCCCATAAAGGAATTGCAGCAAGTTTTATTAAATCTAATGCAACTACAACAAATAATTTTGCTTATAATTTTGGAACGAATTTTACTTTGAAAAAAGGAATGCTTGGTATCAGATATGAACGAGTAGACCCTGAATATAAAACACTGGGTGCATATTATTTTAATAATGATTTCGAAAATATTACCTTAAATACCGCCTTTAATCTTTTAAAAGATAAACTTTCTTTACAAACTAATATTGGAAGGCAACGGGATAATTTACAAAATCAAAAAGGCAAACAAACAAGTAGATGGGTAGGAACTGTAAATGCCAATTTTCAGGCTTCTGATAAATTGATGATTACTGCTTCTTATTCGAATTTTACGATGTTTACAAATAATCAGCTTAATCAATTTAATAATATTAACAATAATCCTCTTCAAATACAACAACCAAGAGATTCTATTCAATATAGACAAATCTCGCAGAATGTGAATATAAATATAAATTATGCTCTTTCAGCAACAAAGGAAAAAGCACAAAATATAAATATTAACTATTCACTTAATGATATGATTAACAAAGAAAATGGAATTGTAAGGAGAGGCGGAATTTCTAGATTTCATAATGCTAATATTAACTATAACATCTCTTTTCCTGAAAGAAAGATGAATATTGCGGCTTCTATCAATTACACCAACACTTATGCTGCTTCTCAATACACCAATATAATTGGACCAAGCATAAGTTTTAATAAAGGATTACTAAAAGATAAAATGCAGATTTCCTCTGGAGCCTCATATAACATATCAAGTGGTAGGGGAATTAGGACAAGTGTATTTAATTTTAGAGCAGGAGCAAGTTATGCCCCTTGGGAAAAACATAATTTTGATTTAAACATTATCAATATGTTTAGACTCACTAACCAAAATATTCCTCATCCAAAAATGAATGAAATAACCTGTACTGTTGGGTATAATTATAGATTCTAATTTTTGAGAAAATTTCTCAAAAGCTGCATTTTTTCAAAGCAATAAACGCTTAATAACACCTTATTGGTGTAATAAATACACTAAAAAATGAGAAAAAACAGACCTCTTTCTCACGATAAAAAATTTAATTTACTGTATATCAGTTACTTAATTGTTGAAAAATCACTTTTTTTCTCACAAAGTTAGGTTGTAGGACAGTGCCGCCTTAGTTAAATCTACAATTGCAGTTTTTATTTTTACTGAAATATGTAAAAAAATATAAAATAAATTAACTAATAAAGTTATATAACTGATTTAACAAAAAAGATAAAATCATTTTTGGACTTATTTATTAATATTTATTAACAAGACATATTTATTCTTTTTATTATATAATATTAATTTATTCTTTTTATTATATTTATATAATTGTCATAATCAAAAGAAAATCAATGTTTTATGTGTGTTTATTTCTTACAAACCCCTACCTGTCTCTTATACACATCTGACGCTGCCGACGATCTACT
>CALAEK010000060.1 GCA_937890925.1 uncultured Riemerella sp.
TGATTTAATATGTTTCTATTATAATTTTAATTTTTTATAGATTGTTTGATTTTAATTTTATCTCTTTAATTTCCAATACCATCTATTTATCATCATTCCTAAGATGAAAATTCCAATAAATAAGATAAAAGAAATTCCTAAGAACTTGAAAGAAGTAGGTTCGTTTTTGGGAACATAGATAAGATTGCTGCTGGAAGTGATTATCAATCCCAAAATACCGATGAATAAGCTGGTAAGCAGATGTACCTCGATACGGAAATCTCTTTCAGGGAAAAACGCTTGGATGCACCACGTTCCACCGATGATGAACAGCACCGAACCTGCCGAAAACAGTATGGTAATGGTGAAAAAATCCATTCCTGAAAAGTAAAAAAAGCTCTGTGTAAGGAGGTAAAACAAAACAGGAAACATCAGCAGGGCAGGGCAGGCTTTTAGGAAGGTGCTCCATCGGTTTTTCTCTGCAAAAAAAAGTCCTTTCAGCTCGGTAAAACAAAAGGCAAGACAGAGGGCAACTTCTATGGTTACCAGCACTGCAATATTGCTTAGTATAGAAGGCGTTTCGAGGGCGTTTTGTATCGTTACCTGCGATTGTTCCATCGCATATGGATAAGCCCAAAATAGAAACACGACCGACAAAACCGCAGCTGCCGCGACTTGCCAAAGTTTCCAAAAACTGAATTTCAGTACGGCGTTGATGAGGATAAAGACCAATAAAATATTTAAAACTAACTGCATTTTTTCTCTACTTCAAAGTGTGGTTTCTTATCGAGCAACTGATAAATTTGATGCCTTTTTCTGTTCTTAAAAAACTAAAAAGATCTTGGTGACGGAATTTCCCATTCTCGTCATGATTTGTGATAATAAGGCTGAAAAAAGGATATTTAGACATGTTTCTTCTGCCGCAGTTATTATAATGATGCTGGATTTTTTGCTCTATATCCTCGGTAAGCGGAGTATAGTTTTCTACCATGATTTGCACATTTTTTTTGTTCTTGTAGCCTTCCAATCTTTCTAATAAAATAGCATGATTTTTTTCTAAAAAATCTTTTGTAGGTTGTGATGTCCAGCCTTTTTCTTCATCCCAATAGACGATTTTTTCGTATGAATTTTTTAGAAGGCTTTTTTTGCTTAGATTTTTGAAAAACTTTTGGTTTAGGAAGTTTTCAAATAATTTTTCATTGTCAATGAAAGAATAATATTTTCCATTTGTTCCCAGAAAACTAACTCTTTCGGTAGATTTTTCAGGTTGACTCTGGATGCGGAGTGAGTGGAAGTCCAGAACCAGCTGGTCATCTTGGAAATTTTTAACCAAAACCTCGTTTTTAGTGTTAATGAGAAGGTTTTCTCCACCAGCCCAGAAAGAATGTTCATCATCTTCTTTGGTTAGTTTCGCTCCTTTTAAAGCAACAGAAAGTCCGTTTTCAAAAGGCATCATATCATTGTATAGAGCTGGGATAGCCACTTTTCCTGCTGTGTTAAACATGCCGACATTTCCTGTTTTAGGATCTCTGAATTTGATGAAACCTTCGTTTTCGCAGTCAAATGCCATATCAAAGACATAAAGGCTGTCTTTCCCAAATTTTTTTCCGTTTTTCAGCATGTAGTAGCTGCTAAATTCTCCATTGGTTTCTTCCATAAAAGCAGCTATTTTATCAAACTTATTAGCCGAAGTAAATCCCTTGAATTTTGGTTCTATCATCACTTCTCCTTTGCTGTTTTTAAAGCCAAAAAGATATTCTTCATCATCATAAAAGTAAGTCCAGATGTCTGATTTTTGTGCAAAAACATTACAAAATACCAGCAATGAAAGGAAAATGATTTTTAGTTTCATAAAAATGTTTTAGTATTTAATACGCACAAATATAAAATTGAAATTTCAAATATGAACGAAAATGATCAATTTATTAAGTTTAAAATTAAAAATAAAACTGTTTGGAATACAGCTCGTACTCCAAACAGTTTTTTAGGAATTACTCATTTTTTCTTTTTTTCTTGAAATAAATCAGTAGCCCGATGAATGCAGCTAAAATTCCTCCGCCTATGAGCAGTCCGTTCAGCGGCATTTTTTCTTTTGCCTGTTCTGGATTTACTTCTTCTTTTTTCAGGACTTTTCCTTCTTTGGTATTGATTTCTTCGGTGCTTCCTGTTTTCATTTTTTGAAGCTCAGATTTGTATTCTTTGGCTTCATTTTCAGGAAGTTTTCCAGCAATGTAGTTTTGCAGTTTCTCGTTATTTGAAGAGAAAGAGGAGGACTCAGCCCCGAATTCTTTCACTAATCCATTGTGCATAGAAGCAAGGTTGGAAATTTGCTCCGCGGAGGCTTTCCACATGCCTTTTCGTGTGGCTTCCAGCATTACGGCTGTTACGGTTTGTAGGGAAGCTCCGTTTTCTTTGTGAATGAATTCTCTGATGCCCAGCTTGTGTTTGTCCTCTACATAGGTTTCATAGAGTTCGTTCCACATTTCATCATCTATCAGCTCTGGGCGTGTGGCTTCCCAGCCGAACATATTGGTGGTGATCTCTGCAATCTGCCCTGCACTGGAAGCTTTCCCTTTCATTTTTTCTTTGATGTATTTAGGGTTGAAAATAGTCGCTCTGGCTTCCACGCCTACGGCTTCTTTCAGCTCCTGCATACGCATGTTTTTGCGGTTTCTGTAATCTGCAAAATAGGCATCTGGGTCTTTTCCTGTAACTTCTTTTATGGCGGTGTTCATTCCTCCCATGAATTCAAATACATGGTCAAGGCTCAAAGCGCCCCAAGTGTTGTTTTGTCTGGCATGGATGAGGATGTCCGTGTTTTTCAGGGCTGCTTTTAGCATTCCTTTTTCGTATTTTCCCCATTCTTTTTCGTTTCCGTAGAAAGCACCCATGTTGTGCATGTAGGTTTCGGCGATGTCTTTTTGAGAATCCCATTTGTCTCCTGCAAGCATCATTTCTTTAGTTCCAGTATCGTATCTTCCCTGTTGTCCCCCGAAAATACGATAGTTGGACATTTCACGGGCTTGTTTAGGGCTTACCCCAGCATTTACAAGTTCTTTTTCTATGGCGATGTTTCCAGCACTTACTTGGTTTTCAAAGTTTTCATCTTTTGCGTTGGCTGCCAGTTCTACAGCTTTTGTTAAAAGGAATAAACGCGATGCTGCCAAATCTCTGAACTGCCCAGAAGTCTGAATGACAATGTCTATTCTCGGTCTTCCCAGCTCTTTTGATGGTATCAGTCTGACATCTACCACCCTCCCGAAAGAATCCCTCACAGGCTCTACGCCTAGCATATAAAGGGCTTGAGCGATAGATACCCCTTCGGTCTCTATGAACTCACTGCTCCAGAAAGTGTAGGCTATCTTTTTAGGATACTCGCCTTTGTGGTTTTTTCTGTATTCTTCTATCGTATTTTGGGCAAGTTTCACGCCTCTTTCCCAAGCCATTTCGGAAGGTGTCATTTCTGCATTCACTGCATAGAGATTTCTCCCTGTAGGCACGGCTCTTGGGTTGGCAACAGCATCACCGCCAGAGGAAGGCGCTACATAACCGCCATTTAGAGCGTTGAAGAAAGATTTTAGCTCCATTTCAGGGCTTTTTAGAAGGCTTTCTTTGTAGAAAACAACATTGTTAATAGTCTGCTCTATATCCAAAATCGCCATCGCTCTTTCTTTCTGCTCTTTTGGGATTTGGTTGGTTTCAGGTTTTTGTCCTGCCTTAGGCGTGGAGACTTTTAGTTTTCCTCCGCCGAAACTTGGTCTTTCGCCAAGTCTTTCTCCTCGTTTTACTTTTTCCATCAGTTTTTTAGCAACGAATTCGGGCATTCCTTCAGGGATTTTACCTGCTTTTAGTTGTTTCTCTACTTCCGTAAGTTCGCCATTTTTGGATTTCATTTTTTTCTCCATTGCTTTTTTCACGAAGTAAGGCATTTCTCGCTGTGGCGTGAGGAGTTCTCTGGCTTTTTCGATTTCTGATACCGAGATTTTTGCCGTTGCAGCGATAAAATCAGGACTTACAGCTTTTCCATTAAGGATTTGTAAAACAATATTTTTAGCAGGATTAAGGTAATTTTCGGTGAAGAAAGCCTTTCTTTTCAGCTGCTGGTCGGTCACTTTTCCTGAAATTTTATCCAAAGCGGCTAAGCTGTACGCCAGCGGGTCGGTACTCATCGCTAGAACGGTGGAGCTGATTTTATCCGAGCTGTAAGGAACGCCCATGGTGTAAAATTCTCCATTGATTTTTTCCGTAGCGATTTCCTCCGCAAAGTTTTCCAGTTTGTCTATTTCCTCCTCGGAATAAGGTTTGGAAGTGATGCTGTCCAATCGCAAATCCCTGTGTAAGCCCATTTTAACAGCGATTTTCTTTATTTGTAGAGAAATATCTTTCTTGTGGGCTTCGTCTTGGGCTTTGTAGTAATAATTGATTTTATCCAAAAGTTCATTGAATATAGTACGAGCCTCGCTTTCCGTAAATGCTGGCGTCAGATACGAGATTAAAGTCGCATAAGTACGGCGTTTTGCGATGATGCTTTCTCCGATGTTTCCTATCGTGTAGTAGTAGAAATGAGGAACAGCGCCCACCAAAATATCGCCCCAGTCATCGCTGGAAAGAGCTACTTGTTTATTGGGTGTAAATTCTAAACTTCCATGCGTTCCGAAATGAATCATGGCATCCGCCTTGAAGCCTTTTTGAGCCCAAAGATAAGCCCCGATGTAGGCATGTGGAGGGATTTCTTTCACGCCGTGATTTACTTTAAATTCATCATCTGTGCTTAGTGCAGCAGGCGGCTGAGGAAGAATAGCCACATTTCCGAAAACTATTCTGGAAATCGCTAAATAGCCTTTCCCATCTTTTTTAGTTCCCATAAAACCTTCAGAAACGGCTCCATTATGCTTCATTACTTCTTCATACATTTGGGTTTGCACGGAGTTTTTGAGCCAGTCTGTGTATTCTGCGTCGTTTATGAGAGCAGGTTTTCCATTTTGGATAAAATTGTCAAAACTGCCCATTGCATTGCTGTTGTAGATATTTCCCTGCACGTTGATTAGTTTCTGAAAATCAGCCTCGTTTTCAGGAAGTCCATCTACATTGTATCCTTCGGATTTCATTCTTTTCAGGAAATTGTACAGCGAAGAACTGGTCTCTAATCCCTGCGCAACGAGAGAGTTTTGCCCTTGTCCTTTGAAATAATAAATGGCAACTTTCTTGTCCTGATTGTTTTTCTTTTTCAGGTTAATGAAATTATTGACAATCTGAGTGAATTTTTTCAATCGGTCAGGAATCGTTTTGAAAACGACCATTCCATCGTTTCTTTTCTCCTGAGCAATAAGGACATAAGGGTACACCGCACCGTCCAGCTCTGGCATTACGATAGTCTGCCCCATAAATCCACCAAACATTCCCATAGGGTCTTTTAGCCAGTCTTCTTCCAGCTGAATAACGGAAATAGGCGTGAAAATCGGGATGTTTTTTTCTTTTAGCCAATCCACGGTCTGTTCAGGATTGGTCATCTGTAGTCTTCCGTGTGGGAAATAAATCACGGCATCAGGATTGATTTGTTCCAAAAATTCAACTCTCTTACCGAAAGAAGCGAAAGGATAGACATTTAGCCCAGATTTCTGAAGAGAAACGATGATGCTGTCTATGTGTGCTTTGTTCCCAGAAAAAGGGTCGTGAATACCAGAAACTATAGCGATTTTTGGTTTTCCTTCTTGGTAAAGATTATTTTTTTTGAGATAATCTTCATAGGCTTTTATATCAGAAAATGCCACTTCTTCATCGATATGGAAGAAAACATTTTCTTTTTTCTCTGCGACTTTTTCAGGTTCTTCGGCGAAGAATTTTTTGCCATCGATGTATTTTCGGACATATCGGGCAAAGTTTTGGAAATTTTTCTTGTTTCCGCTGGAAAGATAGCTGTCCACTTTTTCCGACTGAGATTCGCTCAGACTGCTGATATCGTTTTCGGGCGAGGTCACAGACACGAAATGCGTAGGGACTTTTTCAGCAGTTTTTATAATGGTATTTCGCTGATTTTCATCTATTTTAATACCCATTCCCCAAGCCAGAACGAAATCATAATTTTTCAATTTATCGAGCTGGTCTAGCGGCACTTCTTCGAATTTTATGAAGCTGTCTTCATTGGACAGCGCTATATTGGACACTTGATAATTTGGGAAATTTACCAATGCTATGCGGGTAGCAGAAGCCCATTTGCCCCATGCGAAATATCCCAAAGAAACGGCAAGAAGTCCTAATATAATGGATAAAATTCTTTTTTTATTTTTCATAATTGTTTAACTTTTATCGTTGATTTTCAGTGTTATAACTCTTTGATTAAATCTTTTGTAAAAATATGAAAACTTATAAAGGATTCTAAAAAGGAAAGGGTATCTGCCCTTGTCATAATCACTCATAAAGTATTCATTTTCAATGTGTATTTTGGGATTCCAAGCCTCCATTTCTTTGGAATTTAGAAGAGACCATTTGAATTCTGGGCGTGTTTTTCCTTTCATTGTTCTTAATGAATCATGCTTTTTCGAATTTCCAACAAAGGAAAAAGCCAGCATATCAAACACTACAGTAACTTCTTCAAAATGAGCGCACAAAGAATCAAAAAAGTTCTGAACATCTTTTGGGTCAAAATACATCAAAACACCTTCTATTATGAGTAAAACGGGCTTTTTGTGAGCTTTTACTATTTCTATCCATTTGTAATCAAATAAAGATAGCGAAATAAATGTATTTGTTTCATTTTCAGTGAATAAATGCTGGCGAAGCTCAATTACTTCTGGTAAATCAAGGTCATACCAATGGGTAATTTTAGGCGAGCCAATGCGCTGATAACGAGCATCTAACCCTGAGCCTATCTGCACCACTACAGCATCAGGATGTTTTTGGATGAATTTTTGGGCTTCTTTATCTATTAAATTTGCTCTGATGCAGACTCCTACCTGAGAAAATTTAGCATTTTTAAATTTAGAAAAATCGTAATCAATTTTATTGATGATTTCTAAAGCTTTTTCATCATAGAGCAGAGCATTGGAAGGTTTTTTCTGTGTTTCTTCAGCCTTTGCCCAAAGAGTGATGAGCATAGTTTCTGGAACATCTTGTAATCGATTGGTCGAAAATTTATTTTCCATTTTTAGAATTTTTATGTTATTGAAAATGATTTAGTTATCGTCCGTATCTTGAACTTTTTTATTGAAATTCCATTTTAAGCCCAGATAAAATGTCCTTCCGATATCCACGGTGGAGTAGAAGCCTACTTTGTCCGCAGTGTAGCCAAAAATATTATTAATTCCGCCTGTCAGAGTAAA
The DNA here is from genome assembly GCA_937890925.1 of uncultured Riemerella sp. Lineage (GTDB taxonomy): Bacteria > Bacteroidota > Bacteroidia > Flavobacteriales > Weeksellaceae > JABCPE02. Next base: position 7,299 of record CALAEK010000060.1, read on the forward strand.
GCCCAGCGGAAACTTTGAAGCCAGCTGAAGCCGCCAGATAGAGTAGGGCGCATAGCTGACGAAAGAGCTGTTGTCATCATTATATATTTTAGTTTGGCTGAGGTATTTTCCGCTGATGATGATGCTTGGGATGTAATATTTAGCCGAAGGAATGTATTCCGCTTTGAAAGTCAGCGTGTGTGGGCGGTTTTCGGATCTTCTTTTTCCGATGTCGTAGTAGGAATAAGAACCTTTGAAATGGAAGTTTTTGTTCAGTTTGTATATCGCTGATACTTCGGAACTTAGCACATCTGTGTTTCCATGGAAATTGACATGGCGAAGGGTGTCTCCGATGTTCCCTCTCAGGTTGATTTTATCCTTTATTTTTGAATATTGAGTGATGAAAGTCAGGTTTAGTTTTTTAAAGTTAAAATCAATGGAAATATTGAAATTATCGCTTGTTTCGGGTCTCAAATTTTTATTTCCCATAAGCTGAAATCCTCCTCCCCAAGGGTGGAACCAGTTGGTATAGAGTTCTTTAAGCGTAGGCGAACGGAACCCGCCTGAATATCCAGCGCGGATGGTTATCGTTTCATCAAATCTATACATTCCCGACAGGCGGAAAGTGAAATATTGTTTAAAAATAGAGTGATAGTCCATTCTAGCGCCTGTAACTAGCGTTACAGCGGGATTTATCACCCAGTCCTGCTGTGTGAATGCGGAGTAAGTTTGGGCGTTTTCCCTGCCTCCTGTGCTTTCATTTTTGAACATGAAACTCAGCAGTTTTTCCGAAAGCACCTCACCGCCAGCTACAAGGGTATGTTTTTTAAATAAATTCTGATTGTATTGAGAGCTGATTCTCCAGACTTCGTTTTCGTATTTTTTTTCTTTTTCTTTGATTTTTCGGAAATAATCATACTTGTCGTATCGGTCAAAAGTCCCTGAAACGATTAGATTTTGATTATCATTAAATTTGATATTGGTTTTTAAACCTAAATTATAGTTATAGTATTGTTCTCTAACTATTTTGCTCGCTGGCGTGCCTGGGTTTCGCTCACTGAAATAGTAGCCAGGCGTAAGGCTGAGGTTTATTTTAGGACTGAGGTTAAATGTCAGTTTTGGATTGACTCCATAGTTGGTAAATCCAGCGACATTCAGCTCGTTATAAATTCCACCAGTGGAAATTCTGTCTTTTATGATATAGGGTTCTCTCATCTTGTAGAAAGAAGAAATGCTGAGGTTTCCCCATTTTTGTTTCGTTCCTACGGAGAGATTAGCTTTGTGGTCTCTGCTGCTGTCGTAGAGGTAGCCAGCATTGATGTCCAGTGGACTTTTGGAATCTTTGGTGATGATGTTGATCACTCCACCGATGGCATTAGAACCATAGAGCGAAGACGAAGCTCCTTTTATGATTTCTATCCGCTCGATGTTGTCTATATCTATCCTGTCGTAGTCTATGTTATCAAAGGTTTCGCCCGCCATTCTTTCGCCGTTCATTAGGAAAAGAACATATTTCCCACCGAATCCCATCATGTTGATATTAGGACTTCCGCCATTGTATGTGAAATTGATACCTGAAAATTCGTTTTCCAAGAATGTTTTGAAATCAGTGGACTGAGATTTTTTAATATCTTCAGCAGTTACCACCTGCACTGTGATAGGGACATCTTTCAGTTTTTTTTGTGAGCGGGTAGCAGTCACGACTACTTCTTTGATTTCAGTTTCTTTCTCTTTTGTCTTTTGCTGTCCATAGAGAGGAACTGTGGCAATGAGTGAGAGAAAAAATGCTTTTTTTAACATGTTTAATTTTTCTTGATTTATTAAAAATGGAATTGCCGTAAAAATATGGCAATTCCATTCACAATTATGTTGTTATAAAATAAGATTACTACAAAAAGCGACTAGAATTTTCCATCTGAACTAACCTGATACTTGAATTTAGGATACCCTGCTTTACCTCTATCGTTATAATAGTGGTTCACTTGGAATTTTACAAATTTTCCTTTAGCTGTTTTCAAGATATACACCCATTGATTTGGAGCATAAACACTAGGCCAAACACTTGTATTGCTAGGAGAAATATTTAAATATCCAGCTGTGCTACCAAATCCTCCAGAAATGATAGAAGAGTATGTTCCTTCCTGAGGGGTTGGAGGATATCCTATTTGCATAGTTCCTTTTATGTCTTTAGTATATCCTGTAGTAGGAGCTTGATTTACAGATGCGTAGTCTTTACTGTTAGTATTTATAGCTTCTCCTTGCCCGCTTCCAGACTCACCTCCGTTTAATTTTACATAATAAGAAGTAAATGCGATATCCCATTCCAGACTTGTTTTAGGGTCTGTAACTGTAACTTCAGTTCCTGTTTCAAAAGAGAAGTATTTCCATTTAGTTTTATCAGTTGTATCTAAAGTTACTTCTTTTGTTTGAGCATTATTGTTTGAATTATTTGAAGAAGGTGTATCATCATTATCTCTGCTACAAGATGTTACAGTGAATAGACTTACCGCTAAAAGAGGTATCAATATTTTTTTTGCTTTCATTTTTTATGTATTTTAGGGGTGAAAATTAAAATTTATTGTTACTGTTTGCAACCTGATATTTAAAAGTGATAAATCCAGTAGCATTATTTACACTATTTTTATAACTTGTAAGCTGTAATTTTACAAATTTTCCTGATAATGTTTTCACAATGTATACATTTTGGCTCAAGGTATAATCTCCCTTATTAGTGTAATTATACCAGCCAGTAGAGTTATTATCCATCACAGTTCCCGTAATTACAGGGTTTAATGATTGTCTAACAGTACCACGAATAGATTGCATTTCAACTATAGAATCTGGTGTATAGTTAGCAGTAGACGGAATTTCTGTAACTGCATTAAAATTAGTATTAAGTGTGTTGAAAACTCCAACTTGTCCAGCGCCAGAAGTCCCGCTATTAGTCCTGATATTGTATCTATTAAAAGCAATATCCCAAGTAAGCTCTGTTTCAGGATTAGTTACTTTTACCTGCTGTCCTGTTTCAAAAGAGAAATAAGTCCAAGCAGTAGATGACATATTACTTGCATCTAAATTTGCAACTGTTTTTAGATTTGGATTTGTCTGCTCCTGATTTTGTGTTGGAGTAGAATCATCATTGTCTCTGCTGCAAGAAGCTACTGTCAAAGCAGCTAATGCTATACTAAAAAATGCTTTTTTCATAAATATTAAATTAAATTTTTTGCAAAGATAAATAAATCTTATTTATACTAAATAAAAATAAGAACATGATTTTTATCATGTTTTTGAAAAAATGAAATTCAAAAAAAAGAAGAATAAAACCAAAAAGAACCCTAATTTTGCACGAGATATGAAATTTAGATTTAGTTTAAAATATTTTCTCCTTTCCCTGCTGATTTTCAGTGTAGAAGTAACTATTGCTACCATTCTGAAAGACTGGTATTTCGTGAGGGCTTTTGTGGGAGATATTTTGGTGGTGGTTTTCGTTTATATGCTTATAAACTCGTTTTTCGAATACAGAAATAAAAACAAACTACTGTTTTTTGTCTTTATTTTTGCGGTTTTTGTGGAAATGCTGCAGTATTTCAAGATTGCCGAAAAATTAGGCTTCCCAAAAGGAAGCCCAGCCTATATTATAATAGGAAATTATTTCTCGTGGGAAGATATTTTGTGCTATGCAATAGGCTGTTTATCAGTGTTTTTTATCAATAAAATGTTTAGAATGGATTAAACATCTTCCCAATGCTTGTCTATTAAATCCATTAGAAAATCAGGGCATCGGATGATTTTTTGTGTCTGCGCATCGAGGAAAAATAGAATGGTAGAAGCCTCGGTGAGTTTTTCTCCCTCAGAATTGAAAATCTCGTAATGAAACTCTATTTTTGCGGTAGGTTTTTTTGTAATTTTGGTGTGGATGTAGAGTAGGTCATCATATTTTGCAGGGCGGATATATTTTATTTTATATTCCGAAACGGGAAGCCAAATTCCTCTTTTTTCTATCTCATTGTATGAAATTCCGATAGCACGAAAAAGTTCAACTCGGGCAACTTCCAGATACTCAGCATAGTTACCATAGTAGACATATTTCATAGGGTCGGTTTCTCCGTAACGAACTCGTAATGAGTGTATTATGTTAATCATTTGTTAAAATTTTAAACTTCATACAAATATATTTTTAAAAAACCAATAGAGCAAAAATTTTTTTTAAAAATTAAATTTTCCATATTTGCGACACACAATTTCGGTGAGAAATTTTCTAAAAAATCAAATTAATTTTAACCATAAATTCAAAGATATAAAATGGACAGGAATTTAGAAACAATGTGGGAGAATTGTCTCTTTTTTATGCGGGATAATCTTGTCTCTTCGGAGGAAGGGTCAGACCTTAAAAAATTAGAGGATTCTTTTGCCTTATTGTTTGATAAGGTTCGTCCATTATCTTTTGTGGATGGTAATCTCACTTTGGGAGTTCCTAGCAACTTCTACAAAGAATATATAGAGGAACACTATATTTCTCTGCTTTCTGTCGCCTTAAAAAAGTATTTTGGTAAGGGGATAAAACTTTGGTATGCTGTAGCAGAAAAAGGACAGGAAAAAGAAAAAAAGGAAGTAACCTATAAGGCTACAAATCTGCAAACTCCTAAAAAACAGGAAGTAATGCCTCCTTCTTTCATAGGGAAAGGGAATAATCATTTTGCGATACCTGGGATTAAAAAAGTAAATGTAGAATCAAATCTGAATCCTACATTGTCTTTTGAAAATTTCATAGAAGGAGAGAGTAATAAGTTTGCTTTCACAGCTGCCAAGGCTATTGCAGACAGACCAGGACAGACCTCTTTTAATCCGCTGTTTATCCACGGAGGAGTAGGAGTTGGAAAAACTCACATCGCTCACGGGATAGGTCTGGAAGTAAAAAACAAATTTCCAGATAAAATAGTGGTTTATGTCCCTTCAGAAAAGTTTATTCAGCAGTTTATCAATGTAGCGAATACTAAAAATCCTGAGAAAAGAGCAGAATTTGCTAATTTTTACCAAATGGTGGATGTCCTCATTATAGATGATATTCAGTTCCTTTCAGGTAAAAAAGCAACGCAGGATACATTCTTCCATATTTTTGACCATTTACACCAAAATGGAAAGCAGGTCGTTCTGACTTCAGATAAAGCGCCTGTGGACATCCAAGATATCGAAGAAAGAATCGTTTCCCGTTTCAAATGGGGACTTTCTGTGGAGATAAAATCACCAGATTTTTCTACAAGAAAGAAAATTATCAGCAACAAACTTCAGCGAGATGGTATCCAGCTGAGTGAGGATATAATAGACTTTTTGGCATCGGAGGTTAAATCTAATGTTAGAGAACTTATCGGGGTAATTAACTCAGTTATAGCTCATTCCATGATTTATAAATCTGACCTTACTCTTGATTTATTGAAAGAAACGATTAACAAAATCGCAACCAATAAGGATAAAACAATAAGTATTTCACTGATACAAGATGTGGTTTGTGATTATTTTGGAATTCACAAAGAGCAGCTTCTATCCAAAACCAGAAAAAGAGAAATCGCCCTGCCAAGACAGTTAGCAATGTATTTTTCTAAAGAATATACCAATGCTACCTATGCTAAAATAGGCAATGAAATGGGAGGAAAAGACCATACTACGGTGATGCATGCTTACAATACTATCAAAGATTTTTCTAAGATAGATAAAGAAGTAAAGAAATACATCAAAGATTTAAAGGAAAAAATATTTGCGTAGATAGATAAAGTTATTTTATGAACAAAAGAAGGATTTTAACTCGTTAAAATCCTTCTTTTGCTAAAAACACAGAAAAAACTTATATTAGCAAAATAAATAATTATTAACCT
>CALAEK010000061.1 GCA_937890925.1 uncultured Riemerella sp.
ATTTCTATTCTTTACCTTATATATTAAATCAAAAAATCTCAAAGAAATTTCTTTGAGATTTTTAATTATTCTTCCTAATTATAAGGACTCAAAAACAGTTCTACTTCCTGTTTTTTGAATTGGTCTATAATTATGATTATACAAATCTGTGAATTTTTTAAGTTGTGCATCAGAAATTGTAAGAACCTCTTTGAACACTATCCAGTTCATCCCTTGTGAACAAGGAGGAGTTGTAAGTGATCCTGTATAGTTATAATATTTTTTGTTGGTAGGCAACATAGCCAACGGATTTATTGTATTATTTGTAGCAACTTCTTGATTCTTAACACTAGGGAAAGAATTGATATACTGTGCAAACTGAGCATTATCTGCTCCTCCACCTTTAATCAATAATCCTAAAATAACAATAGCTCCTGTTGCCTCATTTTGGTGAACAAAATGCACTTCCAATGGAGAGAACTTCCCATCTACAGAGTGCTCACTATGTCCATGATAATGGAATTGTTTAAGTTTATAGGCAACTCCATTGTAGGTAATACTACTTTTCCCGTCTGTATTAATTTGTACAGTGTGCCCATTGTTCACAGCCTTAGCTGGAAATGCTGAATAATTAAAAGTAATTGCTGGAAGTGTTGCCTTTGTAGTTGCAGTAGTTACAATGTTAATTGGAGACTGAACCAATCCCGCACACTCAGAATACCCTTGATTATGCCAGTTAGGGTTTTCATAATCCCAGTGAGCTTGTTTAGAATCAGGAATTTGAACTTCCTCTTCCCTTGAACACGCAGCGAGAGCTAAAAAAGCTCCACATAAAAGAACCTTTCTCATAATGTTATAATTTAAATTTTTGATTGTTTTAGTTTTAAATACAAAGAAACTTTTTACCTTTTTGTGCGTTTCTTTTAATCATAGGGATATAACTGTGGTTTTTTATGAAATATTATACTTAATTACATGATAAAAATCATGTTTTTTCAAAAACATTGGTTTTCAAAAAAAAACAAATAGCTCCAAGGAAATTCCTTAGAGCTATTACTGAGGTTCCGAGCGGATTCGAACCGCTGTAGATGGTTTTGCAGACCACTGCCTAGCCGCTCGGCCACGGAACCATTTTTGAATGGTGCAAAAGTAGTAAAAGTTTTTTATTTAATCAAAATATTGATAGATATTTTTCCATTTGAAATTAACCAACTGATTATCAAATATATTAATAAACTTATTTTGACTTTTAAAATAAATTTGACTTCTACTATGCTCTATTTTTCCGATATTTGGCAAGTAAAATAGGTAGAAGCAGACTTTAAATTAACTTTTTCAGGAAAATGAATTACATCAGCGTAGAAAATCTTACCAAAACTTATGGCATAGTTACTTTATTTGAGCATATTTCTTTTAATATCAATGAAGGGGACAAAATCGCCATCGTTGCCAAAAACGGAAGCGGAAAAACTACTTTGCTCAATATTCTAATGGGCAAAGACTTTGCAGATAGCGGGACGGTAGTCATCAATAAAGATATTCAAGTGGTTTTATTTGACCAAGAAATACACTTTGAGAGCGGACAGACCATCACAGAATTTATCATGAGTCTCGATTCGCCGCCTATGCAGGCATTGAGAAATTACCAAAAATCGCTGACTTCTGATGATTCAGAATTTATGGAGCAGGCGTTCATAGAAATGGAAAACCAAAAAGCATGGGGATTGGAAAACGAGATGAAACAAATCCTCTCTCAGCTGAAAATAACCGACCTAAACGCCAAAATGGACAATCTCTCTGGTGGGCAGATAAAACGCGTAGCCCTCGCCAAACTCCTGATAGAAACGAGAGTGGAACACAAGCATACGCTGCTCATCATGGACGAACCTACCAACCATCTAGATGTAGATATGGTAGAATGGCTGGAACAATACCTATCCAGAGCGATGGTCACCCTGCTTCTTGTAACGCACGACCGATATTTCCTAGATAGTGTGTGCGACATCATCTGGGAAATAGAAGACAAAAAACTCTATGTTCATCATGGTGCCTATGCACAATATTTGGAAAACAAAAGTATAAGAGAAGAAAACCTAAACGCCACCATAGACAAAGCCAACAATCTCTACCGCAAGGAGCTGGAATGGATGCGCAGACAGCCGAAAGCCAGAACCACCAAATCTAAAAGCCGTATAGAAGCCTTCTACGAAACGGAGAAAACTGCTAAAATGGACACCAAAAAACAGGAACTGGAGCTGGATTTTGGGATGAAAAGGCTGGGCAAAAAGATTTTGGAGTTGAGAAACATCAATAAAAAATTTGGTAATAAAATCATCTTGGATAATTTCAACTATCAGTTTCAGCGAGGCGAAAAAGTAGGCATCATAGGAAAAAACGGCGTAGGAAAATCTACCCTGCTGAACATCATCCAAGGTCTGGAAACCTACGACAGTGGAGAGATAGAAGTGGGCGAAACCATCAAATTCGGGTATTTTTCACAAAAAGGACTCACCTACAAGGAAGACCAGCGTGTGATAGATTTCATGAAAGACATCGCGGAATATTATCCTCTCGCAAATGGGAAAAGTATCTCGGCATCACAGTTTTTAAAAATGTTTCTCTTCAATGAACAGACACAATACACCACTATTTCTAACCTGAGCGGCGGCGAAAGAAGAAGACTATATCTGATTTCCGTACTCTTCCAAAACCCAAATTTCCTCATTTTTGATGAGCCGACTAATGATTTAGATCTGCCCACGCTTACCGTGCTGGAGAGTTTCCTTGCGCAGTTTCAGGGCTGCCTTATCATCGTTTCGCACGATAGGTATTTTATGGATAAAATTGTAAACCATTTATTAGTCTTCGAAGGCGAAGGAAAAATCAAGGATTTCATTGGTTCTTTCACTGAATACAGAGACCAACTTGCCCAAAGCAAGAACACTAAAAAAAGCGAACCTGCCAAACCGACAGAAGAAAAACAAACTAAAAATACCAATTCCAAAAGGAAACTCAGCTTCAAAGAGCAAAAAGAATTGGAAAGTATAGAAAAAGAAATGCCTGTTTTAAAGGAAAAACAAGATGAAATTTTAGAAAAACTAAATAATGAAACGGATTACGGCATTATTTCTGAACTTTCACAGAAGCTGGAAGAAACCACCAGCCAATTAGAAGCCCACGAAATGCGCTGGCTGGAATTACAAGAAATTTTAGAGTAATATACTTATATGTAAAGACAAAATAAAATCCCGCTTGCTAAACAGCAGCGGGATTTTTTGTATTTAGAAATGGGATGTATTATTTACCTCCGTCCATTTTCTTTTTCAATTCTGCAAGAGCATCAATGTCTCCAAGAGTTGTTTTTTCTTCGCTTGAAGAAGACTTAGCTGCAGCTTCTTTTACATTTTTCTTTTCTTCATCTCTGAAAAGACCTGTGTGAGAAACTACTACTCTCTTGAATTCTTTATTGAACTCAATTACTTTAAACTGAGCTTCTTCTCCTTTCTTGATTTTAGAACCATCTTCTTTTTCTAACAATCTTGAAGGGCAGAATGCTTCTACTTCTGCATCTTCGAACTGAACTTGAGCTCCTTTATCGAAAACATCTACTGCAGTTCCTGTATGTACAGTTCCTTCAGCGTATTTAGATTCGTATTTATCCCAAGGGTTTTCAGTCAATTGTTTGTGTCCAAGAGAAAGTCTTCTAGCCTCTGTATCAAGTTCTAGAACTACTACATCTAGTTTATCTCCTACAGCGCAGAACTCAGATGGATGCTTGATTTTCTTAGTCCAAGAAAGGTCAGAGATGTAGATAAGTCCATCAATTCCTTCTTCTAATTCTACAAACACACCGAAGTTAGTAAAGTTTCTAACAGTTCCTTTGTGTTTAGAACCTACTGGATATTTAGACTGGATGTCAGCCCATGGATCTGGAGTCAATTGCTTGATACCCAATGAAATTTTTCTTTCATCTTTATCCAAAGTAAGCACTACTGCTTCTACCTCATCACCGATTTTCACGAAATCTCCTGCACTTCTAAGGTGAGTAGACCAAGACATTTCAGAAACATGGATAAGTCCTTCTACACCTGGAGCGATTTCTACAAATGCACCATAGTCAGCAAGAACTACTACTTTTCCTTTTACTTTGTCTCCTACTTTTAGGTCAGCAGAAAGAGCTTCCCACGGATGTGGTTCTAGCTGTTTCATACCAAGCTGAATTCTTGTTTTCTCATCATCGAAATCAAGGATTACCACTTTTACAGTTTGTCCTTCAGAAAGGAATTCTGATGGGTGGTTTACTCTTGACCAAGAAAGGTCTGTGATGTGGATAAGTCCATCTACACCACCAAGGTCGATGAATACTCCGTAAGAAGTAATGTTTTTAACAGTTCCTTCTAGAACTTGTCCTTTCTCTAATTGAGAAATGATTTCTTTTTTCTGTCCTTCGATATCAGCCTCGATAAGAGCTTTGTGAGAAACTACCACATTTTTGAACTCTGGGTTGATTTTCACTACTTTGAACTCCATCGTTTTTCCTACGAACTGGTCGTAGTCTTTGATAGGCTTCACATCGATCTGAGAACCAGGTAAGAATGCTTCGATACCGAAAACATCTACGATCATACCTCCTTTTGTTCTAGATTTCACGAAACCATTTACGATTTCACCAGACTGGTGGTATTCATTTACTTTATCCCAAGCTTTCAGCGTTCTTGCTTTTTTGTGAGAAAGCTGAAGCTGACCTGTTTTGTCTTCTCTTCTGTCTACCATTACTTCCACTTCATCACCTACTTTTAGGCCAGAGTTGTAACGGAATTCGTTGAGAGAAATCACTCCCTCAGACTTGAAGTTGATGTCTACAATCGCTTCTTTGTCTGTAAGTCTTACCACTTTCCCGATGATTACATCAGATTCGGAAAGGTCGTTCAAAGAACCTTTGTAGATTTCTTCTAATTCATTTTTTTCTTTTCTGTCCTCAGCGTTAAGACCAGACTCGAAAGAATCCCAGTCAAACTGTTCTGGAGCCACATTTTGGTTCATAAGAACCTCTTCTTGTTTTGACATAAAAATATCACTTTGTATTCCTTTTTTCTCAGCATTGGCAGCGTGTGGGACTGAAAAATCGGGAAGAAGTTAAGTATAAATTTTCTCTGTTTCCGCCAAAATTTTCCACAAAAACGCTGCAAAGATAATCTTTTTTTTGAATTAAAGTTTTATAAATCAAAGTTTT
>CALAEK010000062.1 GCA_937890925.1 uncultured Riemerella sp.
GGGGAACGCCTGCAAATGGTCGTTCAGTTCTTGGATTTCTTCTCTTGAGTTCATTAGGTTTAATTTTTAAAATTTTAAAATTTTAGTTCTGCATTTACTTTTCTTACAGCATCAGCAGAGGCATGGAATTTCTCTTTTTCATCTTCATTTAGAGACAGTTCCATTATTTTTTCTATTCCATTTCTACCAATGATACACGGCACCCCTATGCTGACATCCTGCTCGCCATATTCCCCCTCCAAAAGGGCAGAACAAGGAATCATTTTCTTTTGGTCAGACAGGATAGAGTGCACCAGCGCAGCCACACCAGCCCCAGGAGCATACCACGCGGAAGTCCCTAAAAGTTTCACCAAAGTAGCTCCACCTAGTTTGGTTTCTTCCACTATGCTGTTTAGTTTTTCTTTATTCAAAAATTCTGCTACGCAGATACCATTTCTAGTAGCTTTACTGATGAGAGGAAGCATCCCTGAGTCCGTATGAGAGGCGATCACCATACCATCCACATCTGAAACGGGACATCCCAGAGCCTCCGCCAGACGATATCTAAATCTCGCTGTATCCAGCGCTCCTCCCATACCTATGATTCTATTTTTAGGTAATTGGAATTTCTTATGAACAAGGTATGACATGGTATCCACAGGATTGGTCACCACGATGATAATGGCATTAGGAGAGTATTTTAGCACATTTTCTGTAACTCCTGACACGATATCCGCATTCACGCCTATCAGCTCTTCTCTGCTCATCCCTGGTCTTCTAGGCATCCCTGAGGTGATGACCACTACATTAGAATTTTCTGTTTTAGCATAATCATTGGTTACGCCTATGATACGAGTTTCAAAGCCTTCCACAGCGGACATCTGCATAAGGTCCATGGCTTTCCCTTCAGCGAAACCTTCTTTTATGTCTAATAATACCACCTCACTCGCAAAATTTCGCATGGCTATATATTCCGTGCAGCTCGCTCCCACGGCTCCTGCTCCTATTACTGTTACTTTCATTTTATTATTAAATTTAAACTCACAAAGTTAATAATTATTCATTACTCTCCTATAATTTACCTCAACCATTGAGAAAATCTATTTTAAGACAAAAATCATAAGTTTTTTGAAGAGAATTTCTTATCATTGCATGATTTTAGTTTTTACAAATTATGCAAAAAGAATTTTTAAACCATCTCAGCAGTGGTTACAAAAACCGAAAATACGACTTGGATAAACGAAAAATAGAAAAATTCATCGATTCTTTTTTTCGTTTCGTCTTCTTTTTAGAATACCAAAGATGTAATTCCGAAGCGGAAATCCACCTCAGATTAGAAAGTTTTAAACTTGAATTTCAGCAGATTATCAATTCTGTAATAGAAGACCCTGATATGAAAGCAAAAGCGGCGAGCTGCTTTTTTGAGGCTGTTCCTCATGTTTACAACCTGGTGGAAAAAGACGCTCAGTTCATCCTTGACAATGACCCTGCTGCCACTCACATAGAAGAAGTAATGGTCTCTTACCCAGGATTTTATGCTATTTCTATTTATAGATTTGCTCACCAGCTGCATCTACAAGGCGTACCGCTCATCCCAAGAATCTGGACAGAGCTGGCACACAGCAAAACAGGGATAGACATCCACCCTGGCGCTACCATCGGAGAATGTTTTTTCATAGACCACGGAACGGGGATAGTGATTGGTGAAACGACTGTGATTGGCAATTTCGTTAAAATCTATCAGAATGTAACTCTCGGAGCTTTAGCAGTTTCCAAAGATATCGCCAATACAAAACGCCACCCTACGATAGAAAATAATGTAACAGTGTATGCTAACACTACTATTTTAGGTGGGAATACTATCATTCGGGAGGGTTCTACCATCGGCGGAAATGTCTGGCTTACAGAGAGTATAGAGCCATATAGTTTAGTATATTATAAAAACAAAACCATCATCCGAAGCAAAGAAAAACCAAACGAACCGATTAATTTTTCTATTTAAAAATTTGCATTTTTAAAAAATATTATTAGATTTGCATTTATATTTATTCTAAAAAGAGATGACAATAGTAAAAAACAATATGATGTGTTGCTATATTATAACGACTTCAGTTTTTCTGATAGTGTAGCAATGCTGTATTGTTATTCGTATATAGAGGGCTGAAAGATTTCACGCCCTCTTTTTTATTTTTAATAATTTTTTAAATCAATCATATTATGAAATTCAACAATGTATTAGAAACCATCGGTAAAACGCCTGTCGTAAGGCTAAGTAAATTATTCCCAAACCATAATGTTTGGATAAAACTAGAAAGAAGCAACCCAGGAGGAAGCGTGAAGGACAGAATCGCTCTAGCCATGATAGAAGCAGCGGAAAAAGAAGGGAAAATCAATAAAGATACTAAAATCATAGAGCCTACATCAGGAAACACAGGAGTAGGTCTTGCTATGGTAAGCGCTGTGAAAGGATACGATTTGACTTTGGTAATGCCAGAAAGCATGAGCGTAGAGAGAAGAAAACTAATGTCTGCTTATGGCGCAAAAATCGTCCTAACGCCAAGAGAATTAGGAATGAAAGGAGCGATAGCAAAAGCTCAGGAACTAGCTGAAAAAGAAAGTAACTCTTGGATTCCTCAGCAGTTCGAAAATACTGCCAATCCAGAAATCCACCGTAATACTACGGCTCAGGAAATTTTAAATGATTTCTCTGAAGGTGTAGATTTCCTCATCTCGGGAGTAGGAACAGGCGGACACATTACAGGTATTTCCGAGATTGTAAAGCAAAAATTCCCTCAGCTCAAAGCCTTTGCTGTTGAACCAGAGCAGTCGCCTGTCATCAGCGGCGGTGCACCTGGCCCACACGCTATCCAAGGAATCGGTGCTGGTTTTATCCCTGCTGTTTTGAATACAGAAATTCTAGAAGGAGCCATCCTAGTTGGGAAAGAAGAAGCGTTTAGTTTCGCACAAAGATTAGCAAAAGAAGAAGGAATTTTAGGTGGAATTTCCACAGGAGCTTCACTAGCTGCTATTGCTAAAAAATTAGGAGAAATCCCACAAAATGCTACTGTTCTGACCATCAACTATGACACGGGAGAAAGATACTGGTCTGTGGATGGACTTTTCGAAGAGAATATAATTTCAGAATAAATTTAGTAAAACCTTTCCTGTTGGAAAGGTTTTTGTTGTCTAAGGGCTAAGATATATGTATATTTACCAAAATTTATTAAAAATGAGAATTATTGTTAATTTGATTATCACCGCTGCAGTTGCCTATTTTCTACCAAAGGTGCTTAGCGGAGTGCATTTCTTAGACTTCAGTTCGGCTGTGATTTTTGCAGTAGTTTTGGGATTGCTGAATATTTTCCTAAAACCTATCCTGAATATCATTAGTTTTCCTGTATCACTGATTACTTTTGGGCTTTTTTCACTGGTTGTGAATGCTATCGTGGTTTCTGTGGCGGATTATTTCGTGGATGGAATGGTAATCGATGGATTTGGCTGGACTCTGGCTTTCAGTGTTTGTTTATCTATTCTGACCTCTATTTTGTCAGTAGATGAAGATTAGAATCTGCCGATATTTTTTAAGAAAAACATTATCTTTGCCAATTATTTAACAAAAAATATGGAAGAAGAAAAAAAACCACTCAATTTCATTGAGCAAATTATAGAAGAAGATTTGGCTAATGGACTCAGCAGAGACAAAATTCGTTTTCGTTTTCCGCCAGAGCCCAACGGCTATCTGCACATAGGACACACCAAAGCGATATGCATCAACTTCGGTTTGGGCGAAAAATATAACGCTCCTGTGAACCTTCGTTTCGATGATACCAATCCTGAGAAAGAAGAACAAGAGTTCGTAGATTCCATCAAGAAAGATGTGGCTTGGCTCGGCTTCAAATGGGACAAAGAGCTCTATGCGTCAGACTATTTTCAGCAGCTCTATGACTGGGCTGTGCAGATGATAAAAGATGGCAAAGCGTACATAGATGAGCAGTCTTCAGAAGTTATCACGGAACAAAGAAAAAACCCTGCAGAACCTGGGATAGAATCTCCATTCCGAAACAGACCAATAGAGGAATCGCTAAATCTATTCGAGCGAATGAAAAATGGCGAGTTCGAAGAAGGAACGATGTCTCTTCGTGCCAAAATAGATATGACTTCGCCTAATATGAACATGCGTGACCCTGTGATGTATAGAATCCTTAAAAGACCACATCACAGAACTGGCACCACTTGGAAAATTTACCCTATGTACGACTGGGCTCATGGCGAGAGTGACTACATAGAGCAGATTTCACACTCCCTTTGTTCATTAGAGTTTGAGAACCACAGACCTCTTTACGACTGGTATCTTGACCAAGTCTATACGGAAGGAACCATCAGAAACAAACAGCGAGAGTTTGCCCGAATGAATGTAACCTACATGATTACTTCTAAAAGAAAACTCCAAAGGCTCGTTGCCGAAGGTGTAGTTACAGGCTGGGATGACCCAAGAATGCCTACCGTTTCTGGGCTTAGAAGAAAGGGCTACACGCCTGCGGCTATCCGAAATTTCATTGAAAAAGTAGGTGTAGCAAAAAGAGAAAACTTAATCGACATTCAGCTGCTGGAATTCTGCGTAAGAGAGGATTTAAACAAAACTGCCAAGAGAATGATGGTGGTGATGAATCCCGTAAAACTGATTATAGAAAACTATCCAGAAGGCAAAGAAGAATGGCTGGAAACGGAAAACAACCCAGAAGATGAAAACGCTGGAATGAGAAAAGTTCCTTTCTCACGAGAGCTGTATATAGAGAGAGAAGACTTCAAAGAGGAAGCGGACAAGAAGTTTTTCCGTCTGAAACTCGGTGGTGAGGTAAGACTAAAATCTGCCTACATCATCAAAGCTGAAAGAGTAGAAAAAGATGAAAACGGTGAGATTACGACTATCTACGCTACCTATGATGAAAAATCTAAATCTGGAAGCGGAACAGAAGAAAGTCTAAGAAAAGTAAAAGGAACGCTGCACTGGGTTTCTGCAAACCACGCCCTGCCTGTGGAGATTAGAACTTACAATAGACTCTTTACAACAGAACAGCCAGATGCTGAGAAGGAAGTTGATTTTATGGAATTTATCAATCCTGACTCTTTGGTGATTTCTCAGGCTTTTGCAGAGCCTTCTTTGGAGAGTGCACAGGTTGGAAATCATTATCAGTTTCAGAGAATTGGCTATTACACACTGGATAGAGATAGTTCGGCTGAAAAATTGATTTTTAATAGAACGGTAATATTAAAGGACAGCTTCAAATTGGAGGATTAAAAAATAAAAAGAGCTATTTTACTTAATAGCTCTTTTTTTAGTTTCTATTTAAATAGCATTACAGGTTTTGGTTCATTTTGATTAGATGTTGAGAGTTGCCCTTGATTGTTGCTTCCCCAGCCCCAAAAACTATTATCTCTCTTCTGAGCAATGCTAAAAATTTCACCTGCACTTACATTTATCCAGTCTTTTTCATCATTCACTTGTACAGGGATATTTTTATATATTCTATATCCTATTTCTCCCCCAATACCTAGCTCTCCTTTCATATTTTTACCCCAAGCCCAAAGAGTATTATCAGACTTAATTCCTAATGCATGACCATTACCCAAAGTCAGCTTTATCCAAGGTTTATCGCTTTGTACTTTTGTAGGAATATTTACATTATTATTGGAAGTTAGGTTTCCAGTACCAATACCTAGCTCTCCATGATAATTTCTCCCCCACATCCATAGGCTTCCATCTTCTGTAATTCCTCCTGTGAAGCTAATACCTGTTACTACTGTTTTCCATTTGAGACTTCCATTTACTTTTACTGGTTGTGATACATTATTATTATGTCCTACTCCTAATTGCCCTGCATAATTGTATCCCCAAGCCCAAAGAGTTCCATCTTTTTTTATAGCAAAACATTGGTTGTGCCCTGCTGCTATGTCTACCCAATCGTTCTCAGTACCAACTTGTTTAGGTTTAGAACTAGGTACATCCGTATTATCCCCTAACTGAAAATATTGATTACTTCCCCAAGCCCAAATAGTCCCGTCTTCTTTTATTGCTAATGCATGACGATAGCCTATATTCACTTTTTTCCAATTTTTTTCGGTTCCCACTTGGATAAATTGATGACTATCTTCTGTATTCCCAGTTCCCAATTGACCTATATTATTATAGCCAGCTGCCCAAAGTGTTCCATCTTCTTTTATTGCAAGGCTAGAATTATAGCCCGAACTTATATATTTCCATTTGTCATTACTAATTACTTTTGGTTTTACAATAGAGGCTACCTCTCCTAATTCTCCATTATCACTACTTCCCCAACCCAAAAGGGCATTATTTTGATTTAAAATAAGAGTGTGTTTATACCCTGAGGATATAATATCTTGGACGATTTCTATACTAGGAGGAGCAATATTTCTTCCATTTTGATTTGTAATAGAATCTTCCCTTGTGCAGCTGTTTAGACTGATAATAGCTGTTAGTACTAATAGTTTTAACTCTCTTTTGTTGATAAACTTAAACATAATTTGATAAATTTTAAATTAAACATTATTTTTA
>CALAEK010000063.1 GCA_937890925.1 uncultured Riemerella sp.
ATCTTACATTAACTCCTCCTTTTTTAGCTGGTTTCCATCCTTTTATGGATCTTACTACTCTCTCAGCTTCCCTGTTAAAGTCCGCATTAGAACCTGTAGCTTTTACTTGGGAAACGGTACCATTGGTTTCTACAACGAACTTAACAGTCGTAGTAAGAACACCTTCTCCCTCTACAGCTTCATTATCAAAGTTCTCCATAACTTTCGCTCTAAACCCGTTCAATCCTCCATTACCATAATCAGCTTCTACATCTACTGTAGTATGAATCTCCTGCTTATCTACTGGTTTATCTACAATCTTAGCTCCTTCTATTCTAGCCTGATCTCCCCTACCTCCTTCTACACCCTGTACTGGCGGCGGAGCGTTGTTAGTTGCCGCAACTCCATCTTGAGTTTTTGTAGATATAGCTTTGTTTTCCATATCTTTTTTAGTAGGTGGTGGCGTTTCAACTGGTGCGTTTTCTACTGGCTCAGGAACTGTGTAGGCGACAGTAGCCACTTGCTCTGATGGAGGTGCCACATCATCCAAACTCTGCAATACCTCTTCTTGTTTATTTTCCAAAGGTTCATCTGGAGCTGTTTCTTCTTCCTCTGGCATTTCAAGATCCTTAAGATTTACTTCTACTTCTATTCCATCCCCTTCTTTTGCTTCCGTTTTTATCGCTTTAGAATATAACAATGGTAAAAGAATCATGCCGGAAAAAAACAATACACCAATAAGGAACGCTTTGGTCAAAAGACCTCTATAACTTCTCCTCAAGTCATAGGCACCATAGGCTTTATTTCTGTTTTCAAATACCAACTCCTCGAAGTCTGTGTATTTTAATTGTTCTTCTGCCATAACTTTTGGTTTTTAAATTATTTTACTTTTTTCTCATAAACCTCTTTTTCAAAAGGCTTCAATTCAGAAATACCGAAGTGCTCACTTCCTGTAATTTCCATTTCATCTAGAATATCTACAAAGTGTTTAAAACTTGCATCATCTACAGGTTTTATAATCACCGTAAAATTCTCTTTCTTTATCGCATTCTTCTTAGCCTGCTCTATCACTTTCTCTACACCTTCTCTGTCATAAGAAGTTTTAACAAGAGTACTTTCATTAAGTCCTTTTGCATCCTGCTGATGATAAAATAAATTATCATCTTTTCCTATAATAAATGTAATAGAGTTTCTTAGATCTACCATAGGAGGTTTAACTGGTGCAGTCTTATCATCAGGCTTCGCCGGAAGGGTCAGATCCATAATGTTGGGTTTAGTAAAGGTAGTGGTAAACATAAAGAACATCAATAAAAGGAAGTTCAAATCTACCATCGGTGTCATATCTACACGAGTACTATTTTTTTTGGAACGGACTTTACCTCCTTTGTTACCTTTTTCTTGTACTTGTACTTCTGCCATTTTTATTCTTTTATGTTTATTCCTCTGTTGTTACCAACACGAATTTATAAAATTCTATATTTTTCAATCCCTCGAATAAAACCTTAAATTTATCATATGATGCATTACCATCTCCTTTTACGGCAAGGGTTGCACTATTATTTATTTTTCGGTTTATATCCACCCAGTCTATCAACTGTTTATTTGCACTATCCAAAGGAATTGTCCCTCCTTTGAAATTCTTTCTCTGGTCTTCCGACAATTGTAGGAAACCTTTTAGCTGAGAAACCGACACACCTACAAATTCAGTTTTCGCAAAAATTTGTTTTTCTTTATCTGTAAATGTGATTTTATTTTTCTCTCCCATTGCCTCTAATAGTTTTTTTCTATGTTCAGGGTCACTGGTAGGAGTAAAATAATATCTTCCATCGTTCGTTACGCTAATTGTCATTGTGTTAGCTGCCTCAGTTAGTTTCGATTTAGAAACAGAAGAAGGCGTTACAATGTTCTCCACATCGGGCTGTTTAAACTCCGTTGTCAAGATAAAAAAGGTAAGAAGCAGGAAAGTAACATCACACATGGCGGTCATATCGGTCAATACGCCGTGTCTTTTTGGTTTTACTTTCGCCATTTTGTATTATTTTATATTAAACTTCTATACTTTTGGATAAATCATTATCCTTTCACGATGCTGAATATTATCTTTGAGTTTCAGCGAAAGATTGTTGAATAGACATTGCGATTTCATCTATCTTAAATGTCATACCATCTATCTTAGATGTAAAGAAGTTATATAAGATAATAGCAAGAGCAGATGTACCAATTCCTAATGCCGTGTTGATCAAGGCTTCAGAGATACCGATAGATAGAGCTGCAGCATCTGGAGTTCCTCCACCAGCACCTAGAGCGTAGAACGCACCGATCATCCCCATTACGGTTCCTAACAAAGCGATTAGCGTAGCTACTGTTCCTAATGTAGAAAGGATAGACATGTTCTTTTCCATCATAGGCATTTCTAGTGTAGTAGCCTCTTCGATAGATTTGCTAAGAGCAGCCATTTTTTGCTCTCTGTTCATAGTAGTTTCTTTGCTAAGAGCTTTATAAGTAGTCAAAGCTTCTTTAACAACATTTCCTACAGAACCTCTTTGTTTGTCACATTCTTCTTGTGCTTCAGAAATTCTATTTTCTTTCAACAATTGTCTGATTTTCAAAACAAATGCTTCAAGATTTCCAGCTCCTTCCGCTTTGTTCAAAACGAATAAACGCTCTAAAGAGAATACTAATACTGTAACAGCACAAGTGATAAGGACAGGTACAATCATACCTCCCATGTACACCATCCCCATAACAGACTTAGGTGTCAATTCTTTTAATGGAATATCCAAAAACGCTACTGAAGGGCCACTAATTTCCTCACCTTTATGAGTAAAGTTTCCTGTACTACCAAAGATAAATAGATAAATACAAACACCTACTAATAATAAAAGTGGTAATACTAAAAATGGGTTAAGACCTCCTGTTTTTCTTGCAACTACTTGTTGCTCTTGAGTTGAAACATTCATTTCCATATCTAAACTAAATTATAAATTATTTTTTGATTGCGTAAAATAAATACTTTTTTTTGTTCTACACAAATTTATTTCATCAAAAATTGAAAATTTTAAGAAATAAATCTGTTTTTTAATTAAAATAAGCTTCTATATTTATAGAATAATCAAAAACTTTACCAAATTTTAAAATCTTT
Source organism: uncultured Riemerella sp. (assembly GCA_937890925.1). Classification (GTDB taxonomy): domain Bacteria; phylum Bacteroidota; class Bacteroidia; order Flavobacteriales; family Weeksellaceae; genus JABCPE02. The sequence continues at coordinate 3,122 of CALAEK010000063.1, forward strand.
ATCAAATTAGGATACTATATTGATGATTTTCTTTGGAACCACTATGATTTTCTTTGGTTTAGCTCCGTCCAGATGCTGGATTACTTTCTCATCTTTCATTACTATTTCCTCGATTTCCTCTTTAGAAAGCTCGGCAGAAAGAGAAAGTTTGAACCTCATCTTCCCATTAAAACTCACTGGATATTCTATTTCATCTTCCACCAAATACGCCTCATTCAGAGCAGGGAAAGGTGCAAAATCTATACTTTCTGAATTATCAAAAAGACTCCAAAGCTCCTCACAAACATGCGGTGCGTAAGGCGAAATTAGAACTGCGAGCGGCTCTAAGATAGCTTTTTTATTGCATTTTAGTTTCTGTAATTCATTCACGGCTATCATAAACTGCGACACAGAAGTATTGAACGAAAAATTCTCAATATCGTAAATCACCTTTTTAATCAATGTATGCAGGATTTTAAGCTCCTCTTTCGTAGGCTCTTCCTCTGAAACCGAAAAAGTATCCCCATCAAAATAAAGATTGTAGAATTTCTTAAGGAAACCATAAACTCCGCTCAAGCCCTGTGTATTCCATGGTTTAGACTGCTCTAATGGCCCAAGGAACATTTCATAAAGCCTTAGACAGTCCGCTCCATACTCCTCGCAAATATCATCAGGATTTACTACATTATATTTGGATTTAGACATTTTTTCCACCTCTCTTTCTGTGATGTATTTTCCGTCCTCCAAGATAAATTCAGCATCCTTAAACTCTGGTCGCCAAGCCTTAAACTTATCCAAATCCAGCTCGTCCGAAGTTCCTTTTAATAATGATATGTCGATGTGGATTTTTTGAGTTTCGTAATCTTTTGCCAGTGCTTTTGAAACATACTTGTTCGTTCCATCCACTCTATACACAAATGCCGAAATCCCCAAAATCATCCCTTGGTTTATCATCTTTTGGAAAGGCTCTTCATGGCTGATGAACCCTCTGTCTTTCAAGAACATAGTCCAAAAACGGGAATAAAGAAGATGCCCCGTAGCATGCTCACTTCCACCGATATACAAATCTACCTGCCCCCAATAGTCCGATGTATTTTTATCGCAAAACTCAGCTTTGTTATTTGGGTTCATGTATCTTAAGAAATACCAAGAGCTCCCCGCCCAGCCCGGCATAGTGGACAATTCAAGCGGAAAAACATTTTGATTGTCAATAAGTTCCGTAGACACCACTTTTTGATTAACCTTATCCCAAGCGAAATTTTTAGCATTCCCTAGCGGTGGGTCTCCATCTTCGGTCGGCAGGTATTTTTCTACTTCTGGCAACTCAAGTGGAAGCACAGAAACAGGCAGGGTGTACGGCATTTCGTTTTCATAATAAATAGGAACAGGCTCTCCCCAGTATCTTTGGCGTGAGAAAATAGCATCCCTCTGGCGGTAGTTTATCTTGGATTTTCCTACTTTATGATTTTCCAAGTACTCCACCACAGATTTTACCGCCTTATCATAACTATCGCAGCCATTTAGAAACTCCGAATTTTGATAAACCATACCTTCTTTCTCGGTAAAAGCCCTCTCGGAGATATCTTGGTCAAATATATTTTTCATCTGAATATCAAAGTGTTTCGCAAAGGCAAAGTCTCTCTCATCCCCCGCAGGAACTGCCATCACAGCACCTGTTCCGTATCCTGCCAACACATAATCACCAAGCCAAATAGGGACTGGTTCTTTAGTAATAGGATGTTCTGCGTAAGCCCCTGTGAACACTCCTGAAATAGTCTTCACATCCGCCATTCTGTCTCTTTCAGAGCGTTTAGAAGTAGCTTCTATATAGGCTTCTACGGCTTCTTTCTGCTCTGGCGTAGTGATTTTTGAAACCAATTCGTGTTCTGGAGCAAGCGTAACGAATGACACCCCAAAAATAGTATCAGGGCGAGTAGTGAAAACCTCTATGAAGTCATCAGAACCTTTAATACCGAATTTCACCAAAGCACCCTCTGATTTTCCTATCCAGTTTCTTTGGCTTTCTTTCACTGCTTCTGACCAGTCCAGCCCGTCCAGCCCTCTCAAAAGTCTGTCCGAATAAGCTGTAATACGCATAGACCACTGCATCATTTTCTTTTGATAAACAGGGTATCCGCCACGCTCAGACTTACCATCTTTTACCTCATCATTGGCAAGAACCGTTCCGAGTGCAGGACACCAATTTACAGTAGTTTCTGCTCGGTAAGCCATTCTGTAGTTCAATAAAATATCTTGTTTATCCGCCTCAGAAGCGTTTAGCCATTCCTCCGCAGTGAAATTTAGTTCCTCAGACTGCACGGCATCAAGATTTTCTGTCCCAAATTTCTCAAGATGAGCCACAAGGGTAGAAATATTTTCCGCTCTGTCCGTAGCCTTATTATACCAAGAATGAAACAGTTCTATGAATATCCACTGCGTCCATCTGTAATAAGCTGGGGCAGAGGTTCTAATCTCCCTACTCCAATCAAAGGAAAAACCGATTTTTTTAAGCTGTTGTTCGTATCTATTGATGTTTTCCTCAGTGGTCACCGCAGGGTGCTGCCCTGTCTGAATCGCATATTGTTCAGCTGGAAGCCCAAAGCTGTCATACCCCACAGGATGAAGGACATTATACCCTTGGTGTCTTTTGAATCTGGCATAAATATCACTCGCAATATACCCCAGCGGATGCCCCACATGAAGCCCCGCTCCCGATGGATAAGGGAACATATCTAAAACATAATATTTCGGTTTACTGCTTTCTGACGGCTGCTGGCTTTTGAAAGTTTGGTTTTCTCCCCAGAACTTCTGCCATTTCTTTTCTATCTCTTGATGATTGTAAAACATGGTCTGATGATTTAAAGAGGCAAATTTAATATTTTGAAATGAAAAAGCCTTACTAAAAAGCAAGGCTTATGAATATTTTAATTCAAAAACAATTAGAATTTTTTCACTTTTGAATAAACTGTTCCTGTAAAGATAACTCCTCCTACTTCTTGACTGACAACATTTTCTTCCGTTTCCATCTCTGTGCTTGTAAGTTTTCTTACAATAGAACGAGAAGTTTCTGATCCTAAAGTCATAATCAATACTCTTGTATTTTTATCAAAAGTATAGGTAATATTTCCTTCTTTTAATTTATCACAAGTTCCAGATGCAGCAGCCCAAACCTCAGTACTCCCTGTACCATCTGGTAGGAAAGTGGTTATGGTCTTTTTTTCGCAAGAAGTAAGCGGAACCTGCATATCTATAGGAGTAGGCGAACCACCACCAACAGTAATATTCCCTTTCATTCTCATTTCTACAAGAGCCCAGTTTCCTACGACACTGTCCAGTTGTTGTGGCTGTGCAGGAACATTTGTTTTATTATCTTCATCTCTACTACAACTAAGCATGAAAAAAGAAAATAACACAACTAATAAATAACTAAATTTTCTCATAACTTTATAATTTAAAAAATTTTAGCAAATTTAATATTTTAAAATGAAAAAGCCTTACTTTTTAGTAAGGCAATTTAAAACCAATTAATTTTTTTTCATTGTCACATAAACTGTCCCTGTAAATAAAAATCCTCTTACTCGTAGATCAGTAACACTTTCCTCTGCTTCCAGCTCTGTACTTGTAAGTTTTTTCACTATGGAACGAGTAGTCTCTGGCCCTAGATGTACAACCAATTCTTTGGTCTCCTTATCAAAAGTGTAGGTAATATTTCCTTCTCTTTTCTTTTCACAGCTCCCTGATAGATTCGCCCACACCTCTGTAGTTCCTGTACCACCTTGTAAAAAAGTAGTCTTTGTCTTTTTTTCGCAAGAAGTAATCGGCGCATCCATATCTATAGCTGTGGTTATTCCAAGCACAGTGATATTTCCTTTCAATCTCGTTTTTGTAAGAGACCAACTTCCTATCAGATCATCCTGCGGGCGCGGAGGCATATCATCACTCCTGTTACAACTAAGCACTAAAAAAGAAAATAGTGCAATCAACAAATAATTAAGCTTTTTCATAAATCAATAATTTAAAATTTTAGGCAAATTTAATATTTTAAAATGAAAAATTCTCCTTTAATAAATAAAAGAGAATTTTTTACACTTCAAATTATTTTTTCCTTTCGGAAAGTTGCTTTTCATATTCAGCAAAATCGCTGATTGGTTTTCTTGCAACTCCGCTTTCTACGGCTGCTTTAGCAACTGCGGTAGAAATTTTTGCAAATAATCTGCTGTCAAGCGGCTTCGGAATGAAATAATCTTTCCCAAAGCTGATTTCAGCCAAATTATAAGCCTTTTTCACTTCTTCCGTTGCTGGTTCTTTCGCTAAATCCGCAATGGCATGAACCGCCGCTATTTTCATCTCTTCATTGATGTCTGTCGCCTGTACATCCAGCGCACCACGGAATATGTAAGGGAATCCCAAAACATTATTCACCTGATTAGGATAGTCACTTCTTCCCGTTGCCATAATCACATCTGGGCGGGTCTGTTTTGCTAAATCATAGTCTATCTCTGGAGTAGGGTTTGCCAATGCAAAAACAATAGGATTTTCTGCCATTTTTGCTAAAATCTCAGGTTTTAGAACATTCCCTTTAGAAAGCCCGATGAAAACATCTGCTCCCTCCAAAACCTCATCCAAAGTTTCTGCTTCGATATTTTGTACAAAATCCAATTTTTCAGGCGTAAGGTTGGTTCTCTTATGACTGATAACCCCCTTGCTGTCGCACATTATGATATTTTCTTTTTTCAAGCCCAGCTCTATGTAAAGTTTAGAACACGCAATAGCCGCTGCACCTGCGCCATTTACCACCATTTTTATGTCCTCTATCTTTTTTCCTGCTATTTCTAAACCATTGAGCAATGCCGCTGCGGAGATAATCGCCGTTCCGTGCTGGTCATCGTGCATCAGTGGAATATCCAGCTCTTCTTTTAGTCTTTTTTCTATATAGAAAGCCTCTGGCGCTTTGATATCTTCCAAATTTATCCCTCCAAAAGTAGGCGCTATCGCTTTTACGATTTCTACAAATTTATCAGGGTCTTTTTCATTAACTTCTATGTCAAAAACATTGATATCTGCAAACACCTTGAACAAAAGCCCTTTGCCCTCCATCACAGGCTTAGAAGCCTCGGCACCGATATCACCAAGCCCTAGAACAGCCGTTCCATTACTGATTACAGCCACGAGATTTCCTTTGGAAGTGTATTCATAGACCTTGGAGGCATCTTTTTCTATTTCAAGGCAGGGTTCTGCCACCCCAGGAGAATACGCCAGACTCAAATCCCATTGTGTGGCGTAGGGTTTAGACGGCACCATTTGGATTTTCCCTTTGGGTTTGGCTCTGTGATAGTCCAGAGCAGCTTTTTTCAAGTTTTCTTTATTGTTTTCCATCATTTTAGTTCGATTATTATTTCTCGGAATAGAGTCTGCAAATTTCTATTTTTTTTCGGAATTATCATTATATTTTAATTGAAAATATTGATTTTAAAAATAATTTTTATTTTTGCTGAAAATAATTTGATTTATGAAAAAAATAATTGCAGGATTGCTTTTGGCAATTTCTTCTGTGGCATATTCACAGGAAGCATTCACGGGTGCTAATGATATCAGAGCTTATGTAGGAGCTAACATCCAAAGCAAAGGTACAGGTGTCACAGCAGGAGCTGACTATGGATTGGGAAGAAGCTTCTCAGTAGGATTACAGATGAGCTATCTTTTGGGAACGACACACAATGTAAATGGAGTAGAAAAAGCTCCTGTTGGGGATAGATTTGACTTTCGTGGGAGATTCAATGCTAATTTAGGTGGAGTTATGAACCTGCCAGAGCAGCTGGATGTTTACCCAGGTTTGAGCTTAAGCTTGAAAAACTTCGGAGGGCATATCGGTGCGAGATACTTCTTTAATAAAGGTTTTGGAGTATTCTCTGAAATCACTTTCCCTATCGCAAGATACAAAACAAGCGCAGCTGGATACGAAAGACTAAACAACCAGTTTACTTTCCAAATCGGTGCAGCTTTTGACCTTAACTAAAAAAATAAATCCCTCGTAAATGAGGGATTTTTTGTTATTTTATCAATCCTCCTTCATCTTCTTTCTTATCACTGCTCAGCATATTAGGATTTTCTTTGGCTAGTTTATTTCTTGTAGGAATTTTATAATTTACAGAAATCCCGAAAGTACGGGTGTCACTCTTGTCGCTTGTCAGCACATTAGATGCTTGATAAATAGAGCGAAGAACCATTTTATTCGTATTGAACACATCATGCGCATACAGCGAAACATTCAGATTGTCTTTCATAAATTTTCTTGACAATGTGATATCCATCGCATTATTCATTGGTTCATCAATTTTATAATAATAAATTCCTGCATTGGCTGGAGTATAGCTGTAGTTCGCATTCAGTTTTATTCCCTTTGGCAATACAATCTGGGCATTTAGGTTAAAAAACCATCGTCCATTAGGATTAATATCAGGAAGCCTCTGAAATTGATAGTTTGTATAGAAATACAAATAGCTGACTTCACCAGTATTGATAGTATTTATTGTATTCTTGATTTCCTTGATTGGCTTTGTAAAAATCATAAAAGGAATTGGAAATCCTATATTAAAATTATGTATTTTCACAGAAGAAATATTTTCATAACTTAGAGAAACCTCATCACCGCTTCGGGTCATTTTTTGTTCAACATGATTATCACCCAAACTTAAATTATACCCCAAAAATATGTAATCAAACGCTGAAATTTCAGCTTCTATATTGTCATAAATCGTAGGCTGCAAATTCGCATTCCCTATCATTTGGTAGTTGCTATTTCTATAAATATTGCTATTCGGATTTAAAACCGAAATACTCGGCAAGCTGATTTTCTTATTATAATTAACTGCAAAATTCACTTCTTTCATGAAATTATACTGCACGCTGGCATTTGGGAAAAGGCGGTATTGCTTGAATTTATGCAAATCATCATATTGATGCGTAGTGCTGTTGTATGTCGTCCCGCTGATATCATAATCTTCAGCACGAGTTCCGAGGATAAAATCCAGCTTCCCTATCGTAGTCTGCAGTTCTACATAAGAAGACGCCGTCTGTCTCTGATAGTCCAAATTGGTAATTCCTCTGCTTTCGGTAGTAAAATATCGTCTATCGTAAAGCCCACCAACGCTGATTTTCCCTTTATCAAAGAGATTAAGAGGCTGAGAAAAATCCACTCTAAATTCTGCCATTCTCGCATCCGAGCTGTTATCCAAAACCAACTGATTGGTAGGAATTTGATTTAAAAACAAGTTTTTCTGCTCAAAATCATTATCCCTTTTAGTATAAGTGAATTTAAAATCCAGCTTTCTATCTGAACCGCTAAATCTTTTTTGATAAGTCGCCGAAGCCTCGTGTCTCAGCCCTTTGCTGTCGGTTTCGTCTTGTCTGGCGTAGCTCAGTCCGCTATAAATTCCGTTACTTTGGACAGCGACATCATTATTGCTGTAATTCAGATTATAATTTAATAGCAATCTGTCGTTTTGACTAAAATCAAAAGTCAAAGCCGCTTTTGTAAAATAGCCTCTGTTCCTTTCATCATTAAATATTTTAGAAATATTATCCACTTCGCTATCTTCCATTGCTTCGCGGTAGTTCTGCCCTACATTCAGCTGCCAGCCGAACCATCTATTTTTGGAATTGAGCAAAATAGAGTTGTTCGTTTTGCTTCGGTATTTGTCATAATTACTAAATGAGTAATTTCCTGAATAAGTCGCAGTAAGGTAGCTTCTTGCTGATTTTGAGGTGATTATATTCAGAATCGCACCACCAGAAGTCGCTGGATATTCCGCACCTGGGCTGGTTACCACTTCTATCCTGTCTATGGCATTTGCGGGCATTCCTTCTAGAAAGGCGCTTAGCTCATTGCTGGTAATATTCAGCGGTCGCCCATCCATATAGACATCCAGCATTTTCCCTTGATACGCCATCCCTGTGAGGTCTGAAACGATAAGCCCAGGCAGTTTTTTGATTCCTTCCAGCGCCGTTCCCGTGTTGAGATTCGGCTGTTCAGAAAAATCAAATATCGTGCGATCAGCCTTCTGCTCCACCGCTTTTTTGGTTTTAGTAATCGTTACTTCTTTTATTTCCTTTTCTTTCTTTTGGGTTTGTGGTTTGTCTTCTTGAGCCCATCCCATCGCAGAAATAAGAAGCGATAATACAGCAATTTGCTTTTTCATTTTATATTAATTTTATGATTTTTTGTCGCAAACATAAATAATTTTTCTCAACTATGCAATGCATAGTAGTGAATTTTTTGAAATAAATTAATAATTTTTTTAATTTTAAAATATCCAAATTTAAAATTTTATCTCTAAAAAAGAGAAAAAATCCTACCGAGTTGTCATTTTACACCCTCGAATAGGATTTTATCTTTGTTCAACTGAAAAAATATAGTATATCTAAAATTTAATTTGGATTTCCGAATAATACTTTTCCTCTGATATTTTTTTGGTATTGAGTTCGAATTTACCATTTCCCATCGGAAAACTAATTTTAGCTAAAAGCTCATTTGTACTTTCCATATTATTACTTAGAAAAATTTCCTGTTTAACACTTTCCAATTTATTATTAGAAGTATTTCTCATTTCTACTAACTCTTCTAAAAATCTATCTCCTCCCATACGAACTTTTCTAAGATATTTTTTAGCGGCTTCATAATCACTCTCTCCACCTGACCAAACGACCTTATATAATAGCTTATTAACCTTCTCATTGAGATGTGCGGTTTTATTTTCTACACTAGCTTCCACTACTTTGTATTCCGCCTCTGCTTTGATTTTATCATTTTGTGAGCTATTTGATGTAAATATTCTATCGATTTTCACATCCTTAGCCCCAAGTATATGACATAGCCTAAGTATATTAGCAAATCTATCTATAGCAAAATTTTCATTCGCTTTCTCTACTTCAGAATATTTTGCACAATCATAAGGGGATACGATCAAAGTCATACCATCATATGGCTGAATATCATCAACAATAGTGTATTCATCTAAAAACTCCTCTGTTTTCTTCATTGGTACAAGAAGTACTTCAGAATTGGTTAATAATTCCTTACCCGCTTCTTTGTATTCTAAATTATTGTAATCTTCATCTTTAACAAAACGAACAACTCTCCTTTCATTAGGAGCATACTCTTCTAATTTTCGCATAATTTTTTTATTAAAAATAACAAACCTACTCCTACCACAATACCAGCCACTACGACAAAAGGATTAGAAAAAACACTTTTCTTAGCCTTTTCTATAGTCAGCATAATTTCCTCTTTTGTCTCTTCCGAAATTTCTGTTTGTGGTACAGTGCTTTCAAAGGTTTCATTAATAAGTTTCACAAAATCACTCTTCTCTGCTCCCTCATACCCATCTATTAAGAGCATTACTGCCACCCTCCTATCATAAACATCTTTGTTTTCAGCACTCATATCCACCAAGAAAAGATTCTTTTCTTTTTTGGATTGTACTATCTCTAGAAAAGGTTTTTTCGTTATAATTCTTCCTTTTTCTTTGATATTAAACATAATATTCATAAACTCTCTCCCTTTCACTTTATCCTCTATGGGAAGAAGTTTTCCGTTTTCCAACACAAAATCATCTGTTTTTTCATTGGAACTCTGTATCCATGCTTTTATATTCATAAACTATTCTTTTAAATTATTAAGAAGCTCCTTGACCAATTGCTCTGTTTCTTTTTGAGTCTTTAAACTGCCATAAAGCGCCATCGTCCCTTTCCTAAATGCTGATGTCTTTAGAGTTTCTCCTATTCGCTCTTTAACAACATCGGATTTTTCTGTATACTGAGGGATTTTATCTAAATGCGTAATCAACAGATATAGTGGATAATCTCCTTCTTTATCAGGTAATATTTGAGCTATATGATCTCTTACCAATTCTATATAACTCTTATCATTCTCATAAACCTTATCTCCTCTAATAAGATAACAAACTACATCTGATTCCCTTATAAGTCTCTCCCATTGATCTCGCATATCCCTAGCTCCGCCAATGTCTACACTTTCTTCAACAATCAACTCTAATTCCTCAAGTCTCAAAGTATTTTTAGGAGTCTTCTCTCTAGTGGTTTGTTTATATTTACCATAATAAACCTCTCCATTAGTTAAAAAATGATGTAATGTGGTTTTTCCAGAAGCTCTCTCGCCAAGAATAGTAAAGCGTTTCCCTTTCAATTTTTCTTTTTCTTCATCTTTTAGCATAACAAATCCTCCTATCAATAATGCCAACCCACCAATAATCACTGGAATTAATGGAATGATAAATGGTATAATAAATAAAATCATAATATATAAAGTTAAATAAATCTAATTTTTTCCTATTAATATATTACGGATCCTCCATAAAAATCCCTAATTTTTTTTCCGCTTTCTGATTTTTCTAAGATATCATACATAAGTTGGTGAGCCAATTGCTCTGTTTCTTCTTGAGTCTTTAAACTTCCATAAAGAGCCATTGTCCCCTTCCTAAATGCTGATGTCTTTAGAGTTTCTCCTATTCGCTCTTTAACAACATCCGAATTTTCTGTATACAGAGGGATTTTATCCAAATGTGTAATCAACAGATATAGTGGATAATCTCCTTCTTTATCATATAATATTTGAGCTATATGATCTCTTACCAATTCTATATAACTCTTATCATTCTCATAAACCTTATCTCCTCTAATAAGATAACAAACTACATCTGATTCCCTTATAAGTCTCTCCCATTGATCTCGCATATCCCTAGCTCCGCCAATGTCTACACTTTCTTCAACAATCAACTCTAATTCCTCAAGTCTCAAAGTATTTTTAGGAGTCTTCTCTCTAGTGGTTTGTTTATATTCACCAAAATAAATCTCCCCATTAGTTAAAAAATGATGTAATGTGGTTTTTCCAGAAGCTCTCTCACCAAGAATAGTAAAGCGTTTCCCTTTATCTTTTTTAAACATTTCTTTCAATAATGAGATAATCAAATAAGGAAATGGCACTAATAACTCCCAGGGATTTAGTGGCTTCAAAAAAGGATTTCTATTAATAAACATAATATAATTTTCCTACAAATGTAATCAATTTAACTCAAAAAAAATCAAAGTTTTATCGTGTTTTCTTCAAATTTCAGATTCTGCTCTGGGAAGTCCAGTTTTGTGAGTTTTTTTATCCGTTGAAATGCTCTGTTTTCTGCATCCAGCTCAAGCCCTTTTTCTTTGGTCTGTTTTACAGAAACCACCTTTGCAGAGAGAAAATCGCCATTGGATTTCAGTTTTATATCCAATAAGGGTGCGATGCCTTTGTCTCCCGTAAGGCTGAACCTCCCATAAGTATTGAAATTCCCAAGGCTGTAGGCTATGAATTTATTTTTATAAACTTCCACCGCACGGGTCACATGCGGGCCGTGTCCCAGCACAATATCCGCTCCTGCATCCACCACAGAGCGCGCGAAATGATGCACATCTCCTCTATTTTCTCCATAAAAAATTTCTGCCTTTTTAGGAACTCTCACATGTTCTGTCCCTTCCGCACCGCCATGAAAAGAAACGATGGTAATGTCCGTTTGGGATTTTAGTTCCTGCACTATTTCTTTTGCTTTTTTGACATCCAATAGGGAAAGCATATTTTTATTCGGTGCAAAGGCACAGAAGCCGTATTTTATATTATCTTTCTCAAAAATCACGACTGGATATTCCTTTGTCCCTGCATGATAAATCCCTGCATTGTCAAGGACTTTGGCTGTTGTTTTTCTTCCCAACAGTCCAAAATCTCCTGCGTGATTGTTCGCTGTGCTCATCAGATTAAACCCCGCTTCTTTGATGATTTTCCCGTATCGCTCCGGCATCCTGAAAACATAGCAGCTTTGAGGTTCTTTGTCCTCGCATTTTTGGGATTCGCCTTCATCTAAAAAAACACCCTCCAAATTCCCAAAAACGATGTCGCCTTTCAGATGATTTTTCACCTCTGAAAAACTTCCTTCCGCGTCATCTTTCGGAAGATATTTTTTAGACGGATAGGCGCTTCCTATCATGATATCGCCTACCGCGACTATGTTTATAACATCTTTTTTGAGTTTTTCCTCTGGCTGTGGGTGTTCTATTTTTTTGAGCGAATCATCATTCTCTTTGGAAGAAATTTTTTCCAAATTCTCTTTTTTTTCACAAGAAAACAGCCCTAAAAGAACTGTCCAGAAGATAATTTTTATTTTCACTTTCAATCTGCTTAATAACGGCGTAAAGATACAAAATTCATCAAAAAAAATAATTGATGTTTGATATTGAATATTTTATTTTTTTATCTTTGCCCACTTAAAGTTCTTTGAAAATGTTAGGAAGAAGACAATTACGCGAAAAAACCATCCAGACCCTTTATTCTTATCAGCAGAATCCTATAAAACAGGATGTTTTGGCAAGAAATATGTTTGCCGAGATAGATAAGATTTATTCTTTGTACATCTACCAGCTTAATTTTCTCATCGCCTTGAAAAAAATCGCGGAGAAACAAATGGAGCTGAACAAAAACAAGTACATAAAAACCGAAGAAGACCTCAATCCCAATCAGAAATTCATCCGAAATCAGGCGATAGAACTTCTCGAGCAAAATGAAGAAAGATTGTCTTTCAGCACTAAACATCAGAATCTAATCTGGGACATCCATGATGACTTGCTCATCAAGGTATTTAACAAAATAAAAGCGAGTAAACTCTTCCAAGATTACATGAAAGGAGATGAATTTTCTTTCGAGGAAGACCAAAAATTCATCGGAAAAGTTTTCCTAAGATATGTCGCTGAAAACGAGGATTTCCAGAACCATTTAGAAGATTTAGAACTTCACTGGGCGGATGATTTCCACATCGCCAACTCCATGACACAGAAAACTATCGGTTTCCTCAGCAAGGACAGACCTTCACATACTTTGATAAAGATGATAAAAGATGAAGATGATAGAAATTTCGCTCTGAAACTGCTCAACGAAACCCTGAACCACTGGGAAGAAACCGAAAAAAAGATAGAAGAAAGACTGGAGAACTGGGATTTAGACCGTATCTCGCTAATGGACAAAATCATTCTGGCTACCGCTATTTCAGAACTGGACTATTTCCCTCTGACGCCTGCCAGAATCATCATCAATGAATATATAGAAATCGCAAAGGCTTTCGCTACTGACAAATCTCAAATCTTTGTAAACGGAATCCTTGACCGATACATCAAAAGCAACGATAGAAATTAAATTTTAACCTTAAAATAACCAAAAAGAAATGAAAAATATTTTGAAACTTTCAGGAATAGGGCTGATGATGCTCCTTGCAGTAGTATCTTGCCAAAAAAACGAAAAAGCAGACCCAATGCCAGAGCCTGTGGAAGAAGCTAAACCAGAACAACCAATGACAAAGGCGAGTTTTGCTAAAGAAGAGCACGATTTTGGGACTATGAAAAAAGGCGAAGTGGTGCAGCATGTCTACGAAGTAACCAATACGGGCGACAAGCCTCTATACATCAACTCCGTGCAGCCTGCATGCGGATGCACCGCTCCTGATTATACCAAAGATGCCATCGCACCAGGAGAAAAGGGACAAGTAACACTGAGTTTTGACTCCAAAAACTTCTCTGGAGCTGTAACGAAAACAGCACAAGTATTCATGAACGCAGAAAACTCTCCTGTTACACTGAGTTTTAAGGCGAATGTACAATAATAACTTAGAAAAACTTTAATATAAAATGGAAAACTTACAACAGTTTATACCGATGCTGCTTATTTTGGTCGCATTCTATTTCCTAATGATAAGACCACAGCTCACGAAACAGAAAAAAGAAAAGAAATTTCAGGAGAATCTGAAACAAGGGAGAAGAGTCGTAACAACTTCTGGTATCCACGGGCGTATCTTCTCCATTGCAGAAGACGGCGTAGTCATCGAGACGCTTTCTGGTAAGTTGAAAATGGAATTGGCAGCAATATCCAGAGACCTTACCCTCAGCCGTTTTCCTGAAGACAGCGAAGAAAAGAAATAACAAACAAATCCCTATCTGTGATAGGGATTTTTTATGAACTTTGGTTAAATTTTCCTTGAAGTTTTTGTCCTTTTTTATCTGAAAACGCTCTAATGCAGTTCTACTTTGCCATCTTTCATGACATTGGTTACGCCTTTTATGCTTTCAAAGTATTTTCTCCCTTGTTCTATGGATTTTCCTCGGGAGATTCTTACCGCTATGCCTTTCATTTCTTTGTATTCATAGATTATTTCTGCACCATAGGACTTCACTTCTCTTTTTAGTTTCGGAAGAGAAATTTCATTTTCATTGTAAAAAACAATCAGCGTTCGCTCTTCTTGGGTGTATGTTTCTTCCTGCTGATACACAGCTTTTTGAGTCTGCGCACAACCGATGAATGACATCGCAATAAATAATAACAAAATTTTTCTCATTTCTAAAAATTTACTCCGAATTTATTAAACATTTTATAATTAAACAAAATTCCCCTTACCGAAGTAAAGGGAACCAAGCGAACAAACAGTTTTTTATTAAATAATTATTTATTCTTTATAACTTCTTGTATAGGTTTTCGTTTGGAATAAGGCAGTGGCTTGGTGTATCCTATACGAAGCAGAATCTGCGGAAATTGATGATTAACAGCTATCTTTTCGCGGAGCTGATTCCTAACCTCAGGAACCTCGCAAGGCTGGTTGATATAGGCATGCGCAATATTTTCCTTCGTAAGCGAGAGTAAAAAACGCTGGAGTGTACGCCCTGCATCTATCCATGCGTGTATATCATCCGCCGTGCTGGTGATAAGCACGATATTGGAAGAAGAATTGATTTTCTTTAGGTCGGTTTTATTTTGCTTTTTACCTTTAAGGCTCATTTTCACAATCGGTTCTGTAATCCATCGCGGAAGATTGGGCGCTCCCAGAGCAGCATAGCTAATTCCGTCATTAGTGCTTTCAGAATGTTTCTTGTTAAAGCGTATCCACGAGAGCAATTCGGATTTGAATGCTGGGTCGTTCATTTGTATAGTATTTCCCTGCATCACAGCACCTGTCAGCTGTCCGAATACTTCTGTATTTTTATCAAAAATCTGGATACTGACTTTATCAGAATTAAAATCTCTCAACAAGTTTTTCAGCACAGCTTCGGGAATTGGCTTCCCATCATAAACAGAGCGATTAGTCTGGCGTTTGGTAATATATTCCGAAAGCAAATCGGTTCTAACAGCCTCTGATTTCTGTAATCCTATTTTGATAATACCTTCTTGGCTGATATTCACCTGAGTAGCATAGCCAAGACTGCTTGCTTTTATGCATAAATTTTCCAACGCACAGCCCAAACTCATGAAAAATTCACGATGGCTAGGGTCTACAGCAGAAAGTTCCCTACTGAAATTGGGTAAAATCGTAATCTCATTTGTTCCTATTTCAAAGAGCCACGGCTGGGAGTTATGCCCAGAGGGCGCTTGTGTGGCTGCGGTAACTAACTGGATGAAATCATCATTTTGGGCGTTTACTTTTAGCCCTGAAAACATTAATAAACTCATGACTAATATTTTTAATTTCATTTTCATATCCATTACTTTATATACACAAAGTAACGATAGAAATATGAATTAAAAATGAACCTGAGTTAAAAAATACGCTTGCGGATACGGCTCAGCGCCTGTGGAGTTACACCGATGTAAGAGGCTATATATTTCAGTGGAACATTCTGAATGAGTTTTGGGTCTTTTTCCAGCAGCTGTCTGTATATTTCCTCTGGTGATTGCGTGAGAAATTGCGCTTCTCGGTGCATTTTTTCCAAAAGTAGATTTTCTAGTATTTGGGTTTTTATCTGGAGAAATTCAGGGCTTTCGATAAGTTTTTCAAGGGAATCCCTTCCTATTCTATACGCCCTTACTTTTTTTATCGCCTGCATGGAGAGCAGAGATGGCTCCTGTTTAACAAACGATGCATAAGACATACAAAAATCGCCTGTAGAGCATATGTCTACAGTGGTCTCTTTCTGTGTGGTGGGATTATAATAAAAAAAGCGAATAATTCCCTCGTCTATGTAGTAGAGCCATTTTTCAACACTTCCTACCTCGGTAAGAAATTCATCTTTCTTAAAATGCACTTCAGTAAAATAGGTTTCAAGTATTTCAGAGGAAATTTCCATGATTTTTTGCTGTCAAATTTTTATTCCTATTAAAATTCTTCTTTATTGATATTTTGTTTAAAAACTTTCACAAAAATAAAGTTTTATTAAACATCAAGTAATGATTCCAAATGTAATAAAATTTCAACAATTTTGCTTAAAAACAATTTACTTCCTCTTGTTGTCTTAATAATAGAACCTATTCTTATTCTATGGTGTCATTTGTAATAAATTATTGATTTCTTCGGCATGCGTTCGCGAATAATACATCACAAAAGCAATATAAGGAACAAAGAATAGAATACTCCACAACAAACCCCGTGCAGTTGCTTTATGATTTCCTATCCGATGGAGCATATACCCTGCCCAAAGCAAATTGAGCGTCATCGTAATATGCGAAAGCTGTGCAAAAACATTGGCTCCGCTCCATGTAAAAGTAAAAAGCCCCATCGTCCCAAAATAATACATAGGAAGAAATGCAAAAGGAAGATAAGACACTTTCTTTTTTACTAAAAAAATGATGAAACAAAGTAGATAAACTAAACTGCTTGGAGAGCATGCGTTATAAACAAGCCACTGCACAAAATCTACTTTCAGCATAAAGAAGAAATAATAGCTCCCCGAAAGAGTGAGTAGTAATAAAACAAACGCCAAAATTATCCCCACTGTTTTTTCTGTTCTTGTAATTTCCATAAGATCGGTTATTTTAGAGGAATATAGACTTCGGTTTTTAGTTTTTCTTCAGGAGTTCGGCGGCGGTCATTCAGGTATTTCTCAAATATCGGTTCATCGCGAAGTTCATACTCGCTATTAACCACCCAACGCATCGCTTCATCACATACAGCGCCAAGATTACTATAACTTCCTTGATAAAAGAAAACTGCATACTTACCTCCTGCAAGCTGTTTACAGCTGACTTCCCCCGAAGGCTGTGCGGGTTTGTGAACAGCAAGACAAACATCAGTGCGCTGCAGGTCTGCTTCGGTTATTTTTGGGTCATCATGAGAGATGCATATAGATTCTATTCCTTTCGTGAAAAGTTTTTGTTCCTTTATAACCGCCCACAGTTGTTGATAAGCCCATTCATAATTGAGACTGCCATACGCTCCTTTAAGAGAGACATAAATAAGATTTTTTGGTTCAAGTTCTACTATTTTTGGAGCTTTTAGGGCTAAATCTGGATTGATGATTTCTTTTTTCATAATGTAAATATTTTTATTGGTTCTGTATTCAGTAGGTGTAATACCGTATTGATTTTTAAAGGCTTTGGAAAGAGAGGCAGGAGATTCGTACCCTACATTAAAGGCTATTTCCTCCACCAAAAGAGAAGAGTAGCGCAGGAGTTGTGCTGCTGTTTCTATGCGCAAACGAGCAATGAAAGCGATGGGCGACTCATCTTTAATCGCTTTGAAAATCCTACAAAAATGAAAATCAGACAAATGGGCTATTTCTGCTAATTTCCGTACATCTATCGCTTCGTCCAGATGGTTATTGATGTATTCCGCCACTCTATTGATACGCTGGACATAATCATTTCGGGTATTCTGTTTCATATCTGTCGTTCATTGAATTTATGGGACAAAGATACAGTCGTTTTCATCAGAAAACTTTTCCTATCTTGCTAAAAACAAAACTGCATAGCTTTAAAAACTAAAATTCCCCTTACCGAAGCAAAGGGAATAAAGTTATACACTAATATTTCTTTATTAAATTATTTCAAATTCTTCTTAAAAATTTAGATTTTATTCTTTTTATATATTGGAATCTTTTACACCTATAAAAATCTCCACCTCCGAGAGGTCGCCTTGCTGAGATTTTTCTGTATACAATTCATAATCATATTGATAAAGCCTATTTAGCTCCTTATCTTGCTCCCATATTTTCTGCCATGCTTCTGCTACAGCCTGAGGCATCGCTCCTTTAGCAAGGAATTTCTTAGAGTTCTGTTTAGGAAACTCTCTTCCGACCAACCCGCTTGGGATTTCATCCAGCGAAGATACTTCCAGTCCCAAAAGCGTAGTGTATTCACCTGTATAATCACTTTCGTAGTCTGTATAGATAGCATAAACATTGCTATTCACTGCATTTGGGATTTTGCTGATGATATTTTCAGAAAAAAATCTATTCCAAAGACCTCCGATGTCCTGCACTGCTTTTCCATTTTGATTTGTCGTGCGTGTTTCTATGCCAATTATTTTCATATCTATAACTTTTACATTCTTAAATAAAGTATATATTAAAATTTTTCTATCCAATAAAAACAATTTCTTATTTTAACCCACAAAATCCTGCGCGAATGACTTGATTTCAGGGAAGAAAATTTCGTATTTCTCACGGAGGAAATCTTTATTTGCTAAAAACGCAGGGAATACATTGGTGGTTTTATCCAGAAACTGGGCTTTGTTCACCACATTCCGAAAGCTGTACTCTATCCCCCACTCATTTCGGTAGTTGTAGAGCCAGTCATCCTGCTGCATCTTATCCAAAACTTTTTTGAAAACCTCGGGCAGAAATTTCTCGTATCGGCGGAGGACAGCATAGACCTCCCGCGAATGCTCCTGCCACTCGCGCTGGGAATTTTCGGCGGTATCGTTTGCGAGGAAATAGTCAAACGCCACATCCACAAACGCCCCAGAATAAAGTCTTACCAGCGGTCGGAAAGGCGCTTTCGCCTCGTGTATCAGCGGGTGCGCATCCGTGAAAGTATCTATCGCTCTATGCAGTTTTATGCCTTTCTGTATGCTCTCTGGAAGGCGGGCTACATCTCTGTTCTTCACAAAGTCCGCAATCATATTGCCGACGAGCTGTTCCTCGGAAAAAGAAAGATAAGAATGAGCTAAAAAATTCATTTTGTATTCTGCATTTTAAGTTGATAAAGCCAATGAAAACCACCGACTTCCTAAAACAATCTTTGATGAAAATCCTCTATTTTGCTGACTTCCACAAGTTCTATTTTAAAGCCTTTTTTAGGAAGTTTGTTTTGTTTAGAAATGAAAATTCTCTCGTAACCTAATTTCTCCGCCTCCAAAATTCTTTTCTCCACCTGCGGAACAGGGCGAATCTCTCCGCTAAGCCCTATTTCTCCTGCAAAACAAACATTATCAGGTATCGCCTCATCTTCATTAGAAGAAAGGATAGCCGCCACTACTGCCAAATCCAGTGCCGTGTCGCCCGTTTTCATTCCTCCTGTGATATTTAGGAAAACATCCTTCGCGCCGAGCATAAAACCTGCCCGTTTTTCTAAAACCGCAAGGAGCATATTCAGCCTCTTGCTGTCAAAACCTGTGGAGCTACGCTGCGGCGTTCCATAGACCGCACTGCTTACCAATGCCTGAATTTCCAGAAGCATGGCTCTGTTTCCCTCCAAAGTAACCGCCACGGCATTCCCTGAAAGGTCTTCAGATTTTTTGATAATAAGGATTTCGGAAGGGTTTTTTATTTCTTTTAATCCTGCTGAAATCATTTCATAAATCCCAATTTCAGAAGTGGAACCAAATCTGTTCTTACTCGCTCTCAGCAGTCGGAAAAGGTGATTTCTGTCGCCATCAAAATTAAGAACCACATCCACCATATGTTCCAAAACTTTTGGCCCTGCTATCTGTCCATCCTTCGTGATGTGTCCCACTAGGAAAACTGGAATATTGGTCTCTTTAGCGAATTTAATGACTTCCGAAGAGCATTCTCTAATCTGCGAAACTGTCCCTGGCGAACTCTCTATCAGCTGGGACTGAAGCGTCTGGATACTGTCTATAATCACAAAATCTGGCTGAAGTTTTTTGGCCTCGGAAAGGATTTTCTCCACCGAAGTCTCGGTGTAGAGGAAACAATTTGGATTTTGGATTTCGGTAAGCCTGTCCGCTCTCATTTTTATCTGTGATGCACTCTCCTCTCCTGAAACATAGAGTATTTTTTTCTTCATTTTCAGGGCAAGCTGCAAGAGCAGTGTAGATTTCCCAATCCCTGGTTCGCCGCCTATCAAGGTAACCGAGCCCAGCACGATGCCTCCGCCCAGCACTCTGTTCAGCTCCTCGCTGGGAGTTTTTATACGATGTTCGGCATTGACCTCCACATCTGTTATCGTCACTACTTTTTGTTTCCCTTCGCCCAAAATATGGTAGGTAGGCAACTTTGATTTTTCTACAATTTCCTCCACCAGAGTATTCCAAGAACCGCAGTTCCTGCACTGTCCAAGCCACTGCGAATACTGCGTTCCGCAATTCTGACAGAAATATGCTGTTTTTACTTTTGCCACAAATGATGTTTTAGGTGGTGCAATTTAAACAAAAAAGATTATTTTTGCATCATGTTTAGAATGTTCAGAAGTTTAGGAGAATATGTGCTCCTTTTAGGAAAAGTACTGAGAAAACCACAGAAATCCAAAGTTTTTTCAAGGCTTTTCATGAGAGAAATCAACGATTTGGGAGTTGATTCTTTTGGTTTAGTATTATTCACTTCCCTATTCGTGGGGGCGGTGGTCGCTATACAGATGTATAATAACTTTAGTACAGCATCTATTCCCATTCCGCTGCCTTATGTAGGACACGCTACCAAAGTGGTTCTCATCTTGGAATTTTCACCTACGATTATCAGTGTGATTTTAGCAGGGAAAGTGGGCTCTTACATCGCTTCTTCCATTGGGACAATGCGGGTGACAGAACAGATTGATGCTTTGGATATTATGGGAGTGAACTCGGCTAACTTCCTTATCCTTCCGAAGATTTTGGCTTGTATTATTTTTAATCCTCTGCTCATTGCTATCAGTATCGTAGTGGGAGTTTTCGGAGGATACCTGGCTGGGGTTTTCACTGGCTCTTGGACGGAATCCAACTATATTACGGGGGTTCAGATGGATTTTCCTACTTTCTTTATTTGGTATGCTTTTATGAAAACGGCTGTTTTTGCGTTTCTGATTGCAACCATCCCAGCATATTTCGGCTATAATGTAAAAGGCGGATCGCTGGAAGTAGGCCGTGCAAGTACCCAAGCGGTAGTTTGGACTATTGTAGCCATCATCATCGCTAACTTAATTTTAACTCAAATGTTCTTAGGCTAATGATAGAAGTAGTAGATTTAAAGAAAAGTTTTGGGGACGCCGAAATTCTAAAAGGAATAACCACCACGCTGGAGTCAGGAAAAATAAATCTCATCATCGGGCAGAGTGGCTCTGGGAAAACGGTATTTTTGAAGTCATTACTAAATGTCTTTGAACCCACCAGCGGAAGCATCCTATTCGATGGGCGAAACATCGTAGAAATGACGCCAAAGCAGAAACAAGAGCTGAGAGCAGAGATAGGAACGGTATTCCAAGGGAGTGCGCTGTTTGACTCTATGACTGTGGAGGAAAACATCATGTTCCCGCTGGATATGTTCACTAACCTTACCTATACTGAAAAGAAAAAACGCGTAAAAGAAGTGATAGACGATGTTCATCTAGAAAACGCAGACCACAAGTATCCATCCGAGATTTCTGGGGGAATGCAGAAAAGGGTTGCCATAGCGAGAGCCATCGTGAACAATCCTAAATATCTCTTCTGTGATGAGCCAAACTCTGGGCTAGACCCTTATACATCGAAGGTTATAGATGATCTAATCAAAGAAATTACCCGAAGATATAACACCACTACCATTATCAACACCCACGATATGAACTCAGTGATGACCATCGGTGAGAAAATCGTATATCTAAGAAAAGGTGTGAAAGAATGGGAAGGGAATAAAGATATCCTCATCAATGCAGAAAGCCAGTATTTAATAGATTTTGTTTATTCTTCTGAATTATTCAAAGAACTGAGACAATATTTATTAAATAACAATAAAAATGTTTAAGTTCCGTTATAATCTTATCATATTAAATACAAATATTATGAAAAAGATTTCAAGTATGGCTCTTTTAGGGCTTTCATTAATGGGATTTTCACAAGTGAAAATAGGCGTAAAAGCAAATGTTTTGCTTAATACAAGCTCTTCTAAATGGTCTGAAATAAAAAGATCTGTACTAGATTACACAGATTCTGGCAGCAAAAGTGCAGGGTTTAATGTAGGGCTTTCGGCTAGAGTAAACCTCCCTTCTACTCCACTGTTCATCATGCCTGAAATTTATTACACTTCTTTTAATAATTCATTCACTGAAAGAAGAACTAAAACTACTTTGAAAGCAAAAACCAACAGAATAGATATTCCTGTATTAGTCGGAGTAAACCTTATTTCGGATAATTTAGGGATTTTCGTAGGGCCTGTGGCTTCCTACAACCTTGCAAAAGAGAACACATGGAATGATTTCAAAGAAAATGCAGGGAACAGATTCACTGTCGGCTATCAGGTGGGTGCAGAGGCGAGATTGTCTAACTTCATCATCAATGCAAGATACGAAGGAAGCTTCTCCAAAGACCAAAGAGAATTTATCAGCAACAATCTTTCCGAAACTGTGAGGTATGACAATCGTCCAAGCTTCGTAGTTCTGGGGGTTGGGTACCAATTTTAGATTTAGATTTAAATTTTTATCATTAAACAAAAAAAAGCTCGGGAAATTTCCCGAGCTTTTTTATTTCTTTAAACATTAGAAGAACTATTAATGTTCTCCACTTTCTTTTCTAATTCTTTGTTTTGTTTCTGTAATTGGGCAAACTGCTTTCTTTTTTCCTCCTCTCTTATCGCTGAACCTTTACTGATATAGCCCACTATTCCACCGATGATAAGGCCGATTCCTATTCCGCCCATCACTCCCATCATGTGGGACATCGTGATTTTTTCTAACAAAAAATCTGTGGAATAATAAAACATCGCTCCCGAAATAAGCAGCAAAACCCCTCCTACTATTGATAAACTTTTCATATTTCTTATTTAACTATTAAGAGACAAAGATAATAAA
>CALAEK010000064.1 GCA_937890925.1 uncultured Riemerella sp.
GCTCTGTCTTATTTTTTGCAGGTAGGAGAAAACCTTGCATTATTTTTTACAGGTAAATGGGGGAGGCTCTGTCTTATTTTTTGCAGGTAGGAGAAAACCTTGCATTATTTTTTACAGGTAAATGGGGGAGGCTCTGTCTTATTTTTTGCAGGTAGGAGAAAACCTTGCATTATTTTTTACAGGTAAATGGGGGAGGCTCTGTCTTATTTTTTGCAGGTAGGAGAAAACCTTGCATTATTTTTTACAGGTAAATGGGGGAGGCTCTGTCTTATTTTTTGCAGGTAGGAGAAAACCTTGCATTATTTTTTACAGGTAGGGGAAAACCTTGTATTATTTTTACAAGTGAGTTGAGATGCTCTATACCATTTATTTTATAGAAATAGGGACTTTACAAAAATTGTAAAGTCCCTATTTTAGTCCCTTTAATCTATAAACTATTGAATTACAGATGTTGTTGTAGCGAAGACGGGACTTGAACCCGTGACCTTTGGGTTATGAATTATATTAGTGGCAAAATTGATTTTATAATATATTCTTACCCAGCTATTTAAGTTTTTTAGAGAATACGATTTGTATTCGTTTTTAGTATTCT
The DNA here is from genome assembly GCA_937890925.1 of uncultured Riemerella sp. GTDB lineage: Bacteria > Bacteroidota > Bacteroidia > Flavobacteriales > Weeksellaceae > JABCPE02. The sequence goes on from CALAEK010000064.1 coordinate 593, forward strand.
TTTTTTACAATTTTTAAACAAGAGCCAAATTTATCCCACATTTGCACTGGGATTCCCCAGTGAAGGCATATTTTTTAAAGTGCTTATATGGTCTTTCAATAGTGATATTACTTCTTCTTTTTGAGCTATCTCTTTGTCTTTTGCCGATAGTAACTGTTCATAGAGTTTTGTGTTTGTAGAATTATCCTCTGAATTTTGCTCTAAAGTCTTTATCATATTTCCTTTCCCAGTAAGTAACCATGTGGGCGAAATTTCGCTATAAACTTCCACAATATTGATTAAATATTCTCCTCCTATTTCACTATTTAGAGATTTTCCTTTCAGGTTTGAATAAGATATATTCGTTTTATCGCAAAATTCTTTTTTTTGAATGCCTTGATTTTCAATAAATTGCAGTATCCTTGCTTTTATAGGTGAAATTTTATCCATATTTTCTTTTGAAGTATGAAATTTTATACTTACATTTGCAGTAATAAATTATTTATATAAACATAATAATAAAAAGTAAATACAAATATATGAAAATATCAAAAAAGATTATAGATAAGATTTTACGAGACAACAAATTCAGCTTAAAAATAGCACTGATATTAGACATTCAGCAAACCTCTGTAAGAGCGTTGGCTAGAAGTAATTCTGATAAACTAGGTCATGCTAAATTAGTTGAATTTTACAAGGAAGAAGGTTTCTCTGAAAAAGACATTTGGAGTAAATAGTTTTTTCAATGACAGCGGAGAATGTACTGCCTATTATCAAAGCATTAGACGCAAAGGAACAACAGCGGTTAATGCAGATGCTTGGTGTTGGAGCAGAAAAAACATCTTCGACAAAGACGAAACATTACCTAGAAAGAGATATTCGACAAAGATTATTGTCTACCATATTCAAGCCACGAAGGGTCTAAATATTATCACAAATTCTTTCTTCATAACTTTTTGGACTACAGACCAGCCTAGACGGGGTGCAGTGGCTTTTTAACTTAAAAACTCAATTATAATTTAAAATAAATAAGATGAAAAAAACAGATAAACCGCTTGCGGTAAATTTAGAATTTGAAGAGCAATTAAAGGAATTGCTGTCACAGGCTCCAGAGGGCTTTGGGTTCTTGTGTTTCTATTACCTTACAAATGGAGAAAAGCCTTGTGACGAGGGTGTTATAGGTCGGTCAAACGAGCCGTTCATTGCTCATACTATTGTGAATTCAATGCTGAAAAGTGAGACTGTTAGCGACTTGATACAGGCTGCATCCTCATATGTTACTGAATGTAGAACTCGTGAAAACAAAGGTAATCATGACAAGCACCAAAAGACAACAGTATAACGCCTGCTACAGGCTGAGAAAAAAGGGAGTGAAAATTTCTACACCAGAAAAAACCATATATGGTTCAGCTGAACTGAGTGAGAAACCTACGGTTTTCCTGCTCCTTGAAAAATTTTCTTTTGTTGTTCAAACTCAAATATTCGCAAATGAAAAGTAGAATTGAGAATCCCAAACTAAGGGCTTTTGTAGAGGGTTTCAAAAAAACATCCACACCAGTCACTGTTATAGATTTCATAAAAGGGAAAGGGGATGGTTTCAGTATTGGTTTTAAAACTAAAATAGACAGATTAGCCAAGGATAGCGAAGCTGTAATAAAAATTGTAACTGGATAATGATTTACGAAAAAAGAAATAAATACACCTGGGTATTAAAGGAGAAAGAAAAAAACAATACAGTGCCTGTTTCAGAAGCTGTTTCGGAAAAGCCGACAAAACAAAATTCTCGATATAAAACGGCTCAGTATCGGACTTTCTGCAAAAGACTTTTTACTTATAAAAAGTTTGTTTGCAAAACGGAACTGAATATCCTTATAAAAGAACAACTGCACGCCAATACCACTTGGTATCGCAATCGGATGGTTCAGCTGGGGTTCTTGAAAGAGGAATTTAATGTTTTCAAACCAGGAGAGAATTTATAAAAGATGAACAAGTATTTTTTTCATTGTATTTAAATTTAAGTTTCCCAGCTGGTTTCGGTGTGAGCCTGCCAGCTGGTTTTTTATCTAAACTATAAGAAATGAATTTCCCAATAAATCAACAAGATATATTCCAGGCGACTAATGGCGGGCTGGACTTGATACAGAGGTTTTTGCCTCAAGTTCGGCAGAACAAGCATTTTAAAATACGGCACGAGGGAACAGAGTCTGCTAATCTTTCCAAGAAGGACGGGATTTATTTCGTGAAAGACTGGGGAGACACGGGAGGTTTCTACGCCGAAAGCCGAAACGGAATCCACATTTATGCCCACGAAATGGGGCTTACTTATTTCGAAGCTCTTTTGCAGCTGGGTAGAGAATTGGGGATTTTGGACGAAAATAAAACTAAACCTAAAAATATAAATGTATGCAAGTTTTCCGAGTTTGAAGGAACGCTGAACGAGGACGGATTTTGCTACGAAACCAAGGACTTTACACCTTACGAGCTGGAGGTTCTTGGACCGTTGATGACGGAGGAAGTATGCAGAAGGTATGGGCTTTATTCCTTGAAGTCTTATTCATGGCTCAAAAAGGAAGAAAACACCCAAAAAGAACTCTGCAATGTCTACACGGTGGAGAGTTCCGAAACCTATCCTGTTTTTGCCTTTATCGTAAAAGCAGGAGGCGGAAAGAAGAAAATCCACCTGGAGGGCGAAAATAAAAATGTAGTAGTAGAAGAACCCGAAGAGGAAAGAGTTTGGCTGAAAATCTACAAACCAAAATCTGCAGACAAGAAATACCGATTTTCTTACCTTGGCAAGAAGCCATCGCAGCACATTTTTGGGCTGGAGAATGTAAAGTCTATTTACAACAAACTCCAGCAGGAAGTAGAGGAGTCTTATGATGATGAGGAGGAATCTGCACCAGCCAAAGTGAAGAAATTAGAGCGAATTATCATCTGCTCTGGCGATAGAGATTCTCTCAATATGGCTTCTACGGGCGAAACCGTGGTTTGGTTCAATTCTGAAACAGCAGACATTACCGAAACACAAATTGCGATGCTTTTCAAATATGCATTTGAGGTTATCAATGTTCCAGACCTTGACCCTACAGGCTTCGAGGCTGGGAAGAAACTGGCTTTGGAGCATATGGATATCAAGACTGCGTGGCTCCCAGAAAGCCTTACCAAGTCCAAAGATTTTAGAGGTAATCCTAAAAAGGATTTTACCGACTTCATGAAATCTGAAGCTGCATTTGAGGACAAGGAACAAAAAGAGCTTCGAGCAAAAGTAAAGAGATTTCTGGAACTTGCCAGACCTGCTAAGTTTTGGATTGAAAAGTGGAGAACGAATAAAGAAGGGAAGAAAATAGACCACGCACCAACCTACAGTGTGAATTACAAAAATGCGTTCAATTTTTTGAAGCTGAATGGATTTTTCAGAATAAAAGACGCCACCAGAAAGGATGGTTACTATTTTGTTCAGCAGAACAAGCACATTCTTCGGGAGGTTTCCTCGCAGGAAATCAAAGACTTTTTCAATAAGTTTTTGGATGAAAAACAAAAAGAAAAAGGGCTTCGACTTTTTCCCGATGAATTGCTGAACATGGTAATAGGTTCGGAGGCAGTTTCGGAGAAAAAACTTCAGAACCTGGAGAGCAAGGAGTTTGATTTTACAGACTTTACTCCTACTTCTCAGTTTTTCTTCTTTGATAAATTCATTTGGGAAGTCAGCAAGGATAAAATAGAGAGGATAGATAAAGGCTACAGCCGTTATGTGATGGAGGACGATATTTTGAACGAAATCATTTTCCGCCAGACCAGAACAACTCTGAACACTTCTAAACTGAATATAGAAGAGCCGTTTTTCAACATTAAAAAAGATGAGAATAACAACTGGAAGTTGGATATTGTAAGAAGTGACTGCGACTTTATGAACTACTTTATCAACACCTGCCGAGTTCATTGGAAAGAGGAACTGAGAGACTTGAAGCCGTCTGAATATGATAATTATTTAGATGAAAATAAATTTATTATCAATAAAGAAACGCTTTCAGAGGATCAGATCTACGAACAAGAATTGCATTTTATCAACAAGGTGTATTCTTTCGGATATATGCTCCACCGATACAAAGACCCTGCTAAGGCTTGGTGTCTGTATATCATGGACAATGAGGTGGTGGATGATAACGAGTCCCACGGACGAACAGGGAAGTCTATTTTTTCCAGCCATGCTTTGAGGCTGTTCATGAACTCCAAGTATTTAGGGGCGAGAAAAAAGGGACTGCTGGAGAGCGACTTCTTGTATGATGGAATAACGGAACAGACGGACTATGTACTGTTCGATGATGCGGATAAGAGATTCCAGTTTCAGCAATTATTCACTGACATTACTGGTGACTTGAATGTAAACCCGAAGAACCAGAACGCTTATTTGATTCCGTTTTACTTGTCTCCGAAATTCTGCATTTCTACAAACTATGCGCCTTATGGGCTGGACAGTTCCACCAGAGGGAGGATTTTATTCATGTCGTTCGGGAATTGGTATCATGGCGAAATAGAAGGTTTTACAGAGCGAAATCCGATGCATGATTTTAACAATAGATTTTTCACTGACTGGGATGAAAAACAGTGGAATTTGTTCTTAAACTTTGCCATGCAGTGTCTGCAGTTCTACCTTTCCACGAATGAAAAGATAGGCGCACCAGAAGGGAATATCAGAAAGAGAAACCTATTGGCTGAAATTGGAGTTGTATTCTTTGAATGGGCTGAAGACTATTTTAAAGATGAGAATATTAACCAAGCGGTGTGCCGACGAGTGATGTATGAAAACTTGAAGAATTATAATAATTCCATGAAGCAGATTTCGGCGACTTCTTTCAAGAATAAACTAAAGCAGTTCTGTGAGCTGAAAGGATACATATTTAATCCAAAGGATCAGCTGACAGATAAAGCAGGGCAAAGAATTATGAAATGGACAGACAGCAAAACAGAAGAACATTTCTTTATCCAAGTCCCAGAGGAAAGCACCGAAGAAAACGAACCAGATGAACTATTTTTTTAAAAGATAAATATTTGAAACTATGATAGAAATGGAATATCCTTTAACCAAACAAATGCTGAGAAAGCAGTATGGTTATTTATCATTTGAGTGCACATTTATGAATATGGATGTTATCACCGTAAAGAGTGTGAAAACTTCAAGATGTGTAATGATTACTTATTGCGGAGCGTGGAAATCTGGGCTTATCTGCTGGGATGAAACCCTGCGTTGGGAAAAAGCGTTTCAGGTCTTTAAGGAAGTGCCGAACAATTACAATGATTTAGAGCAATGGGAGAGAGAGAATTCGGAAAGAATAGAACTTTTCAAACCACCCAAGGACGACTATGTTTTTATAGATGACAAATTAGTAAGACAAGTGATAAAAACAAGATAAAAAATATGGACAGAATAAAATTATTTACAACGGGATTTACTCAGGTATTCCTGGTTGTGTTGAACACTTATTTCATTACGAGGGAATTCCTATTTGGAATCCTTGCATGTGGCTTCCTTATTAGCTTTGTATGGTCGCACAATGTGAAGAAAATTGCCTTTGGCAGTGAGCTGGATAGAATTATTTATTCTCTTGGAGCGATGACTGGGAGTATCCTGGCATTTTACTTTGGGAAATTGATTTATTAAAAAAACATTATGGAAGAAATGAATAAACCTAAAGTGGAGAAATCTGGAAAATCCAAAGAGCTAAATGGATATTTAAAAATACCAAAAAAAGTGATATTATTTATGAAAATAGTATGAAAATAAAAGTTTTAAATGTGAAATTTTGGAGTTCTGATATGGACTTTCACGATTTAGTAATTCTAACTTTAAAAAGATTACCAGATAAAACTTGGTTTGAAATCATAAAAGAAAAATTATGTAGATTATGGAAACAAAAGAAATGAAAATTCAGGTGCCTGAGGGCTACAAAATTGACAGAGAAAATTCAACTTTTGAAAATATAATTTTCAGGAAGGTGGAAAGAAAACTTTCTAAAAGATGGGAAGATTTGCCTTTTGTAGAAGGCTGGTTTATAGATGCTAAATGCCGTATTATTGAAACAGGAAGGCTTAATACTCAAGAATATAATAAAAACACATTTCCAACTAAAGAAGAAGCAGAAGCATGCTTGGCTTTGGCTCAACTTTGCCAGTTAAGAGATAGATACAATGGCGGTTGGAAGCCTGATTGGGAAGACGATGGAGAAATAAAATATTGTATTGAGTTTTTTAAAGGAAAAATTGAGAAGGAAGTTCATTATGTAACAAAAAGAGTGTTGTGTTTTAAAACACGAGAACTTAGAGATGATTTTTTAGAAAACTTCAATGATTTAATTGAGATAGCTAAACCTTTGTTATGATAGACTACGAAGAATTTTTAGTTCCAGTTGAGATAGCGAAGGAACTTAAAGAAATAGGATTTAATGAACCGTGTTTATTTGTGTTAAATCCTCATAATACTTTAATACTAAGTTCAGAGGTTCATGACAAGGGAATAATTGATATTAGAAAAATCAAACCTCGTAGTAATGGTAAATTAGGAGAAGATTTTTGCTCAGTCCCAACCTACGAACAGGTATTTGACTGGTTTTGGGAAAAGGAGTATCCAGTCCATTTTCTCAATACAATAGAGCGCTCGACAGATAACATTGGGTGGATTTTTTGCATAAGAGAAAAAAAAGAAATGACAATCATTTACAACTCTTATAAAGATGTACGACTAGGATGTATCAGAGAGCTAATCAAAATTTATAAAAATGAAAATTTTGTACCTGACATTGAAGAAAAAATGGTTTGACTTAATTAAATCGGGAGAAAAAACAGAAGAATACCGTGAAATAAAACCTTATTGGGAAAAGCGGTTTGAAGGGATAAATTCTGGAAAGCTTCATTTCAAAAACGGATATTCTAAAAAGGCTCCCCACTTCATTATAGAATTAAAGGGAATTGAGATAAGAGAGGGCAAAGAAGAATGGGGAGCAGAAAAAGGCAAGAAGTATTTTGTTTTAAAATTAGGTAAAATATTATGAGAATGGAAATAGGAGGAAACTTAATGTTTCTTTTGTTTATAGTAGCAATACTATATTTTGTTTACAGAGTTTTTAAAGATGACTTATAAAAACAATTAAATTTTAATCATATGGATATTATTGGAAACATCTACAGCAGAGAGGCTGCGGAGCAGAAAACAGAAACATTCCGTGTTCAAGAATTCTTATTGGATGCATCTTACTTTGACAATTACAATCAAACAAACAGAGAAAATTTTCTCAAAATGCAGGTTAAGAACGCCAATATTGACAAGTTGGCGGCGATTCCTAACGGAAGTAGAGTGAAGGTCTTTTTTACCATAGAAGGAAGATTCTACGACAAAGAGGATGGAACAAAGGGACACGCTCAGAATCTCTCTGCGTTCAATTTCGAAGTGATTAAGCTGGCTGAGAATAAACCAGCCACTCCTGCTGCTCCTGCACCACAAGAAACCGACTTCTAGATGCTTAGGCGCTAATTAGTTTTTTTTCATTGTAATCCGCTCAGATTTGGGCGGATTTTTCTTTTTGATATACATCAGTTTTCGCACACCTACAAGGCGGCGATTTTCACAACCCCCCGCCACCCCCAAAAAGTTGTAAAAAAGTTGTAAGGATTGTAAGGAATTATCCGAGCGCTCTGTTTGTCGGGTTTTATCGCCTTACAACTTTTATTTTTATTTTGTAAGGAATGGATAATCCTTACAAAAAAATTGTAAGGGAAAAACTGCCTTACAAAATGAATTTGGCTATTGTATGGGATTCTTACAACTCAAAGTAAGGTATAAATATTTGAAAAATAAGCACTTACAAAATCCTTACAATTCTTACAACTTTTTTCCTACTTTTTAGAGAATTTCAGAATAAAAGTTTCAGAAACTAAAAAAAGCAGAGCCTTTATAATATGGTGGAAAAATCATATACTTGCTGAAAAAATAAGGATGCTAGTAAGTATATTTTTGCCAGTGAGTAAGCCGATCAAGCAGTTTTTGACTCAGAAATTTGGTGCAGAATATCAGCCAAGCCGAGATAATTGGTTTGGAATTCTTATCAGTTCTCTTTTGAGCAAGAAAAATTCGAACTGGGATGATCGTGCAAAAAATGAAGTCTTTGAGGAGGAATATAAAATTTCCTTCAAATTGTCTTATTCAGACAAGCACGGCATCTGCATTCTTCCTACGCATGAGCAGCTGCTTCGGCGTGCGGTGGAAAGTTTGTTTCGGGAGCATCTGTATGAAACAGCAGTTCTCAACAAACTCTACTATGATATAGAGTATAAAACCTCTATAGAAAACCTGCTGAATTTCTACGGAATCCACGAGGAAGAAAAATCCTATTATCAAACTATCATTAGGGATTTTAACAGAAAAAAGGATAAAATCGCCCAACGATTAGAAAATCAGCCAAATAAAATATTTTCGTGAAAAAAAAATAAAATATGGTAAAAATCAGCAATATTCCAGAAAAATTCTTTCGTGAAATTAGAGAAATCGAAATTTTCAACGCCAAAGAATATTCATTCACGGCGAACAGCACAGGCAAGAGTATTTCTGCTGAACCGAAAATAATCTTTAAAAACATCGTTCCCGAAGACTTTGATAGGTCTATCAAAAGAAAATTCAAAAACGGAAACTCTTTTTTCGAAGTTGATTTATCATTTAATCTCCACAGTATGAACCCGATGGACATTATTACTTATTCTGTTCTTTTGAACAAAAAGGGTTTTGCCATCCGCCTGGTGACCAATGTAGATTCCATGATATTGGGTAATGAACAGGAGCCGTTCATGGTAGAAGTTCACGATGGGCGCAAGGATGATAATTCTGGAAGTGATAGAATGCAGATCCAAATTTCTGGCGCTACCATTATAGAACCCAAAGCCCAGAGCTTATAATTTTTTCTGTCTTTTTTTACGCACTAAACATTTTGGATTTTTGAAAAATAAAATCTAAGAATGTTTAATGGTAATACTTTATTAAATACTCCGCTGGCAATAGACAAAGGCTATTTGATGAGCCTTGTTCCATCATTGGCAGCAGAATTTATGTTGATGAAATCCTCTCCTATACAGAGTGTAAAGGAGAGAGAAATGCAGTATTTATCCAAAATCAACAAACAGGGAGAAGGGAAAGAAAACATGAAGTTTCCTGTAATAGTGGATATTGTGGGAGCAATCACTAAATATTCTACTTACTTCTCTTACGGCACCCAGTTCCTTGGGGAGCTCTTGAAAGAATTGGATAGAAGCCCGAGTGTTTCGGGAATTATTCTCAATATAGATTCTGGAGGCGGTATGGTTTCTGGAACCGCAGAACTTACCCATATCATCAAGAATTTAGAAACTCCTACTATATCATATACTAGCGGTTATCAGTGTTCGGCTGCGCTGGACATTGCTTCTGGGTGTGATTATCACATGGCATCTCCTTTTGCTGATAAAATCGGCTCCATTGGGACGATGCTCTCTTATCAAGATTTTTCGGCAATGTTCGAAAAATGGGGAGCGAAGATTTATGAAATCTATGCTCCGCAGTCTACAGAGAAGAACAAGGAGTATCGTGAGTTGATGAAAGGAAACGAAAAACTCTACACTGAACAGCTGAAAGTTTTAGCAGATGATTTTATTTCCAGAATGAAAGAAAATTTTGGGGAGAAGCTGAAAGATGACGGGCATGTTTTCAAAGGGAAAACCTACACTCCGAAAGAGGCTTTGGAAATCGGTCTTATAGATGAACTCGGTTCTTTAGCAGATGCATTGAGCAAATTTTAATCAATAAATTAAATAAAAATGAAATTCACAAGAATCACAGCCCTATTGGGACTAGCGCAACTAACATTCCATGCAGGAGTGTTTGGAACGCAGAAGCCTTTTGCGAAGCTATCGGAAGAGGATTTGGAAAAAATAGAAAACGCCTTGGCTGGTCTGGAATCAGAAGGAATGGCGGAAGAACTGGAAAGCACCAAGCAGAGTCTTTCTGATGCTGTAACGAATCTAGAGGTCGTAAAAAAAAATTCGGAAGAAACGGCACAGGCGGTAGAAGCCGCACTAGAAACTGCAGGGTTAAAAGAAGAGGCTAAAGAAAGCGTAGTGGAGAACATCGCTTTACTTGGGGAAAAATGCAAGGAATTCGGAGGCTCTAAAAACAGACATTCTGTGGTAGAGAATGACGGAAAGGAGGTTTCTGAAAATGGTTTGATTGGAGGATTTATGAATCCAGAAGATGAGCACAACAAGTTGCTCCAGAGAATAAAAAAGTAGAATAAATAAAAAAATAAGAATATGAGTTTAAAAACAGATCAGATTAAAAACGAGCTTATTCGTTATTTATCTGTAAATCCTACTTTATTCAGCGGTATGGTTTTATCCAGCGAGGTTTACATCAACCGATTTGTTAGAACCGTAACCAAGGTAAAGGGACATTATCCATCGGTTCAGGCATTGATGAGCCATGCAGTTCAGATTTTTGATTCCAAGAAAGTGACTCCGTATGGAGATATTACATTCTTGTATAAAGATTTGAAGAATTTTCATCAAAAAGTGGATTTCCAAATTGATCCAGCAGAAATCATAGGAAGTGTTTTTGAAGAAAAATACGAAGAAAGTAAAGGACTGCAACAAAAGAGCATCTCTGTTCTTGCTATGCAGATTTTAAAAGAAAAAGTGATTGATGATGTTAATATTCTATCTATCACTGGTAAGTATGATGGTTCACAGAAAGGGCAGGCTTCTCCTACATTCGGATCATCAATGGACGGGCTGAACGAAGTTCACAAGAAAATAGCAGCAGAAACTACAAATCCTGCGTTCTTGGTTCCTGGTGATGCGATAACCAAAACCAATGTTTTGGATGTGGTAACGGAGTATGAAAGACAGATTCCATCACTTTATAAAAACAAAGTGAAAACTATCTTCATGAGCCAAGCTGATGCGGAAGACTATCAGATCGCATACGAAGATAAATTCGGACAAAACAAGTTCCAGGATGATGCCATGAGAACAAGACTTGGCAAGAGACAAATCGTGGGCATACCGAACCTTACTAAAGGAACTATCGTGTCTACGGTGGACAATAACCTATTAAGGCTTATTGACGAAATAGACAATCCAGCGACTATTACTTCGGTTCAAGAAAGCGGAAGAGTATTGAATGTTCTTGGAGAGTTCTCTCTTGGATATGATTATGCTGTAAACCAATTGGTATTCATGCATACATCAGACGGAACGAAGAAACGAGGATTGAACAATGCTGACCAGAACGAATTGTTCTATGCAAGTGAAAAACTAAGTGTGTAATCCTATACCTGTAGGCACTTTTGGTGCTTACAGGTTTTTCTAAAAAAAATAATATTATGGCAAAAGAAGACGAAAAAGTTTCTGAAAACATCGAAGAAACTGCAGGTAATACTGAAGAATCTACAGAAAATGTAGCAAAGGAAACTCAGCTTGATACCAGGGAAAACGAACTGAATGTTTTTGCGGACCAGCTGAAAGAAAAAGAAGCTGAACTGGACAATCGTGAGAAAGAAATCGCAAAAAGAGAAGCTGAACTGGATAAGAGAGAAAAATCTCTTACAAAGAAAGAACCTAAACCAGCAGAGCCAAAAGCAGAAGCTGTTTCTTTTGAGTTCAATAGAGAGAAATACAGATTCACTGATGATGCTCCGAGCAAAATCAGAATCGACGGCATCGTGAAAACTCAGCAGGAAATCTCCCAAGACGAAGATATACTGCTTCAGTTGGTCGTTGGCGGGTCTGGATTGATAGAAAAAGTTTAACCAAAAAAATAAATAAAATTATGGCAAGTTGTTTTGATAGCATTCCGCACGAGAACTTGGAGCATTGTCCAAACGATGAAATCAATTCTGGGATTGCAACGAAGTTGTATTATGTTCCCGTAGATTTCATTAAAAGTATGGCAAAGCCTACGATTTCTACTACCTATGCCAGCAGGGTAACCATTGCAGCAGGAGGTATTGTTCTTAATAGTGGCAAAGCGTGGAAATCCATCGATATTCAGATGGATGAAGGAGAGTTGAAACCGACCCTTACAGGTAATGTGGGCAACAAGAAGACAAAAACAGAATTGGAATTTCTTATTCCTGGTCTCAGAACGGAAGTGCTGGGCTGGATAGATGCCTATAAGAATGCTCCGTGTGTTTTTGTGGTAAAAGATGCCAACGGAAAACTCTTTGTGATTGGAAACAAAGACCTTGGAGCAAGAATAGATTCTGCCGAGGGAACTACAGGTAAGAAGATAGATGATAACTCTGGAGTAACAGTGAAGTTGGTAGCGAATGCGAAAACTTGTGTGTATGAAGGAGAAATCACATTAGAACCTGCAGCGTAGAAAATTGGAAAAGATGGATAAAAAGTATTTCAAACTGAATGTTCCGATTGGAACAAGGATTATCAGTTCTCGTGGTGATTTTGTAGTGGAAGAAGTTCCAGATGATGCTTTTGATTTTTTCCAAAGAGGCTCTCAGTGGCTTTCGCTAGTGCCAGAGGCTGTAGAGGGTCTTTCCAAATTGTCGGAAACGAAACTTAAAAGCCTTTTAGCTCTCAAAGAAAGGCAGGATATGACAGAAGATGCTGGCATTATCCGAGAGGCTTTGGAGCAAATTCTCCTTACGAGAACGGAGACAGCGGAAGATAAATCAAAATCACAAAAGAAACAGGAAGCCTAGTGCTTTCTGTTTTTTATCATTATGAACGCAAAAGAGCACCAAGAACTTTTAGAAAAGTATATTTCATACGGAGGAAACCAGCGGATAACGGAAGCCTGCAGGAGGTTTTCCCTGCAGAATTTTGCAAAGCTGAAATATGAATTTTCTCGATTGAATAAGCCTGCAGAAGCTAAAGTTTCAGCTGAAATCCTAACCGATAAACCAGCAGACCAAGAGAGTGGAAATCCGAAAACAGAAGCACCGAGAAAAGTATTCAATGATTTTATTGCAGATTATCCCGTGGAGCTTCATAAGGCTTTCCGCAGACGCTGGGGGCTATGGATGGAGGCTTGCTCTCTTAAAATTCAGCTCGGAGAACTTGACCCTAAAGATGAAGACGAAGCCTTTGAGCTTCAGTGGAAAATTTGGGTATGTTTTAGAGAATTTGACCAGTGCCAAAAGGTGCTGAAACATTACAGAGAGCATAAGAGAATAATGCCTTTGGAGACTGAAACTGATTTTGAGGGAATGAGTGAGCTGGAAATTTATAAGCATCGGGACAATCTTAGGGCGCTGATTACGAGGAGAAAGCAGACCATTAAGAAAATGGAAAACTCTCTGCCTGCTCCCGAAGACCCAGAGTATAAGAGCCGACTGCACACGCTGAATCTAAAACGGGAACAGCTCCAAGAAAAAGAAAACGAACTCATGGAATGCGAAAGATTTTTGAATAATGGAAAATAAAATACATGCTCCTTTGGAATGGTATACGGTTCAGAGGAAAGTAAAAGAGTTAGTGCCTTGTGATTTTAATCCAAGACAAATAAATGATGCCGATATGAAGAAACTCCGAGAGAGCTTGGAGAAATTTAATTTGGTAGAAATTCCAGTCATTGACCTGGACAATACGCTGATAGCAGGACACCAGAGAGTAGCTGCGTTGTTCGTGCTGGGGCGTGGTGAGGACAATATCGATGTAAGGATTCCAAACCGAAAGCTTACCGAGGAGGAATTCAAAGAATACATGCTCCGAAGTAATATCCATAATGGTGAATTTGATTGGGAAAAAATAGAGGAATTCTTTCAAGATTTAGACCTTGAAGGTATCGGAATGGATATGGGCGATTTTGATGAATTTTTGAAGCAGAACGCTGTGCTTCCGCCTGAAGAAGAGGGCGATTTTGATGCCTCGCTCCCTGAAAAAACGCAAAGCGTGGAGGGGGATTTATTCGAATTAGTTTCTAAAGATAAAAACATAAAGCATAGATTTTTGTGCGGTAGTTCTACCGATTCAGAAAACTGGGCGAGGTTGCTTGGTGATGACAAACTGAATCTATTACTTACCGACCCGCCGTATAATGTAGACTATCAAGGAGGAACGAAAGACAAACTAAAAATCAAGAATGATAAGATGAGCAATGATAATTTTTATCGATTCTTATATGATTTCTTTGTGAATAGTTATGTTTTTTCTCATGCTGGTGCGCCTGCGTATGTGTTTTATTCGGATTTGGAGGCTATCAATTTCAGACAATCTATGCTGGATGCAGGGTATAAGATTTCCTCTACTTTGGTCTGGGTAAAAAATTCATTTGTATTAGGAAGGCTGGACTATCATATGCAGCATGAACCTGTTATTTTCTGCGAAGAAACACAGCCAACAGAGATAGAAACACACCGTTCCCTGGTATATGGTTGGAATGCAGAAGGAGCTCATCCTTGGTATACGGACAGAAAGCAAAGTTCGATTTTAAGGTTTGACAAACCACAGCGAAATGCAGACCATCCTACGATGAAACCTTTGGATTTAATGGGGTATTTGATTAAGAATTCCAGCAGACAGGGGGAAATTGTAGGTGATGGCTTCTTAGGTTCTGGCTCTACTTTGATAGCTTGTGAGCAAAATTGGAGAGCGTGCAGAGGCTTTGAGCTGGACACGAGGTTTTCGGATGTTATTGTAAGACGGTGGGTGTCCTATATGAAAGAAAACGGATTGGCTTATGAAGTATGGAGAAACGGCGAGCAACTCACGGATGCTGAAATAGAGCAATTTAATAAAAAGTCAGAGGAATAAACCTCTGATTTTTTTTATAAAAAAAGTGAAAAAAGTTCATAAAATATTTGCATAATAGTATATAAATGTATATCTTTGTGGTGTTAAATTGATAAACGATAGTTCTATGAAGTACAGCGCATTTTTTAGAGAAATTAGAAGAAAAGGTTGGTGGTTCTTAAGGCAGGGAAAGGGAAGCCATGAAATTTGGACAAACGGCAAAATAGAAGTAGCCATTCCCAATCACGGAGCGAAAGAATTGTCCAGCGGATTAGAAAAAGCATTAAGAAAACAAATGGGACTGTAAAAAGTCCCATATTAAAAAAATAAAAATATGAAGACAATAAATGTAATAATAGAAAGAGCAAACGATGGAACATTCGGGGCTTATGCTGAAAATGTACCAGGAATCTATGGTGCAGGAGATGATGTAAAAGAAGTAAAACAAAGTATTCTTGATGGAATAGAAACGATGAAAGAAATCGGCAACTTTCCTTATAAAGAATACGAAATAAAGTATAAATTTGATACAGAGAGTCTTTTGCAATATTATAAAGGCATCTTGGGAAATCCTGCATTTGAAAAGATTACAGGTATCAATCAGAAATTAATTCATCATTATGCTACAGGATTGAAAAAACCTCGTGAAGCACAGCGCAAAAAAATTGAAGAAGGCTTACACGCTTTAGGAAGAGAACTTTTATCAATAGAACTATAAGTATCAATTTAACACATTTACTTTATCTATTGTTGCCCTGCATTTGCAGGGCTTTTTTGTGTCTTTTACAGAAAAAATCCTAAAAATTATCTTTGAGGCATGGAATTGTCAAAATTCAAGAAAGACAGCAGTTTTCAGCGTATAAAGGCGAGTTACCTGGATGAGAGTTCAGTGGAACTGACCGAGCGTGAGGCAGAGAAGAAAAAGCGGATGAGCCACGCATGGTCACTGAGATTGAACAACAAATACTCTACCTATCAAGTAATTCAGATACTGATGAGAGACCACGGGATTTCTCAGGCTTCGGCGTATCGTGAGTATAATATGTCCATGCAGATTTTTGGCGAGCTGGATGCTACTACATTGGCGGCGGAACGGCAGGTGCTGAAAGAGGCTTTCTGGAACGAATACCAGAAGGCTGTAAAAGCTGGCAATGGAGACCTTGCAGTTAAGGCGTTGAAAGAATACAGGGAACTATTTAATTTTGATGAAAACGAAAACCAGATAGACCCTAATAAGATACAAGCACATGAGTATAACATCAGAATGCCGAGAAGAATTTATAAGATGATGGATAAGGAGTTTGCGTATGGTGTGGTAGATTTTAATAATTTAGAAATCGAGGATGCAGAATTTAGGGAAGTAGAAGAAAATGAAGATGATGATGAATAGAGAGATTAGCAATTTGATAAAACCACAGAAGGATATTCTGCTCAATCCTATGCAGATGGCGGCAGTTCTGGCGAACCATCGCTATAAAATTCCTTATATCACAATAGAAGCGGCGAGGGGGTCGGGTAAGTCTACTGTATTGGGGTGGTTCTTAAAGGAAGCCGTGAGGCAGATGCCACGCTCTACAGGTGTGATTGTGGGGGAATCTTTTGTGCAGATAAAGACCAGAACCCTGCCATCTACCAAGGAGGGACTAGAGATGTTCGGACTATGGGAGGGGTATGATTATGTAGTAGGCAGGAGCGGGGTATCTATGGGCTTCGAGCGACCATTCCAAGCGCCTGACAGCTGGAATAATGTAATTCATTTCAGAAATGGCGCTATTGCGATAATGGTTTCGCTGGATAATCCCAATTCAGGAAGGGGGCTTAACTCCTACTGGATTATAGGAGATGAGGCAGCATTGCTGACTTATGACCGATTATTCAATAATGTTTTGACGACGAATAGAGCCAAGAAGGAAATATTCAAAGGTAAATCTATGCTTCATGCCGAGATATTCGTTTCTTCTGTGGCGATGACCAAGAAGGGGGAATGGTTCACTAATAGGGAGAAAATGGCAATGGAAAACCCAAAAGAGTATACCTTTATTAAAGCATCTTCGAAAGTAAATATCCATAACCTAGAGCCTGGCTGGATAGAGAAGATGAGAAGAGAGGCGCTTTCAAAGACTATGTTTGAAGCTGAGATACTGAACATCCGCCCTGGGAAGATAGCAGATGGTTTCTATGCACAGCTCAGCAAGAAGAATTATTATAAGTATAAATACGATATTGATGCTTTGGGGGATTTGACAGAAAACTATGTGCCAAGCAGTAAGTATGACACTGACCTGGTGCGTGGTGTTCCGTTACAATTCAATTTGGATTTCGGGGGAAGAATTAACTGTGGGACAGTGTCGCAGCATTTAGAAAGCCAAGGAGAAATAAGGTTCATCAAGGAGTTCTTTGCGAAGAACCCTGATAAACTTTCCGATATGGTTAAGCAGTTCATTGACTACTATAAACACCACCAATCCAGCTGTAATGTGGTGCATCTGTATCATGACCGCTCTGGTTACAAGTCCGAGGCGAACTCCAAGACTACATTGGCAGAAGATGTAGAGAATGCACTCCGTTCGGCTGGGTGGATAGTGATTAACCAGACACCGAACACGAATAATCCCGAGCATATACAGAAGTTCAGATTGATTAACGAAATTCTTTCCGAGCAGAATCCTCGGCTTCCTATTGTTAGGATAAATGAAAACCAGTGTCCGAATTTGATAATATCAATGGAGAATGCACCGCTGACGAGCGATGATGCCTTTAAGAAAGACAAATCCTCCGAGCGAAGCAGTACAATTCCACAGGAACACGCCACTCACTTTTCGGATACGCTGGATTACTGTTTGTTTTGGCAGTTCGGTTATCTTTTGGATTACGACTACTCCGATTCCTTTATTATTACCAATATTTAAAACCTACAGAGTCTCCTCATTCCGAGGAGATTTTTTTTGTTTTTGGCTTTCCAGCATTTCGGGAAGTCCCTTTCATATTTCGGTAAAAAATAAAACTGCAATTGTAGAAAAAACTAAGGCGGCTCGTGGGTTAATTCGCACACTTTGAGAAAAAAATAAAAAATTCATAGGTTAAGAGATTGATAAACAAATGATTAGTTTCAAAATTTTGAGAAAGAGCCTTGTTTTTTGGTGTTTTTTGGTGTGTCTTTTATGCTTTCAGTGTGTTGTTTGATATTTGCGGTATGGAAAAAACGCTGTTTTTATCTGATGTTCTCACGGAAATGAAAAAAGTAGATGCCCGCAAAAATCCTGTTCCTTTTTCTCTAAAAATTAGAAGTTTTAACCTGCAAAATAAAACGGGGGGAAAATTGATAAGTTACGAGGATGCTGTTTTGCTCCGTCCTCCTGCGAAAAAAGGGGCGGTAAGGCTGGCGGATGAAACGCCCTTTAAAAATCCGAACCACTGGGAAAATCGCACCAGAAATATCAAACTGAAAAACGGCGAAATAAAGAAAATACACATTATTTTCATTGAGGAATTTAACGGCAAAAAGGTGGTTTTTTAATATTGATATTGATAAAACATGGAACTTACAAAAGAAAGAAAACATAAAACAGGAGCTTATTATACTCCAAAGGAGTGGGCGAATTTGGCAGTGGAGTACATGAAAAAAGCGTTGCCAGAGCCACTGGAAAAATATGTTTTCTATGACCCTGCTGGAGGCGAAGGAGCTTTACTGGAAGCCTTGCCTGAGGGGTGTGAAAAATATGCGACTACACTGGAGGTAGAAGATGTAGAAATTATGCGAAGCAAAGGGATGAAGGCTTGGCAATTTGATTTTTTGAATGATAATATCTATGAACTTCCGCACATTCTTCATCATGCGGCACAATGTGGAAGACTGGTGGTTTTTACCAATCCACCATTCGTAAAACTCCCATCCATTCCTAAAACTTGGGCTCACGAAACCTACGGAACGAATGATAGTATTTATCTGTTTTTCTACCGAATATATGAAGAACTCAGGGCAAACTACTTGTGCAGTTTTAATAAGCCGCTGGGAAGACCTACCATGTCCATACATGGAGAGAATTTATATTACAACTGGGATTTTTTAGGCGGATTTATGAGCTGGACAAAGGAACATTGGGGGCTTTCAGGAAGTTTTGCTATTGATTTTAATATGTTTGAACTGGTGGATGGCTGGATTGAGAGGCAGGAAGGAGGGAGACCTTATATTGTGCTGGATGTTTGGCAAGGTGGAGAAAAAACAGGAGAAAAGAAAAGTTACTTTTATAATAAGTCTTTTTGATAAACAATTCTTTTTTAGATTTTTGATTTTAAAATAAATAAAAATGCAGAAAATAGATAATGATACCTATATAGTAGGGGGTAATTCTGTGGTGAGTTTCAGCGGTGCTGCCAAAGGTGCCAGCGCTGAACCTCACAGTGTTGCGAAAATAAATGCATCGGCTACAGATTCCAATAACTGGTGTAACTGGGGCGATGATAACCAATATCCTAAACGCCTGATGGAAAAAGTGGCGATGGTGGGCGCTGCTTTGGGCGGATTGGAGGTGCTTACTTCGGCTCATTATGGGCTGGGGCTGAAGGTTTTTGAATTAGTGGAAACCGAGGGCGATGCTGAATTTAGGGAGAAAATTCCCAGCAGTGAGCCAGATATCTATGATTTTTTTGACCGAACGCAGTTTGAATTGGTATTGAGTGATTTGGTGGCAGATTTTGAGTGTTTTGGTATCGCTTTCCCAGAATTTCTGCTCAGTCCAAACGGCGAAGAAATTATTTCTGTGTCGAGACAACAGGCAGGGTTCTGCAGGTTTGAAAAGCCAAAAAATGGAATGATAGAAAATATCTACATCAATTCTGCTTGGGGCGAAACGGATTTTAACGAAAAAGATACCATAAAGGTGCGATGCTTCGGGCAGAATTTGTCCATGCATGAAATCAAGGACTACTGCAAGGCGAAGAAAATCAGCAAGTTCATTGTTCCGATTGTCAATACCTTGATGATAGAGAAAGTTTATCCATCAGTCGGCTGGCATTCTTCGTTCAAAAACGGCTGGATGGATGTAGTATTGTCTGTTCCAGAACTGAAAAAACGAATGTTTGAGCAGCAGTTTAATTTTAAATATATGATTCATATCGCTGATGATTTCTTTATTCACAGATACGGAAAGGATGAGTGGGCGAAGTTCGATAGCAACCTCAAAAACAAACTCAGAGAAGAGCTGGTAAACAGCATAGATAAAGAGATGACGGGGAATAAAGGGAGCGGAAAAAGTTTGATTTCTCCATTTTTTAGGGACAAAAATTCGGGAGAGCTCATAAAGGGAATTCAGATTGAGGAAATTAAGCAGACACAGGCTGGCGGTGATTTTCTGCCCGATGCCAGTGCAGGAAACTCGGAGATTTTGTTCTCTATGGGGGTAGATCCAGCCCTTTTGGGTGCGGGTGTTCCTGGTGGGAAAAACTTGAGCGGTTCTGGTTCTGATAAGCGGGAGGCATGGACGATACTTTGTGCGAGGCTTCCGAGGAAACACGCCCGAACGCTTTGGGTTTTCAGACTAATTCAGAAATGGAATAACTGGAACAAAGACCTTGTGGCGAAATTCCCGAACATCAATCTGACAACCTTGGACAAAAATCCAAATGGACAAGTGGCAGTTAAGAATTAAATTACCAAAAGTAAAAGTTTCGTAATCAGTGCGGAAAATATAGTAATAATGGAAAAAATAACAGAACAGAAAGCCAGAGAGCTGGTGAGCTTTCCGAAGAATTTTGATTTTGAATTGATAGACCAGCAGTATGGATTTGAGAGAAAGATTTTCTCTGTAGTAGACAAAAATGTTTTTGAGGAACTGAAGAGTTCAAGCCCAGTGGCTTATCATTATCTGGCAATAGCGGGGCTTCATTACAGTTTTGTTTTGTCGTTTCCGAGGATAAAGGTTCATCTGAGTAACTATGGAATTAACCAATATGAGCAGGGAACGACCAAGAACGCCAGTTGGTGGGATGTTCGTGACTTGGCTTTGAGTTGGCTCAGAAAGGCAGATTTTTATTTAGAAAAAGCTCTAAATATTTTAGAGGGAAAACAAAATATTTCTTTTTTCAAGAGAAGTTTTTCTCTACTGCCATTTTCTGCATCGAAATATTATTTCGGAGAAATTTCTCCAGAGGTTTATTTGAGACTTTCAGATTTGATGCGTGTTGATTTGGACGAACTTCTTTCCAAAATGAAACCTTGTGAAGCAGATGTTCTTCTGGGCGATGATGAATTAAGAGGTATGATAATGAAATATTGCATCGAGAAGTCTATCGCAGATGCGGCGGCGGAGCAGGGATTTCTGTTTACCAGCACAGGCATTGTGGTACAGTATGAGGAATTGCCGTGGCAGAAGTCTGTAGTGCTTACAGATGAGGAAAAAAGAATATTCCAGGAACGCCATATCAGGGGAAGTGAACGCTACCTTACACAAATATGGGATTATCTAAGTATATACAGGGACAAATTCCCTTGCTGGAGCGGGGAAGATTCTCAGCCGAAAGTCCCTATCATCGCAAAAAAGGGAGGTCTCTTCTTGTAATATGATGTCTTTTTTTAGCACCCTGCGGGGTGCTATTTTTGTTCTTGTGATTACAGAAATACATACAGAAGATTTGCATTATTGCCCGAGCACAGAGGTGTTTGGAGGTATTTTGGTGAGGCTCTACTATGCTTCTGTTTCAGACTTTGCGAAAATAGTTCTTCCAGAAGCGGAGGGTTACGAAGACAGCAGGACAATTTCTAAAGGAAATATTTTACTCAAACACGGAAAAAGCCTAAAGGCTGTGGATGTTTATCTAGACCAAGGTTCTCTATCGGAGAAGGTCACTGGCAGTGTGAAGAGATGGAAGCAGATGAGCGAGCTTTCGTTTCAGCTGACAGGAATGACGCCTAGAAACCTTGGTTTTCTTTCTCAAACGGGGAATTCTGGACTGGTGTTTTTGGTTTCGGATAGTAACGGCAGAGCTTGGGTTCTGGGGAATCTTAGAAACGCTGCATACCTTACCAGTGGAGATGCTACTTCTGGGAAGAAATTCGAAGAGGATAATATGGTAAGTTTCACTTTTTCAGCAAATTCGGGGCTGTATGAATATGCAGGAAGCATCGCTGAAATAGGAGAGGAGGAGAAGAAAAAACAAGTAGGAGGATTCTCCAGAGGATTTAGTAAAGGATTTAGAATATAAATAAAGAAACAATGAGTAATGTGTCTACATTGGAAGAAATTAAAGGACTTCTTCCTGACAACAACAATGGAGAAATTACAGAAGCAAAACTCAGAGAAAGTTTTGAGAAAACCTTTTCTGAATTAAATAGAAAAGCAGATTCATCTAGAATAGAGAGTGTAGAGAGTGTTCTTCCTCTAGTTGCGACCAAAGAGGAGCTGAAAGCTGTTGAAGATAAAATAAAGAGCGGAGGCTCTACACCTGCTCCCAGCGTAAATAACAAACTTGCTGGAAAGAAGATTTCGTTCATTGGAGATTCTATTACTTCGTGGGGAGAGAGTACAAATAATGAATATACACCAGCCAAAGGTTATGCCTATGAGGATGTATGGACTGCACAACTTTTAAGTCTTACAGGTGGAGTAAAAGCAACGCTTGATGGCAGGGCTGGTTCTAGAGTTACAGGAATAGATGGCGACGCCTTTGCTTTTTCCAGAACAAAAGTGGTAGCTCAAGATAGTGATTTTATATTCATTTTCATGGGCGCAAATGACCAGCGTGCACTGAATGTGCCTACTACTGGTGTTCCTTTGGGAGAAATTAAAGATAAAACTTCTCTTGGGGATATTACTAATGTAAACAATCCAAACCTTAAAAAGTTCACAGAAGCTTATCAGTTAGCATTGGAGAATATGCTTCCTTATTATAAAAAGTCACAAATCATATTGATGACTCCACTTCGGTCTTTCCATGAGGGGTCTACAGATGACCAAAATAAAGATTCTGATAAACTTGCTGAAAGGATCATTGATATAGCAAAGATGTATGGTATCAAGTGGATAGATATGAGGGAAGTAGGTATAACTAAATATAACCATGGAATCTATTTTTATGATGGTTTGCATCCAAATAAAAGAGGGCACAGGCTAATTGCAGAGTATGTAACCAGCAAAATGCTGGAATTTGGGACAGTGGGGAAATTGGAGGCATCGGATTATTACACTAAAACACAAATAGATGAAAAACTAAAAGCCCTACCAAAAGGGAATACACCTACTCCTTCAGGTAATATGGTTATAGGTGGAGCTAATCTTTTTAAAAATACGGCTCTTCCGTTACTTTCACCTAACAACCCCTCTCCAAGTGAAAATACGGGAACTTCTGCTGTTATGAGTGATGCTACAGGAAGTTTTGTGAGGTATACTCCTGTATCTCATCAAGTTGTCGGAGTATATGGTTTTAAAATGGAGGGTATAGTTGCAGGAACTCATTCTAGAAGTATGGATTTTAGGCATTCTCACACAGGGAATGTTACAATTTGGGGACAGAGTATTCCTCCGAATGTTTGGACTAGGATAAAGCAGGAAGCCTTTAATTTGGACAGTTCGTGGATGGTAGCGTTTACTTCTGATGTTCAAGGGGTAGCTGTAGACATTAGAAATTTTAAGCTAGAAAAAGGGACAAAAGCAACAGATTGGACACCACATATTTCTGAATACAACCTTGGAATTTCTGATACTATGGTGGATACTGTATTGCCTTGGACACATGATTTGGAAGTTGTGGCAGAAACGAATGGTGCTAATGACCGAGTAATCTACAAGCTCCCAAGAATAGAAAGTTTTGCTGAAATATTGGAGTTTAGACTTATTCAGCGTAGCGGCACAGTTACCGAAATAAAAGGTTTGAAAGTGATAACTACCATTACAGGTAGAAAAGGTATTCCATTAAAGGCGGAAGAAATAGGAGACCCAGTGAAAGTGTATATAAAGGCTTTATTGAAGTAAAAAATAATAATTTAAAAATGAATATAAAAGAATTTATTGTGGACAACCTGGTGTTGTTATACAAAGGGAGTTTTTCGCAGAAGTTGTTGGCATCAGCACAGTTGTCTCTAGCTCCAGCGGCAGCCGTAACTCTCACGGAACGGATTAGCGGGTGGTATGTAGAAAGTGAGTTTTTCCTATTCTGCTTGTGTGTGGTTTTAGTAATAGACCATATTTTAGATAGTTATGTTCACTTGATAATTCTTAAGGATTTCACATTCAAAGGAAATCTCAAAGAATTGATTACTAAATTATCTATTATTTCAATGGGATTTATCATTTTGTCTGTTATCAATAAGGTTTTGGAACCGATAGAGTTTTTCAAGAGTTATTTCAGCGTATTGGTTCAGCTCATGGTTATTCTCTATCCTGGCGCTACTGCACTTACAAACATGTCGGTTGTTACAGGGGGAAGATTCCCGCCGAGCGGACTTTTGGATAAAATAAAAAACTTCCACAATAGTGGAGATATTGACGATTTAAAAAGCAAAAAAGATGAAAAGTAAAATCAGCCACAGAATAGGATTCTGGCTCCTGCTTGCTTGTCTGCTATTGTCCATGGTAAGCTGTGGGAGCCGAAAGGCAGTCCTAGAAAAAGAGAAGTCAGAAATCAGCATTCACGAAGCTGAAAGAGAGAAAAAAGATTCCACGGGGATTTCCCAAACCAGGGAACACGAGGAATATAGCAGTATCAGTATGGATTCTGGGTTTAGTATTACTCCGATCGGGAATACACCTGCGGAATTTTCATTTTTCTACAATGGTAAAGAAGTCAAAGGAAAGACTACAGGGAAACTGGATTTTAATAATAAGAAGGATTTGTCAAATAAAAAAACTGACACCTATAAAACAGATACTGTTGCAGTAAGCACCGATAAAGAAAAAGAAACACAGACTAAAGCAAAAACAGAAACCAAATCCAAGCAGACCGAACGGAGGGAGAGCTGGTGGGTTTATTTCGTAATATTTGCTGCGGGAGGTCTATGCTGGGAATTTTTGAGAAACAAGATATTTTAAAATTTAGATTAATGTATAGTATTAATTTGATATGTCTAATTGCTGCATTGTTCTTTCTAATCATGAGTACTTCTGATAAAACAGAACTTTATGATAGGAGGGGAGTAGATGTGGAGCTTGAAACAATGAAAACTATAATGTATATAGTATGTTCATTTATTCTTATTGTGTGTTCAGTAAAAGATTGGAGTAATAATTAAATTTATAAAGCTATGAGTACATTTGATGCCTTAGGGCTTATTTTCATTGGAATTGGAATTGGTTTTGTGCTAACCAAAGGCTGGCAGCTTCATAAGTCTATCTATGATAAAGCTCGCAGAGATGCCGAAGAAACCGAAAGAAAAAGAAAAGAAGAACAAAACCAAAATCCGTAAATATGAAAACAGTATCCCATTTTAGAAACAGATTCGGGGCTCCCAATCCTACTGGGGCTGGTTATTTGGTAACCATAGATCTGCCGTATCCTATGCGGTTGGCTTGGAACAAAAGCCAAACCATTAGAAAAATAACCTGCCACAAGGAAATAGCAGAGCCGTTGAAAGCCGTATTTTCTGATATTCTGAAACATTACGGACCAGATAAAATCAGAGAATTGGGCATTGATATTTTCGGAGGCTGTTTTAATTTCCGAAAAATGCGTGGGGGCAGTGAGTTTTCAGTTCATTCCTGGGGACTTGCCATTGACCTTGACCCTGAAAGAAATCAGCTGAAAGAAACAGCCAGAACAGCCCGTTTTGCCCGACCAGAATATAAAGCGATGATTGATATCTTCTACAAACACGGCTTTATTTCGCTCGGAAGGGAGAAAAACTATGACTGGATGCATTTCCAGTGGGAAAAATTTTAGTGAAAAATGAATCAAATCAGTGTTCCAGACTGCTGGGAGGAGCTTACGGATTACCAGCAAAGAGAGATTATCCATATCATCAGCCATACGGATACGGAAGATTTTACCGAGCAATACATTCAGATTGTGCAGATTCTTTTGATGAAAAAAGGAAGTATTTGGGAGCGTGTCAAGATGCGAAAGGTTTTGAAAAACATACCGATTTCTAATTTTGCTCCAGCTCTTAAATTCATATCAGAAGAACCGAAACTGCATCATTTTCCAGAAATTAAAGGCTTGGTAAAACCTGCCGTAAGAATGGGGGATATTACCATAGAGCAGTTTTCTGTCTGCGATACCTTGTTCTATCGTTACCAGACGGAGAAAAAGGAGGTGTATCTCCGCCAGCTGGTGGCTGCATTATATCGGCTGGACCCGAAGAGCGAGAGCATAGAACCAAAATTTGATAAAAACCTGCTTCCGAAAGTTGCTGAAATTACAGACAAAATAGATGTAAAGGAAGCCGAGCGAATAGGTTTTATCTTCGGAGCAGTGCGGATGTATATTGCCAAGGTGTATCCGAGCATTTTCAAGAGCGACACGCCACGCTCAGAAGATCAGCCTGTATTTGCTGTCAAGAAAAAATTCACTCCATTTTCTCAAATTGTAGTAATGATGGCAGCAGATGAACTCCGCCTGCTGGGGAACCTGCACGAGTGCCAGAAGACTCTGCTGTATGATTTCATGAATGCATTTTTGGAAAGTAATAAAATTCATAAACTGAAAAACAAAGCATAATGAGAGGAACATCTTATTTAGAGTTAAAGAATTACTTTAACCAAATCGTGGAAAAATCTGAATTCTTGGAGGATTTTATTGGTTATTTTTCAAGAGAATTAAGAAACAAAGAGCAGAGTTCCAGAGGAATTCAGTTTCCGTGCTTGGCTCTTTTTAACTATAATTTTGGGATTGAAGGAGAGCAGATGGCGACTTCATCAGCAGTGCGAAATCTGAGTTTCGCTATTCTTCTGGACGCTCCAGCAGATGACTACGAAAAACAATACGAGGCAATAGACAAGGCAGAAAAACTGGCTTTGAAAGTAGCATCACGAATGCGCTTTGATGCCAATAAACCCGAACATTTCCTTTATGGTGCGTTTGTAAAAAACAGCGTAGAAGTCCGCCCTGTGGAACTGGATGTGAGCAGGCTCTTCGGGGTAGAAGTGAGTTTCCAGCTGAAGAACATTCAGTCGCTGAAACTTGATGCTGATGACTGGAGCGATGTAGATAAAGTATGCTAATAAAAACAGCGAGAATGTGGCAAATTCTCGCTGTTTTTTTCCATGTTATTTTTGATTTGGAAAAAAATCGTGTTTTTTTTCAATAAAACATTTACATTTGTAATGTAAAATTAGAATTGAATATGGATTGGATTGTATGGGTTATTGCAGCATTGGTTTTCGTGTTTTTTTTCATTGGAGACCAAAGAAAAAACAAGTAGGTCTAATTTAGATTAGACCTTGTTTCGTTGTCTATATTATTATCTTCCCATTTTAGGTAGTCGGCATACCATTTCCACGCTTCATCCAAGAACTCTGTTTCGGATATTATGGGAGACATAGCGCCTCCTGTGGCTTCTACATTATTCTGGACCAAGACAAGCTCAAACACCTCGCTTCCATAATGGTAAATTTTACGAGGCTTATTTAAGTTGTTCTTGTTGAGAGTAACCGTTGCTATTTCCTCTGGAATAATCAACACCAAAGACAAATAATGTGGAGAATAGATATACTTAAATACTCTATCCTGCGGTTCTTCTGCCAGAAGGAATTTTGGCATTTTTATTTCTTCTATCTTCATAGTTTATTTTTTTCTGATTCCTAACCATTCGCCTGTTTTGTCATCGTAGAAGTGTGCATATCCCTCAGATGTTTCTATGAGTTCGTGAATTTCGCAGCCAATAGCATTTGCTATTTCTTGTATAGAACTAAATTTAGGATTATTGTTCATTCTTTTAAAAAGTGATGGGTAACTAATACCTATTTTTTCAGCAACCTTACCTAATTCTATATTTTTTCTTTTGGCTACTTCTTTAAAAAGTAATTTCATAATGATTATTTTAATGATGCAAATATAATACTTTATTATAAAGTAAAGCAATACAATATTGTATTATAATGAAATTAAAAATAATTACACTTATTATCAATGAGTTACACGAAGATATTAAAATAAAGTATAATTTTATTTGTTTTGTATTTCAATAAAGTATTATATTTGCATAAGAAAATTAAAACAAAGTATAACAATTAAAACAAAAAGATATGACTACGAAAGAAATAACACAAGTATTAAGAGAGAATTTTAAAAAAGCAGGATACAACAATAGAAAAGTATCAATAAAAGCAACAAAATATGGCATTGGTGTGGTGATAAAAGTAGAGAAACCTAATTATAAAGAAGATGTTAAAATAGCAAACATAGTAAAAGAATACACAAAATATTGTGGTGTAACCATTAGACATGATAGATAAAAATCAACCGACCTAAGCAAGTCACAAAAAGGCTTTTAAATTTAAATATTAACTTAAAAAATCAAGAAAATGACAGATTATTTAGAAACACATAAATGGCAAGAATTTCATGAAAATGGACAATTGTGGATAGATGGAGAAATCGCTGTTGTGTCTGAAAATATAAAACATCTTTATGATTATCGAACAAAATTTAAAGGTTTTGAAGGCAAGCCTGTATGTAGAATTGGTATTTGGTCTAAGTATTACGATAATGGGCAGCTTCACTGGCAACTTGATTATGGTGATGGCAAACATGATTCAAATGTGCCTAAGAAGCAATTTAAAACCCACTATCATGAAGACGGCACACCATTTACAATATCTTAACATAAAATCAAGAAAATAAAACAAAGTATAACAATAAAAATCAACAAAATGAAAACATTAGAACAAATGAACAACGAAATTTATAGAGCAAAAAACCTATTTAACGAACTAAAAGAGAATGAGGGTAACTTCGGTTATGAAGAATTAAGAAGCCTGACAGATGATTTAGCAGCTGAAATCATAAAGACTGACAACAGGCTATTATCAATGAATAAAAAGTGGGTTAATTATGGCACTTTCGCTTCTACAGGCTTTGCTAATAAGTATCACTTTGGCGAAGAACTGGCGCAAATCATCGAAGAGGTGCTGAATGGTAGAATTACCCACGATGAAGACCACGAATTTGAAGTGAAAGACTACGAAGAACAGATTTCTGAAAGAATTTTTGAAAAAATATACTAAACCACACGCCCTGCTGTTGCAGGGCTTTTTTTATTATCTTTGTGGCTGAAGAAAAATTTGTGCTGATATGAAAGATTTTTATCCATCTAATGAGGATTTCAATAAAATTCTCGGTTTAGGTTTTTATGATGATATCAAAAGAACTGATTATCATTTGTTTTTAAAAGGGGAAGTTTGTGGAATATTTAATATTTCTATGAATGAATTGGATATTCTTATTCAAAAAATAGAAAGGATATCCAAAAGAGATGGTTTCAAAAAAGGATTTGAAAAATCATTTTTTGAAGATGAAGTTTCTGTTTTAGGGATGTATTTACTTTGCTATTATAATGAAGATAGTGACAATAAATTATTTGAAAAATATAAACCACTTTTTGTAGAACAAGGTTTGAGGTTTGCAATCAAACTCATAGGAAACATTCCATCTGACAAAACAGAAAATCGCAATAGACGAAAGGGAACTATGCCTGGTGTAGATTATGAAGAATTGATAACAATGAATTCTGTAAAAAAGATTTCTGCAGAATTAAAACAAATGAAAACAGATGTAGAAGATACTTCTCATTTTTTTTATCAGAAAAAAGTAGTTATCACGGGTTCTTTTGATAAATTTCCCTTAAGAGAAGAAATGGCTAAATTACTACATGAAGTGGGAGCCGATGTGAATTCTGCTATTTCAAAACGAACAGATTATGTAATAATAGGAGAAGATGCTGGACCGAAAAAGTTAGAAAAAATAACTGAATTAGGAATAGAAACTATTGACGAAAAAAGATTTTTAGAAATTTTTAATTTATGATATTGTATAATAAAAAATCATTTGTATATTTGCAACAGCGAAATACAATGATAGACAAGGGAGAGTCTTTATAAAATCCCATTTAATTTTAATTTTAATCTAGGCTTAGCCTTGATAAGTAGTGGTACAATTCCCTTGTGTATTGTTGTGTTTCGCGACCCACGAAAGTCAAGGTTTTTTTTGTTTTCGTGGTTTTAAAGGGAATTTAATTTAAATTTTTATAATATGCGAAACACGACAACAATTGCACAACCTGTGAAGCATAGTAGCAGAGTGCTTAGAAGAAAAGAAATCGTTAATATTGACCGTTCAGTTCCGTTTTTAGAAATACTGAAAATAAGGATTCTGGAGAATAATAATTGTATGGCGGCTCTCAAAAAACCACAGAATACCTTTCAGTTTGTGAAAGATAATAAAGGAAGCATCACCGCCCGCATGATAGAAACAGGAGCTTTCAAGGTTTCGTTCAGTTCGGATGCTACAGGGAGAACGGCGTTTGCCTACGGAAAGAGCTTTGAGAAGGCTTATCAAAATCTTATTCGTAATTTTAACCAAAAAT
Source organism: uncultured Riemerella sp. (assembly GCA_937890925.1). Classification (GTDB taxonomy): domain Bacteria; phylum Bacteroidota; class Bacteroidia; order Flavobacteriales; family Weeksellaceae; genus JABCPE02. The sequence goes on from CALAEK010000064.1 coordinate 30,846, forward strand.
ACCTTGCAGCATGAACGAGTTTAATGACAAACTAAGCATTTGGCTGGATTTTCAGCGGGATTTTTTCTCAAAAAATGATGTACAGGAAGAACTGCTGGACCTGCCCATAAGACTGAAAGACAATACCGCTTCGGGGAAAGATTTAGAGCTGTTAAACGAGATGTGCCAGCGGTTTCTGAGATTATCTTTCGTGGTTACCAAACACCCGAAGGAATTAGATAAATTGATACATTATTTAGACTCTGAGTGATGGAAGATTACAAAGAAAAAATAAAAGAATTGTTCCTGCGGTATTACAGGAACATCGGCGAGGAGGAGGAGAAAACCTATCTCTCCACCAAGAGGATCTTAGAAATGGTGGGGGGGGTAATTCCTTCAAAGCCTATCAGCGAGCATGATATCTATGAATGCATGACGGATATGGGCTTTTACCAAGAGTTGGAAATCACCTACGGACAGGTATGTATTTTTAAAGGAGATGAAGAAAAAGGCATTCCTGCTGAATATGACAGAGTCGAAGTAGACCGAGTATTCAAATGGGTGGTCTTTGAAAAGAAACACGGAGTATAAACTTTCGCCCAGTATATAGAATGAAGACTATTGCTGGGCGTTTTTTTTGTTGTAAATTTGGAGTATGGAATACAGAGATGAATTAGAAATCGCACAAAAAGCAGAGCAGATGCTCACGGGTGCTATTCGTAATAAAACCAATTCTTTTGCGGACCACTATAATGGAAAAAAAGAAGACGAACCAAGTCTCAAACAGGCATCTGCTAAATCCTATGTAAAAAAATACGGCAGGAAGAAAGACGGGAACCAGCAGATTTTCTTACGCAGGCTGGTTATTCGTATGGCTCGGCACGGCTTTGTCCAGCATTACGGAGTCAATAGTCTGCGTGCTGGTGGGTTTAGAAAATCCAAATTGGGAAATTCATACCACTATGATGCTCACGATATGGAGATGAGAGCCCAGCCATTCATAGGAGATGCTATCAAACAAAGTGATGTAGTAGAGTTTGTTTCCCAGAATGTAGCAGAACTCAGAGCGAAGAATTTCGCTGAAGAGCTTATATTTCCACTTTCGCATTTTGCTAAATGAAAATAATTGCTTATTTTAGAGGTATGAAAAATATAATAAAACATTCATAACACTCACATACTTGAACAATGGCGGACTGAGTTTTCAGTCCGTTTTTTTTGTCCTTTGGAGAGAAACAGAAAAAATCAATCTTTGGGAATTAAAGATTGAACATGGCAAAGAATGTATCTACAACAATAGTTTTAAAGGTAAACGGAAAAGATGTTGAAAATTCTTTCAGAGGGTTAAGTAAAGAAGTTAGAAGTTTAGAAAACGAACTAAAAGAGCTCACACCAGGAACTGAAAGATTCATGAGAAAAGCTGCGGAACTCAAAGAAGTAAAAGAGCATTTTTCGAGAGTAAAAGGCGAGATTGATGCTGTAAGTGGCAGACTGAAGGAGTCAGAGGGCTTTTTAGGAAAATTACGCTCCAAACTTTCTGATGTAGGGCTTGGCTTTGGGGCTATCGGTGCAGGTTTGGCTGGTCTCCATCTAAAAAACACAGCAGAAGAACTTCTCAAGGTCTCTGATGCCATGGCAGATGTTCAGAAGACTACAGGCATGGCGCTGGACGAAGTGAAACAGCTCTGGGAGGCTTTCGATGATATGGACACCAGAACCTCCAAGATGGACAGGCTGAAGATTGCCGAAGTGGGCGGTCGGCTTGGTGTTCCTAAGGAGGAAATGGCATCTTTCGTTCAAGAGGTAGACAAGGCGTATGTTGCCCTGGGAGATTCTTTCGATGGCGGTTTAGAGGGCGTGGTAGATTCTTTGGGTAAAATCAAAGGATTATTCGAGGAGACCAAAGGGCAGAGCTATGCCGATGCTATCAATGGCGTAGGTTCTGCCTTGAACGAACTTGCTGCATCGGGAACAGCCAGTGAGGGGAATATTTCAGATTTTGCTCTTAGGATAGGTGCTTTGCCAGACGCACTCAAGCCATCTATTGATAAAGTCTTAGGGCTTGGTGCAGCGTTTGAAGAATCTGGGGTAGATTCTCAGATTGCAGCTTCGGGATATTCTAACTTTATGAAGGTGGCAGGGGAGAACATCGGATTGTTTGCCCAGTCTATGCATATGTCCACGGCGGAGGCGAAAGAATTATTTAATACCAATCCAGAAGAATTTTTCTTAAGATTTTCCGAGGGAATGCGGGGTGTAGAAGCCACAAAGACGGTTGAGATTTTTGACAGCCTTGGTATAAAATCACTGGAGGTTCAGAAGGCGGTCGGTGCAGCTGCCAATAGAACCGATGAATTCAGAGCTGCTATGGAAAGGTCTGGCAAGGCAATGGCTGACGGAACTTCCCTTTCAGATGAATTTAGCAAGAAAAATAACAACGCTGCTGCTGTGGTAGAAAAGCTGAAAAATGCTTTTGCAGAAATGTTTACTTCTAATAATATTATCAATCTTTTTGAGGATGTGATCCGTGTGATTGGCTTCATTACAGGAGTGACCAAGGAAGCAGGAGACGGCATAAGGGAGTTTAAAGACAGGCTTGCTTTTTTAGCAAAAATCATCGGGGTGATGGTTACTGCTATGGTCAGCTATAAAGCGGCGATGTATCTTATTGCTCTTTCTACCCAAAAAGCCTATCAGCAGACCATTCTTTATAATGCAGTCCAAAAGGCTAAAATGGTGATAGATAATGCAGCGAAAGGCGTAACCCTGCTGTATGCAGCAGCAAAGGCTACACTTTCGGGAAATACTGCAGGAGCAACCGCAGCAATGAGAGCCTTTAATATGACTACTAAAATGAACCCGATTGGCTTATTAGTCGCAGCGGTAATGGCGGCGGTAGCAGCATATAAACTTTATCATAAGGAAGTAGATGCATCTACACAAAAGCAGAAAAATCTAAACGATGCTTTTGTAGAGGCAGAAAAAAGTATTGTTTCTCAAAAAAATGAGCTGGACCAGCTTATGAAAACTGCCAGAGACGAAACCTTATCTAAAGAAAAAAGACTGGAGGCTATTAGAAAACTCAACGAAATTTCTCCAGAGTATTTAGGTTTCTTGAATTTGGAAAACATCAATACTCAAGAAGCAACTAAAGCGGTCGATAAATACACCGAGCATCTCCTAAAAATGGCAAGAGTAAAAGCACTTACAGCCAAAATGGATAAAATAGGAGAGCAGATTATTGACAAAGAAAACGAATCACTGGGCGAAAACCTTGGTTTAGTTGATAAAGCAGCTAATAAAATAAGTAATTTTTTTGGAGGAAAAGATGTTGTAAATCTTGATAAAAATGAAGGTGTTCAATACCAAAAATGGCTGAAAGCTGTAGGGAAAAAACGAGCAGATGAGTTAAAAAAAGAATATGCTCATGTTTATGAAAAAAGGAAACAAGATGTACAAGGTTTAACGGACCAGCAGAGAGCACTTGCAGAGGAAATAAAAAAAATACAAGGAGAAGAGGGAGGAACTGCTCCTGCTTCTAATAAACCAGTAAATAGTGCTGTAGCAAATCCGACAAAAAACAAGACTCCCAAAAAGAATTCGGGAGAAGATAAATCCAAATCTGCTTATGAAAAATCATTAGAAGAAAAGCGTAAATATGACAAAGAACTTCTGGACGCTCATAGAAAATACGAAGATGAAAGGGAAAAAATCCAGCTCGAAGGTTATGAGAAAGAAAAACGGCTTTTGGAAACCGAGCACAATCGTAATTTAGAAGATATCGAAAATCAGAATAAAGAAAAGAAAGATGCTATTGCCAAAGTGGAGCGAGAGATTTCTGATTTCCAAAAAGCAAAAGCAGGTGCAAGTCCTCAGGCTCAGAAGAATTATGATGCTGCGATTCAGAATAAAAGAGAAGAAATCGCAGTTATCAACTCCATTATTGCCCAGAACAATAAAATCAAAGAGCAGATGGAGCATACGCATCAGCTGAAAATAAAAACAATTGATGAAAAAGCAGAACTTGAGAAACATCAGCGTGATATCACGAACTTGCAGAAAGAGGCGGCTCTTATTCATGAAAAGAATGAGAATGAAATCACAGAAATTAAAACCATGGCAGAGGCAAGGGAAAAACTTGCTGAAATGGAGTTTTTGAAACTCAGCGATCAAGAGCTGAAAAACATTCATACGCTAGAAGACGCCAAAAAAGCATTGAGAGAAAATGCAAATAGAGCTGCACTGCAGGCACAGATAGAACTCTTCAAAAAAGAGCAAAAAATATTGGAGGATTTACTCAGCAATCCAAATGTATTTTCTGAAAAATCAGTGCAGGAACTCAAAGAAAGAATAGCATCTATTACTACAGAAGTCAATAAATTGAATGCTGCTAAGAATGGAAATGAAGTAGGTGATGAATCCCAAATCCAGAAAGATGCCCGTAAGGAAATGGACAAAGTCGATATTCTTGGGTTTTCGGTTACACAGTGGAGCGATACTTTCAAAAACCTAGACACTACCGAGCGCAAGCTTCAAGCTGTAATGATGGGCGTGCAGGCGTTGAAGAATGCATTTTCTCAGTTTTCTGAACTTCAGCAAAGACTTAATGAGCGAGAACTCAGAAGTTTTACCAAAGGGCAGGACAACAAGAAAAAAGAGCTTCTGCGACAGCTGAATGAAGGCTACATCAACCAGGAACAATATCATAAAGGTGTCCAGCTGTTAGAGGAGGAAACCGATGCAAAGAAAGCTGAACTGGCAAACAGGCAGGCTAAAATTCAGAAAGCAATGGCGATTGCTCAGATTGCCATTAATACAGCTCAAGCAATTATCGGAATATGGGCGCAGGTTCCTAAGTTTGATTTTGGTATTTCTGCTGGGGTTCTTACTGGTGTGGTGTCGGCTTTGGGTGCTGCGCAGATTGCGGCAGTTCTTGCTCAGCCAGATAGTTTTGACAAAGGTGGTTTTACAGGTGGAGGCTTCGGTTCTCCTGATAGTTCTGGATTCAGACCAGCGGGAATAGTCCACGAGAACGAATATGTCACTCCTAAATGGATGCTTCAGAATCCAGTGGTTGCCGATGTAGTAGACTGGATGGAAAGTATCCGAACAGGAAGGACACAAGCACCAAGAGGCTACGCAGAAGGAGGTTTTACGGGCGGAGGACAGACTTCGGGAGGAAATGCTCAGACTCCTGCAACGGCTCAGATGGTTTTAGGAGCAGAAATGCAGCCTCTTTTATCAGACTTGAAACAAGTTCTTTCCGAACTAAAAGAAAACGGAGTAGAAGCGTGGATGGTAGAGAATGCCGAAAACGGTAAAAGATTGAAAAACGCAATAAAACAATTTGAAAATATAGAGAAAAGAAATGCGAGAAAATAAAAATTCTTTCCAAAAATTCAGGGTTTTTGATAACGACCCGATGAATAAGCTTTGCGACCAAGTGATTTCCTTGGTCGAAGAGCTGACAAATGAAACGCCTGTGGTGTGTGGCTCTGTAGCGAAAGTATTCGGGGGGCAGCTGCAAGAAGACTACACGCCGAAAGATGTAGACTTTGTAGTCAGCAGGTGGGCTTTCCGCCAATTGCTATGGAAAATTCCTACTGAAATTACAGGCGTAAAAATGATTGAGCAAAATCCCAATAGAATAATTCTCTTTACGAATTATCGATATTGTATAGAGATATGGGTTCATAATGCGGTTTCAGAAAAAAGAGAGTTAAAAAAATATCAAAACGAAATTCTTTATACAGATTATGGCAAAGAAAATTAGATTAAAAAAAGTTGCGGTTTGTGATAATTGGCGACTTACCTCGAAAAATGGTTATGAGTGCGGCGGATACAGACAAGAAGACGCTCCTTTGGTGGAGTGGGATGTAAATCCGCCTACTATTGTTTTTGAATACATCAAAGGCAAAGGAATGCCCAGCCAGCAGACCAGCAGGCTTATTTTCCCAGAATTAGACTTGTGGAATGATGCTCCATATAAGAAGTTTGTCTATAAAACTCGGGTGACTTATAACCTTGGCGCATCGAACTGGCTCAATGTCAGCACCAAGGAAAAGATATTTAGAGAAGGGGGAAACAGCGGAAAGATTAACCCACGCCAAGCAGATGTTCTTTTGGATGTTACAGGGCTTGCGGGGCTGAGTGCGGGAAGATATTCAGCATCTATCATCTACGAAGCTTACGGGATAGATGACAGAGGCGGTGAACATTACATAGAGCCGAGTTCTGTTTCTGTAACGGTTAAATTAGAAGTTAAGCAGGGGCAGGCTTCTCCATCAGATTTGGTTACAGACAAGACAGATCTTGTTCTGACTTACAACAAGGCGACAAAGACCCTTAGTGGAGATACCAGGTTAGAAGTCCGCACTACGGAGCCTATTACTTTTAATATTACTCCAGATTGGGAGTCTTTTTATCCTTTTTCTTTGGACATTTCGAAAGAAACCGATAAAAGTATTATAGAAGTTTCAAAGTCTGCATATTCAGACACCACACTAGTAGATTCTACTTATGAATTTCATGCAGAAATAAAAGCGGGAGGAAAGAAAAAGACAATCGTAATTTTATTTAAAACTATTTCGGGGGAAGTAGTGAAGGATTTTGATTTTTCTCCAAGAATTTTTGAAGATACTTTAATAAAAGGGGTAGATTCTGCAAAATCTTTCACTGCAGATATCATTAATCCAAATAATTTAGAAATCAGCGTTTCTCTAAAACCATCATTCATAGAAACTGCTGTGATAGAAGGTGGAAAACTGAAGCTCACTACAGTAAAGCCTGAGAGTATTCCTCCAGGGGCTTACAGCGGAGAAATCCTGCTGTCTGCTGGTTCGATAGAAAAGCGTTTTCCTGTAAGGTTGAAAATAGCAGAGAGTTTAAGATCAGATTTTAGAGGCGAAGCCTATTATTTTGCTCTGGACAAGAACAAGATAAAGATGAGCCAGAATAATCCTTTCTCCAGTTATGTGAAAATGAAGTTGGAGATGTTTTTCAAAGGCTATCAGCAGGAATATCAGGAGGTTCAGGAGTATGAATATCTTTATTTCAAAAATGAAGTAGAGATTTTCCCTGGAGAGGAAATCCAAGATTTTTTTGCCAGATGTAGAGAGCTTTATCCACTGAATGATGTGGGTTATCAGTATAGTTTCGCTTTGGTAAATATTACCATTACCGAGCATAATACAGAAGATGAACAGCTTTCAGAATACCAGATAAAGAATGTTTTCTTTGTTCCTGGTAGAAGACCGAAGTGCTTCCCGTTATTTACCAATCATCCTATGCGCAGAACCTATCCAGAATCTGTAATCCGAATCAGTGCAGATGCTATTTCGGAAAAGGCAGAATTTGTTCCGCTGATGAATATTTATCAAGGAGGAAAACCCGCTTTTGAGAAGAAAAACGAGGTTCGATCTCATAATTTTATCCGAAAATTATTCGCTGGAAAAGAGAACGAAATCATTACTGCTGGGGAGATTAAATATATTCCGTTCCCAGAGGTTGAAAATCCGATTCATATTTTCTTTGAAACGGAGAACTTGGTGTTTGAGTGGTTCTCTGCTCACGATAAATACCGAATGATTTCAGAGTTTGAGCATTATTTTGATGCCGAAAACAAATTAAAATACGGCAGTAAAAGGAAGAAATCGCTTACTATCAATACAGGCTGGATTCTTCGGGAGGAAATTGCGCTGATAGACGACCTGCTGGGGTCTAATCTATGTTTTATCATGATTGGCAATTTAAGGCTGAAAGCCGTAGCTGTAGGTAAGAAAAACGAAATGTATGATACCAGCGAACATCTGTATCAGATGGATTTAGAGTTTAATGTGATAGAGGAATGATGATTATTCATATTATAGGCGGTATTTGTTCAGGAAAAACTTCTGTCATTGAGAAACTTCGAGAGGAATTTCCAGATATTCTTACATTAATGATAGATGAAGAACGAATGGTAGATATTTCGAAATCTGAAGAAACTATATTTCGCAAAATAGAATCAAGTCAGAGCGATGTTATTGTAATGGAAACGAGCGGACTTAATTATCTGGTTAATAAATATCTTGATAATAAAAATGTTGTAACTATAAAATTAATAGTAAATCATGATGAATTGAAGAAAAGAGTTTTAAAAAGACAAACCGATGAAAATTATCAGCGAAAATATTTCTGGGGAAATAAAGATTTTGAAGATATAGTAAATTTTAATGACAGTGTATATCATCATACACAGAGTGATGTGGAGATAGATACTTCTTTTAATTCTGAAGAGGAAATTTATTATATGATTAAAAATATAATTGTAAACAAAAAACAATGCAAGACAAATTTATAACCAACGAGGGGATTGAAATTCCGCTGGACGGGCTTTCGTTTAGTTTTACCGAAGAAAACCCAAGGTTCAAGGACAGCTTCTGGACCAATTACACTTTGCCCATAGAGTGTCCTTATACAGTGGAATTCCTTAGGAAAATAGGTCAGTTTTCTTCGCTTGACAATTCTAAACTTAAGCGGTTTCATGATGGGATCCATATCCACGAGGGGAAGCGGAGAAAAGGAAAAATCGAGATTCTGGAGTTTGGGACAAAGTCGCTAAAATTCCAGATTGATTCTGGATTTGAAAACTTGCCGAATTTTGACAAAAAACTAGCAGATCTGCCTTTGCATAATTTCGAAGTTCCAGACATCTACCAGCACGCCAATGAAGTTGTGGAAAAGAGCTATCCTGCATCTGATTATAATTTTCCAAAACTCTATACAGATGAATACAATCTGGACAGCGAGGAGTGGAAATATTTTGATTCGATGATAAATAATAGAGTGCAGGAACAAGGGAAAGCTGTAAAAAGTTTCCCTAGGAATAGAGTAGAGGACGGCATGGATGTTTATAATAAAAACATTATCCACCCGATGCCGTATTTGCTCTATGTTCTAAAGGCTGGGTTTAAAGATGCAGGGTTCCAGCTTATGGGGGATATTCTTAGCGATGAGCATCTGCTACAGAGATGTATTTTTACTGATAAAAACTATTATACCACAGGAGACCAAAAACTATATAAACTCAGCATGTTCAAGGAGGAAGTATATTTGACCGAGCGGACTCCTGGGGGCGATATGTTTGGGAAGTGGAAAAAATCAGTAGTGATAGAGGCGCCAGGGAAATACAGAATTTATTTCAAAGTGCATAATGCATTGAAGGGCGCCGATGTTAATCTCTATTACGGAGGCAAGCATGTTTATTCTTTCGGTGCTGGTAATCAGCGCCAAGTGGTGGAAAATCTGAGTTTTGTTTTAGATGTCAGCGAGCAGGATGCTGTAGATAGAAAGGAATTTGTCTTTGAGTATTACGGCTATTTAGAGGCTCCGCATTTGATGGATTCTTCTAAAAAAGATATAGGTCTAGCGTATATGGAAATCCGCCCGATGAGACAGCACACCATAGAGGGCAATGTGATTCCGTATGTATTTAATTTTAACAGAGTTAATCTTAAAAAGGCGGTGCCAGATATGTCGTTCGGGGATTTGGTGACCATCATCAAGAACTGGAGGAATTACGACCTTACTTTTGACGGCTCCAAGGCTATTATGAATCTTATTAGAATTGATAAAAGCAAAGAGCCAGAGGATTTCAGAGCCTTTGAGGTAGAAAATCCTATCAGGAAATTTACTGATAAAGAGTATTTTCATTTGAAATTTCCAGAAGTGGAGGGAATGGAAAACAGAAATATTTTCTTCAATGAAAAAGGCTATCAGCTCAATCCTCATTTTGTGCCTGAAAATACTACAGAAGTTACTGTTAATGGCTTTTGTCTTCCGATGGCGTTTTTCCGTGGTGCTAATACCGCCAAGGCTTACAAGGAAAGTTCCTTGATGTTGGTTTATTACTCAGGGCTGGACAGAGACGGCGATAACCACGCCACCAATCCGAGAGGGCTAGAAGGAGAGGAGTGCGCCGAGCATCTTAAGCCCTGGTATATGAACAGGTTGTCTAACTTCAGTTACAAATGGACATTCATTGCGGAAAAAAACAAAATCCGTAAGTATGATATCCGCTCGGAAATTTTCGCCTACAACAAAAGGCACTGGATAAAATCCTGGGTAAAAAATTCCATTTCGGATAAATACTATTCTATAGAGATAGAAACTGAAACTTATTAAAATAAACCTCTGATTTTTATATCAGAGGTTTATCGTTTGTTTCTAATAAGTGACTATAGTCATCTGGTAATTCAGCATCTATATCACGGAGGTATTTTTCAAGAGCAGTCATGGTGCTGTGTCCTGTAATGAGCATTATATTTGACTTTGTTTCAAAGGGGGTGTATGATTTTCTCAATTCTCTATAAAGGTGCGTTATATATGTGTGTCTGAAAGAATACATAGTGTAATCTTTTCCTAATCCAAGTTGTTTTTTTATTTTAGAAAATCTTTTTGTCCAGTAATCACGCCGCCCTACTTCTGAAACATTCCATTCCTGGGCAAATCCAAAAGGTGTAAAGAGAAAGTTGTCTGGTTTTTTGTTTTCTAAGAAATATAGATCTTGCAAAAGTATTTTTGGGATTATTTGCGTTTTAAGTGTTTTGTTTTTGGTTTGAATAGTAAGAGAAGCATTTTTAATATCAATATCTTTTACCTTTAACCTGCATACTTCCAGAGGTCTAAGGAAATTATAAGAGATGAATTTTATGAATAAATGTAGTTCTTTGTCCTGTTTTTGTAAAGTTTCAAAAATTGTCTGAGCTTGATTTGGGGTATAGGTTTTATTTCGTTCAGGTTTTGCATTGATTACCTTTATCTTTTTGACAAAGTTTTCAGGGATGTATTCGTTTTCCTCTAAAAAAGAAAAAAATATAGAGAGGTTGGCTCTTAGGTTGTTTCTGTTTTTTGCACTGGTTGTTTCCAGTGTTTCGTTAAGAAAGTTGGTAACTGTTTTTTTTGTGATATTGGTTATATTTCCATAGACTTGTTTTTCATTAAGCCATTTTTCAAAGCGTTTTAACCTATAACTATAATCTTTGAATGAACTTTCTTTCATAACGGCTTTGGCGTTGTTGATTGCCAGTTCTATAGCATCTTTGATGTTTATTTCTTTGTTTTCTGAATATGCATCTTTTTGGTATGCTGTAGGAACACAACCTTCATTAAGCATTTTTTCTAACACATTTCGTATATCTGTTAGGTATTTTCTTCTTTCACGGGCATCTTTTATCCTGTTTGCATTTTGGTAAATAGGAGATTGTCTTTCCATCTTCCCTGTTTGGGGATTTCTATAATAGAAATACACATACCATCTTTTGGAAAGATCTCCTCCTGCATCGTATATTCTGGGTTTAGAAAACAGCAGGCTTTTCATTTTACAGTATTCGTTTTTGTATTCGTTTTCGTATTCAATTCTCAAACGGCGTCTAAATTCGTCCATAGAAAAAGCGGTTTTGTAATACAAACCGCTTATTTCCAATAACTTATTTTTTGTAGCGAAGACGGGACTTGAATTTTTATGCTGTATATTCTCATAAATTAACAAATTGTTGTAAATCAGGGTTTTTACGGTATTCCATAGTTTAACATACTATCATAAATTACTATAAACTATCATCAAATTAGTCCCTGTTTTTTATAATTAGGGACTTTGAATTATAACCTTTCCTTAATGTTAAATATGGGTTTTGCAAAACTATCCATCAAATTCAAATTTAACTATTATAATTATATACAGGGCTTACGAAAAAGAAACTAAGAGCTACATTGTTTTACAAATATACCTATTGGTATAGTTATATAGTATTAAAGTTGGTTTTATTGTATTTATAGCAAATTAAATTTTTCCATTGCGCTTATTTTAGTTTCATCAGCAATATCAATATAAGGCTTCATAGCCTTGTAATCACTGTGTCCTGTCCATTTCATCACAACTTGTGGTGGAATACCTAAAGATAAAGCATTGCAAATAAAGGTTCTTCGTCCTGCATGAGTACTCATTAAAGCATATTTTGGTAAAACTTCATCAATTCTTTCCCCACCCCTGTAATAGGTTTCTCTAATAGGCTCATCTATTCCTGCTAATTCCGAAAATTCTTTAAGATAATCATTCATTTTTTGATTACTAATAGTAGGAAAAATTTTCTCATCAAACATTTTATCTATAAGGTATTTATCTAAAATAGATTTACTATGTTTATTTAATTCTATGATTAGATTATCAACCGTTTTAATTGTAGTAATCTCTATATATCCATCTTTAATATCATTTCTTTTTAGATTAATAACATCTGAAAATCTCAATCCTGTATAACACTGAAACAGGAAAATGTCCCTTATTTTTTCTAAATGGGTTTTGTTTTCTGGAATTGTGAAATTCTTAAATTTCTCCAATTCGGATTGGGTGAGAAATATGATTTTTTTCTGTGTTGATTTTAATTTTGGTTTAAATAATTCAAAGCTACTATCATTCATATATCCCTTTTTAACTGCCCATTTTAGAAACCATTTTACAGAAGATATGATTTTACTAATAGTTGAGTTTTTATGCTTTAATTCATTCTGAAGATATAATTGAAATTCTGACAATTTTTCTTCATTTAACTGAGATAGTGATAACTCAATATCAAAATCTTGCAAGTGTTTTTTAAGTCCTTGCATTTTTAATTTTGTTCGAAAAGCCCACTGATTTATTTCTGATTCTTCTTTAATGAATTTATCAAAAATACTAAATAAAGTATCTTCTATAATTCGTTTGTTTTTACCTATCCCCTTATTGAATTCTATTCTAAATTCATCAGCGGTAGGTATTTTATTTTCTGCATTAAATTTTGTAAATATGTTTTCACACACCTCTTCATATCTTTGTATCTTACGATTGATGACATTTGCAGGAACTTTCTTGTCACCATGTGTAGTATTTATTTTACAGCGTTGAGTTTCCTTACTCCACTTATCAACTTCTATTCTATAGCCTACATTAAAAGCAACAATAAATCCACTCCATTTTATCCTATAACGAAGTTTAGCAGTAGGATTGTCTTTTTCTTTGTCTAATAAAAATTGTGCGTGGTATTTTATCATTTACTATTAAATTCTATAGTTATTCCACCTGTTCTTTCAAGTTCACTAAATTCGTATTCTTTTGAAATCAATAATTTGCCATCTGAATATATATTTATTGTTTTAGTAAGATTTGTAGGCTCATTATGTTTAAAATCTTTGCGATATGTTCCCATTATTCTTAATATTCCAGATAAAACAGGAGCTGTGGTTTCGTAAATTTCTATTTCTTTTAAAGGTATATTGGGGTCGCTTTCTACTCCACTATATCCTTGAAAAACAAATATAGTGTGTTCATTAATAGTACCTCCTTCTCCTCTCCAATTTATTTTATCATAAGTTTCATCCACTACAATATTTGGTGTGTGTTCGGAATATTTCAGAATAGGAGAGAAATCATTATTGTTTACTTTTTTAAACTCTAAATATAGAATTTGGTATAAGTCTTTATAATCTCCTTTATTTATAACTTCTATTTTAATTTTTCTTTCATCTTTGGAAATGCATTTTTTTACACTCTCGGTGGTAGGTTTTTTATAAATATCCCAACCATTCCATCTCTTCATTATATCTGTACAATTATCTTTCTTTTGAGCAGAAAAAAAGATAGCATGAAATGTTAATGCTACAAGGAGAATCTTTTTCATAATTACTTATTCTTTAGAATTTCCAATAATGTATCTATTTGTTTTTGACTTGTTTTTAATCTTTCATTTAATTCCTTTTGTACATCTTGATACCCTTTTTGAAGCTCTAATAAATTTGAAAAATCATTGTGGGAAATTGTCACATTTCCTTCAATGTTATTTATATTACTGTTTATACTATTATTTCCTTTTGCTTTTTGCGTATTTATTGGTTTAATCATTTCTCCTTTTCCTGTTAAAAGCCATTTTTCATTTAATTGAGGGTACACATTCAATATCTTATTTAAACTTCGAGAGCTGATACTTTCTCCTAAATTATTAACATATCCAGCAGATAAACCTACATTTTGAGCAAATTTATTTTGTCCAATGCCTAAATATTCTAAAAAAATTATTAATCTATCTTTCATAAAAATTTTGTTTCTGATAATCAGTTATTTATAATGATGTTCATATAATAAAGTATATAAATCATATTATTTTATATAAAAAATTATATATTCGCAATATAAATATAGTTATATTTTAAATACAAATTAACAACAAATATATAAAAATTATGGAAGTAAGTGAAACCATCATTGAAAAAATACTGAATGATAATAACTTCAGTATAGAATTAGCAAAAAGACTTGGAAATCAGCAACAATCAGTTCTTGGTTTAGCAAGAAGGAATAGCAGGAATCTAACCCTTTGGGAAGCGGTAATGTTCTATAAAGAACAAGGCTTTACAGAAGAAGAGATTTTTAAAAATTATCAGTTATATAATTCATCAGTAAAACCTAAAAAATCTAAAAATGAAAGAGTTAATTAAAATTACACAACACAATGGAAATTCTTTTATTTCAGCGAGAGAATTACATAAGTTTTTGGAGGTAGGAAAAGTTTTTGGAGCATGGATAAATGAGCGTATTGAGCAATTTGGATTCATTGAAAATCAAGACTATGTAGTTTTTTCCGAAATTGGAAAAAACCCAAAAGGAGGACGCCCAATGAAAGAATACCTTCTTTCAATAGATATGGCAAAAGAACTTTCAATGCTGGAAAGAAACGAAAAAGGAAAACAAGCAAGAATATACTTTATAGAATGTGAAAAAAGGCTCAGAGAGCAAAGTCTAAATTATTATTCTATTGAAGTTTCCCCTGAAAGAATAGCAGAAAGAAGAAAAATATTACAAAAACAATTTGTAGAAGAACTTCGCAAATACTTTTATAGAGGGGATTTGACAAATGTTTCCAAAGAAAATAAAATTTCTTATAATAAAATAATTAGAGTGATGAATGGAAACTCCTTTGACGACAGAATTATAGATATTCTCTATGAAAAAGCAATGAATAATAAGTATTCTTTGGAATGTAAAATGGAAGTAATGATAACCGACTTAAAATCATAAAAATGAATATTGATAGAGACACTCCAATGTGGCAACTGACTCTTGGTGATTTTTTACAAGCATTTCAGAAATATACCGAAATACCTAATAATCCAGAACAAGAAGTTATAGAAAAAAAAGAGTATGTATATGGAATTAATGGTCTAGCAGATTTAATAGGGTGTTCTAAAACCCACGCTTCTCGATTAAAAAGTCAAGGAATATTTGATGAAGCGATAATCCAAAGAGGCAGAAAAATAATTATTGATAGAGAAAAAGCTTTAGAGTTATTTAATAATAAATTATAAATACTATGGACATCAATCCTAATACTCAATTATTACACCTTACGGTGGCAGAATATATAGAGTTGCATAAGGTAGTAACTGGGCAAAAAAAAGAAATTAAAGAATATGTGTATGGATTGAAAGGCTTGGCAAAGATATTAGGCTGTTCAAGAACAACTGCTTCTAAAATTAAAAACTCTGGGATGATAGATGATGCAATATCTCAAGTGGGAAAGTTAATCGTAATAGATAAGAAAAAAGTTCTTGAAATTATAGCAAAAGAGAATGAATTATGAATTATACTGAATTAACAACCAAATTTTGGTCTATAAATGAAAAATCTCCATTAGGAGCATCTGCTATTGCATTATATTTTTTTCTATTGGAAAAATGTAGACAAAATGATGGCAAAGATTTTACAATATCAGATAATGCAATAGGTCAAAAATTATCTTTAACTAGACCAACTATTAATGCTCTTAAATCAAAATTAAGAAATGTTGGTTTAATTCAGTATCAAACAAGAAATGGGGTACCAAGTATTTATAGAATAATAACTGATATTTCTTTCTTACTACAAGAATCACTCCAAAAAGAGACTTTAAATATTAAAAATAAAGTAAGTCAAGAATCAGAACCATTCAAAAAAATGATAGAAAGCCCTATTATAAATGACATTCAACCTAAAATATTAGAAGAAAAAACAATTCATACATCAACAAGAGAAAATATAAATATACCCTCATTAGATGAGTTTATGAATTTTGCTAAAAGTTTAGAAATTTATGATGAAACAATGGATTTTGCTATCAAATCAAAATATGAATCATGGAGAGACAATGGCTGGGTCAATGGACTTGGAATCCCTATAAATAAGTGGCAAAATAATTTAAAAAATACACTACCACATTTAAAAACCTCAAAAAAGAAACTTTCAGGACTTCAGCCAAATAACATTCCTACTATAAAACGCCCAAAACAAACTTACAATGAATAACACAAATATTAAATTAGAAAAAGAAATTTTAGCTCATTTAATTCAAGAATCATCCTTGTTCGCTAACCATTATACCAAACTAAATCTTAATCTATTCACAACAAAAGAAAATAGACTTATATACTCTGTTATTGCGGACTTATGGGAAAATGGTAAAGGAATAGATTTAATGATTGTAACATTAGAATTAAATAAGAGAGGGCATTCTCATTTAGACCATTATGTTATAGACTTGATGACTAACTCTTTTTCTTCTGCAAACTTTGAATATCATTTAATGGTTTTGGTGGAACTATCTGTAAAAAGAGATTTTATAGATAAGTTTTCAAAATTATTGAGGTTTGCTCAAGAACCCAATATGGATATATTTGATATTCGTGATAAAGCTTTTGAGTATTTTGATAATTTATTTTTAGACCAATTTATAGACAACAATAAGCAATATCAAAGCTTTTCAAGTCTTGTTCATAAAGCAGAAGAGAGATTTGACAATATCAATCTTAATGGGATTACAGGTATCCCAAGTTCATTAGGTATTATCAATAAAACAATGGGAGGTTGGCAAAATTCAGACCTTACTATTGTGGCAGGAAGACCTGGAATGGGAAAAACAGCATTTTTAGTTCAGCAGGTAGTAGATTTAGCAATCCAAAATATGGCAGTAGGTATATTCTCATTGGAGATGTCTGCAGAACAAATTGCTGTGAGAATTATTACAAATTATACCAAAATTCCAAACTCTTCAATATTGAGAAAAGGTCTGAAAGAAGATGAAAGAGAGCGGTATTATCACTATAAGGAAGACTTGACCAAACTAAAAATACATATTGATGACACTCCATCAATATCTATTCAAGATTTAAAAGTCAAGGCTAAAATGATGAAATTGAAATATAATATAAAAGCCTTATTTGTTGATTATCTACAATTAGCAACTTATGAAAAATCACAAAATAGAGAGCAAGAAATCGCTAAAATTTCATCAGGATTAAAGGCTATTGCAAAAGAATTAGATATACCAGTAATCGCTCTCTCTCAACTTTCAAGAGCTGTAGAGAGCCGACCTAATAAACGCCCTCAATTATCCGATTTAAGAGAGTCTGGTTCAATAGAACAGGATGCAGATGAAGTCATTTTCCTCTATCGTCCAGAATATTACAATATTGATGAATGGGATGATTACAATAATGCTCCTACAAAAAATGAGGTGGAAATTATGATAGCTAAAAATAGAAATGGAGGATTATTAGATGAGAGATATAAAGTAAATATGGCGATTTCTGAATTTAGAAATATAGAATATTAACCCAAAATAAAAAATATGAAAAATATAAATAAACAAAATCTTTCCAAAGACATTCAGCGACAAAAAATAATGTTTGGAATAAGTCTTTTTGCAGTGATATATCTTATCTATTTTGGAGCTCAAAATAAAGAATGGAGCTATTATTGTGCAATAGCTTCAGCTTATATTTTTACAAAGACTATGAAATTTTTAATAAAAATTTACAAAAATCATAAGCTTCTAAAATGAGAATCTTAAGTCCTTTTTATTTCAAAATAATTGCTCTGTTGTCAATGAATTTAGATCTGTTTAGAATAATAAAACAAGAAGCTATGAAAAAAATTAAACCTAAATTGATAGTAATTTTCCTAATATTAACACTGTTAATACTCTTTTTTCTGAAAAAGTTAGAGTTTATATTTATGATACCTCCAAGTCCATTTTTTATTTAAAATCAATATCATGAATGAATTAGAACTATTTACAGAAGAATTATTTCCACCCACAAGGGAGGAATTAGAAGAAATCTTGGAAACTATACAAAAGCAACTGGAAGACCCAAAATTTGAAGAACATTGGGCGTTTTTACATCAGCAGTATTTACTTAAAAAACAACTATTAAAAGATTTAGAAGATGAAAACTTTTGAAAATTACACTATTGTTAAAGAAACAGAATGGGCTATACTCATCAAAGTCTTTGTTTCTGAATTAGAAAAAGAAGTAGAATTTTGGTTACCCAAATCCAAAACAGAAAAAAAAGATGAGGGTTTAGAAATTGACACCGAAACTTGGGAAACCAAAATAGAAGAATTGAAAACTCCACAAGAGGAAGAGTGCGTATTTGTCTATGTAGATAAATACGAAGAATTAGAAAAATCTTACAAACTAATCCTTACTGCTACTCTCAAAAAAATAAATACTAATCCTTGGGCTTTTGTTCCCAAAACTTTGGTCAAAGACCTCGGAGAAATTGAAGAGAATGAAAGAGGAAAGTTTTATTTTAAAATCCCCCTTTGGTTTTGGGAAAAGAATTTAGAGAAAATCATTTCTGATACCTTGGAATTTTTCAATAAAGATAAAGAAAAGGGAGAGGAAAAATTCAAGAAGAATGATTTTAAATTATGGAGTTTGGAATAATAGTAACTATATAGTTAAGTAGCTTTTTATTTAAAAAAAAGAAAATCATGATAAAAATCATATTGCATAGGAATATAAAAGCTTATACATTTGCGAATGTTAAAATTTTGTTAAATAAATATTCAAATAGAAGATGAAGAAACTGGGTTTAATGCTACTGCTAATTTCTGGACTATCCAAAGGTCAGTATTTAGATAATTTAACCTATGGTCTGAAACTTGGTGCTCTGCATTCCCGTGTTACCAATCTTCCAGAGATGCTTATTGGTAGGGAAAACAATCGACAATTGTTTGATATTACAAGTAAGGGCGTTTTCGGAGTTGAAGGCGGTCTTTTTTTAAATTATAAACTTCCTGCTTCCAGAGTTGCTATTCAGCCGGAGCTATTATTTCGTTATTCAGGAGCAGAAGTAAATTACAACAACGAAACCACAGGCAGTAGTTACAAACTAGGGCTTAGGTATTCATATTTAATGCTTGGCGGAATTTATAAGGTATATCCTTTCTTAGGGTTAAATATAGGCATAGGAGCTTTCTATTCTAAAAATCTTACTCCACATGCAATAAGTTATAACTCCAATGAGCGTAATGGTCTCTATGATACCAATTTTCGCCAGTTCTATAGAGAAGGAATTGTGGGGAAGGATGATTTTAATTTGAGCTTTTCCTTAGGATATGAACTTGAGGATAATTTCCATTTTGATTTAAGATATTATCTTGGTGTGGGAGATATGATAGGAAATAGAGTGACTTCTTTTCAATTTTTGGAAAACACTAATCGTAACTCTTATCTAAGTCTCTCCGTAGGATATAGTTTTCATAATTGGTAAAAAGAAATGAAGAAAATAGGATTTTTGTTGTTGCTGATTTCTGCTTCAGCAGCATATGGACAGCGTTCAGAAAGAAGAATTACTTATGGTGTATTTGCAGGAGGAATGTATTCTAAAATCACCAACATTGAAAAGGTACTTATCCCTGATAATATGTATGCAGGTTATACCATAAAAGAACCCTATAAATTTGGCTATGGAGCAGGTGCTTTCTTAAACTGGTACTATCCTGAAGTGAGAATCAGTTTTCAGCCTGAACTCTACTATTCCTACCAGCCTGGACAACTTGAATATACCGACACTAACGGATTAAACTATACCCTTAAATTTCCTTATCATAGCCTCAATGCAGGGTTTATGGTAAAGTTTTACTTTACAGAAGGTTTTTATGCAGGAGCAGGTCCTTATTTTAACTTTAATTTAGATAAAGATGTTTTGGAATACCGTTCCAACGGAGCAGAGATGTCCAGAAAGTCGGGTGTTTATTTTGAGCCCGATGCTGTGGTACAGAATGTTTTAAAACAGTCATTGGAAGGTAAAGACTATTTCCATTTAGGTATGGGTATCGGTTATGAGTTTGATAATAAACTGAATATAGGCATCCGTTATCATTTGGGATTGTCAGACGCTTTGGAAACTCAGCAGAATGGACACCGCTACCGAGAGCAGAATAACATGGTCAATGCTTTTTTTCTCAATATCGGTTACCGCTTTACTTTTGACGGATACAATAACTTTTAAAATATACGAAAAATATGAGGAAACTTTATTTTTCACTAGGAGTTTTACTTTCCTTTTATAAGGTTTATGCACAAGAAAAATATCCTTCAGGAGTTCCCACTCCGATCTACTGGATAAAAACTGAAAAGGAAAAAGGAAAAACACAGGTAAAAGAAAAAATAAAAGGACAGGAAATTCATTTTGATAAAGCAGAAGGGCTTAGCATCAATGGAAATCCTGTTTTTTACATCAAAGAAGGAAAAACAATTTCTCTGCCTTTAGAAAAATCTGCAGCAGAACATTACTCACTTTTTGTAGTTTATAAAGGAGAAAAAAACGAAGGAGAATACCCCTTATGGTCTCTTTTAAATACATCTGCTGCTCAGTATAAACTAGTAGCGACCAACCGTCGTTTTGCTGATATGGAAAAAACTCTGTACAGCAGCTATCCGCAGGGAAATAGAGACAAGGTAAAAATTCATTATTACCAGCATTATAAAAATCTAGAGTCCAAGGAAAATAATACCCCAAATAAATCTTCTCAGTACGAACTTCATTTAGCAGGTAAAATAGCTCATCTGCCACTTGAAGAATTTTCTGGATATATTGGAGAAATATTACTTTATGACCGAGTGCTTTCCCCTATGGAAATGCAGCAGGTAGCATCTTATTTATCCATTAAATATGGTGTTTCTCTCAGCCAGACAGAATATAAAAATTACTATAACAGTAGAGGAGAGAAAATATGGGATTATACTGAACATAAGGAATTTAATCAAAATATTACTGCTGTAGGAAAAGATAAAGAGGGAGAAATCTCCCAGATGGCCAGTAGAAATTCTAATGATGAGCAGATGATTACGGTAGGGCTCACTGCAAAAAATGACAAGGAAATTCCAGATGGTTATTTTGTTTTCTGGAGTGATAATGGTAAAGAATTAGAACTAAAAAAACAAAAAGAAGGTCAGCCCAGAGGACTCTCCAGAGTCTGGTTAATGGATTATCATAAACATTCTAATGTAGAACTGCATTGGAAGGCTGACCCTAGAGTCCTGCCTCCTCTTTCAAGTGATGAAGAAGCAAAGTCTAGTGAGAAAAATGATTACTATTGGCTGGTCACAGATTCTTCTAAGGAGCGATTATTTCATCCTACTTCAACAAAGTATCATAAATTAGGAAAAGTTTCCTCCCAAAAGCCATTGAGTTTTAATAATTGGGAAGATTCTGTCAATGGACAGACTGCTTATAGTATCTGGATGGCACCAGAGATGTTTTCTCATCTAGATATAGAAGCCTCCAAATGCAGGGAAAGTCTCTCTGGAAAAGTTAGATTTAATATTGTGGGTGGACAGGCTCCTTATCATGTAACCCTTCATAGAGAAGAAACTCCTTCCTATCAGCAAAGTATGAACTTAAGTTCTGAAGAACTTAATCAAAAGGCTCTGCGCCTTTCTTCAGGAAAGTATTTATACAACATTTCTGATGCTTATGGAAGGACTTACAAGGATAGCTTTTATCTCTCTGACGGAGATGCTCCGCTACCAAATCTCAATTCAGAATATATCATCGCTAAAAAACCACTGCTACTGTCTCCAGAAGAAAGCTTGCCTAAAGGGAGCTATGCCTATCAGTGGTACCAGAACGGTCGTCTAGTTTCAGAAAACAAAAATTATCTCCTCAGCCAGGCAGGTGACTATGAGCTTAGAATCAAAAACGAGCATGGCTGTAAATCTGTTTCTAAATTCAAGACTTATGTAGAAAATGAAATTGCGGACTCCCAGATTCTGCTCTATCCTAATCCTGCTCCAGGAGGAAAATTTACGCTTCAGGCAGCGTTCCCTAAAACTACCAGCGGACAGGTCAGCATTTATACCATGGAGGGAAGGCTCATGCAGTCACAGAATTTCTATAATCTATCTCAGTATGAATATCATGGAAATATTGGTGTTTCAGGGGTATATATCATCCAAATTAAAACACTATTGGGAGAAAACAGCTTAAAACTTATTGTTCATTAATTGTATCAACATGAGAAAAAAATACTTCTATAATCTATTTTTATTTTTAGGGATAAGTGCCAGCTTAGGAGCTGTAACCTATGTTTCAAGGCATTTAGACTTTTTCAGCACTAAAGAAATAGAAAACAAAAATAAACCTGATACTACAGAAGAACATCCTAATTTATCTGGAAAGCTTCTTACTCCTTCCTCTGCAGCGGTCATCAGTCAGAAGGGATTTTGGGCTGAATTTCCAGAAAGAAGTGTTTCTAAGGCACTAAGGGTATCTGTTTCTGCCCTAAATAAAAGAAATCTTCCTGCTCTAGGAAGCAACATAATTAATCTAACAAAAAATGCGGAGGGTTATCGTATGCGGCCTGGGGGAATTTTATTTGAAAAGGAAATTTCTATTGAAATTGCTTATGACAAAACTAAAATCCCAGAAGGATATACTGAAAAAGACATTTCCATTTTCTTCTACGACAGAGCTAAAAAGCTATGGCAGAAACTTCCGCAATCAGAAGTAAAATCTCATTTAGCAGAGAGTGTCAGCGGGAAAACTAAGGAATCTTCAGACTTTATTGCGGGAATTATCAAACTTCCTGAAAGTCCCGATACTTCAGGTTTTACTCCTACCAGCATCAGTGGGCTCAAAGCTGCAAGCCCTTTTGTTGGAGTACAGTCAGTTTCTCCACCTTCAGCAAGTCCAGACGGCTCGGCTTCAACCTCCTTTTCTATAGATCTTCCAGCTGGAAGAGCAGGTATGCAGCCAGGGCTGAGTATACAATACAGCAGTGATGGCGGTCAAAGCTGGCTGGGAACAGGATGGAATTTAACCCTTCCTTCTCTAAGTATTGATACCCGTTGGGGAGCACCTCGTTATGATGCTCAATATGAGACAGAATCTTATATTTTATCAGGAGAAGAACTTCTACCTAACACCCACAGAAATGAGTGGGAAAACAGAACTACAAACAAGCGTTTTTACCCAAGAAGGGAAGGGAGCTTTAACCAAATCATTAGAAAAGGAAACCATCCTAATAATTATCATTGGATGGTAAAATCTAAAAGTGGGGTTACTTTTTACTATGGGGGAGATGAAAACAGTATAGCTGCTTCTTCTGTGCTTGCAGATCCTCAGGGTAATATAGGGCATTGGGCGATTTCTTCTCAGAAAGACCTGAAAGGAAACAGTATCCACTATGAATATGTAAAAGATGGCGGGGTACTCTACCCTAAAAGTATTTATTATACTGGAAAAAACAACACCAAAGGGGCTTACTCTGTACATTTTATTACAGACAAAGACTTGGGAGAAAACCTAAGAAATGATGTTCAAATTTCTGCAAGGCTTGGTTTTAAACAACAGCACGACAGGCTTCTTCGAAAAATAGAAATAAAGTACTCTGGACAAATGGTTCGCTCTTATGAGTTGGTCTACAGAGAGGGCGCCTTCAAAAAAACATTACTGAAAGAAATCCGCAGTTATGATGCCGAAGGACAGCTTTTCTATACTAACAAAATGGATTATTATGATGATGTCCATGACAGTAATGGCAATTATATTCCTTTTGGAGCTTTTAAAACTTGGCAAGTTCCATCTGATAACATTGCCTATACTATTCTAGGAATAGATGGTTTTTCTGGTAAACCTACACTGGTGGGAACTTCCAACTCCGAGAGTGGAGGGGTAAACTTCCGAGTGGGAGTAGGAATTACAGGAATAGGCAGATTTAATAACAGTACCTTAGGAGGCGGTGGAGGAAGCAACTGGGGAAGCACTCATTCTAAAGTTCTCTTTCAGGATATAGATGGAGATAACCTTCCTGATAAAATTTATATTGATGGTAGCAGCGTTTACTATAGAAAAAACCTTACCGCTTTAGGAACAGAAGGTTTTGGTCCCAAAATTCCTATTAATCTCTCTAGTTTAGGAAGAACAAAATCTAATTCCTATAATTTTGGAGTAGACTTAATGGTTAATCTTAACAATAAAGTAGGTTTTCCTATTGGTTATAACAAACAGGTATCTAAGAATATCACTGAGAGTTATTTCATGGACTTCAATGGAGATGGACTGGTAGATTTTGCCAATAGAGGGACGATATACTATAACCGTCTGGTAAATGGAATACCAACATTCTCACCAAGTAGTACAGGTACACCTTCTCCTATTCTCAACACAGGAACCCTTAGCATCTCAGGAACCACGGGAATTACCCGAGAGGAATTGGAAAGAAACAATCCGCTTCATGATGTGGTAAGAACCTGGAAAGCTCCAGTGGCAGGAAGAATTTCCATTTCCCATACCTACAAATTGATAGAAGATTTATCTCCTAAAAGAGCTGAGTATACAAAAAATGATGGCACTCCAAAAGCAGATGGGGTAAAGCTTTATTTTCAGCATAAAGGAAATCTTGTTTGGCAGGAAGATATTACTGCTGATGATTATGCCTTGAAATCCAAAACCGAAGAACTCAATGTACAGAAAGGAGATGTGCTTTACTTCAGAGTAAGCTCTAAGGAAGATGGAAACTATGATAAAACTTTTTGGAAACCAGAGATTACTTATACTTCTCTTGCTGCAGCACAGGATGAAAACAGCCTTGATTTAAAGAAATATACCATAGAGGATATTCTCTTTTCTTCTGAGCAGATGTATGCTTTTCCAAGCGATACTCGTCCTACATTAAGAGGTAACTTTGTAAAAGGAGCTACTACAGATGGTATTAAATTAAAATTTTATAAGATAGACCTTACTCATGGCAGTAAAACTCTTGTTCATGAGCAGTATTTCAGTGAAGCTGCTGCTACCTATGATTTGTCTTTAATCCCGCTGGGCAACTTCCAGCAGGCTGAAGCACTGAAAGTAGAAATAGAAAGTGAAACAGAAATTAACTGGAGAAATATAGACTTTAGACCTAGTATAGAATATGTAGACGGAGAGGGGAGAAATGTCAGCCATCCTATTAATGCTGACTTTAAAATTTATGAGAAGCTTGATAACTTCTATACTCCACGCTATATGATGCCTTCACAAAAAGGAAAGCTAAGGATTCATCTATATTCTGCTACTCCTCCTACTTCACCAACACCTGCTCCCGCTCCAGGAACCCCACCAACCAGTGGAGATATCCTTCTAACAGCAAAGCAGGAAGGAAAAGTAGTAGCGCGTAAACGCTACAAGGTAGTGAATGGGATACTAAGTCTGAATCCAAAACCTTCTGATATAGTATCTGATTCTGTGGTATTAGGAAAAGAAGTTTTTCTAGAAGCCAATGTTTCCAATAAAAAAATGAAAGAATTCCTTGATGACCATCATTTTGAAATTAAAGCTCAAATTAAGGATTCTATAAGACTGGCGAAGACAGACCCTCGATATACTCCTACTCATCGTCATCATATTGCTACCTCCATTCAGCAACATAGAGATTATGGGGTTTATATTCCTTTTGAGGAACCTCATAGTGAAGTAAAATTTGGTAAAACCTTCAGAGGATGGGGAAGTTTTGTGCTTAATGGAACTAAAGCTTCTAGTACCATAGACCAAAGTCTGCTGGTAGAGAACTATGGAAATTATGACAGCTCTAACCCTCCTAATGTAGATCCTAGTCAGCATGATGGAAGTATTGCCCGTCCAGAAATGGAGGCTTCTAATCATTATTTCATTAGAACAAAAGGGAATACTCCTATTTCAAGATTTACAGGATTAGAAGATGATATTTATATCAGCAGAGAGGAGTTTTCTCCTTCCAGATTAGGGGAAAATGATATTATTCAGTATTTAGACACTTCACTTCCTGTGCTTTCAGGAGGTAGTGGTAGAGCCTTAAATATGGTTAATGAAGGGCGTAGTGAGGTCTTCTCTATAGGAGCAAATTTCGGAGGGGGAAGTGTAGGAATTGGTGGTTCCAGAGGTTCTGGGGATACCTATATCAAAGAGACCATGGCGGATTTCAATGGTGACCGTTTCCCAGATTTTGTCCGTGGAGGCTTTGTGCAGTATACCACCCCGAGAGGAGGCATCTCAGCTCAAGCTGCAGAAATAGGAGACTTCACTCATTCTAAAACCTCTAACCAAGGAGGCTCTATCAATGGAACCTATGCCCATCCTTTAGCTAAATCGTCTGCATCTAAAAATACAGAGAAATCTACCCAACAGCAGCAAAATACTGCTACCCAAGGAGCACAAGATGCTGATAAGGCAAAAGCAACACTGGGACTCAGCGGAGGCATCTCTTCTGGAGAAGACCATGCAGAGCATACCTATACCGATATTAATGGAGACGGGCTGGCAGACAGAGTAACGAGTAGTTATGTTTCCTACAATACGGGATATGGCTTCTGGAGTCCAGAACCTTGGAATTTTGGAGAACTCAATAAAGGAGAAAGTACAGATACCAGTGGAGGTCCAAGTCTTGGTTTTTCAAGACAATCAGGATCCTTTACTGGAGGATACAGCTACGGAAAATCTATCACTGATATGAAAACCCAGCTGCTGGATATGACTGGTGATGGACTGGCAGATAAAGTAATCTACCAAGACCATGGAACTCTTGTTTATCCTAACCTTGGAAACCGATGGGATACCACTCCTCTGTTCATTCCTAGAACAGCTGGAAGACCTGTAGGAAGAAATGTCTCCATAAGTCATGGAGGGGGTGTGAATATTTCTATTGACCCGCCACCTATACTATTTATCCGTCTCAGTTTTAAAGGAGGCGGTTCCTATGGAACCAATACTAACCGTGTAGAGGCTACTTTCCTTGATGTAGATGGTGATGGCAACTTAGATTATGTACTCTCTGAAGATGAAAATGACCTGAGAGTAGCCTATTCTAATATCCGCAGAACCAATATGCTGAAGAGGGTAGAAACAGCAACAGGAAGCTGGTTTGAAATAGATTATGAGCGTAAAATGCCAACTTATGAAAACCCTAACAGCCAATGGGTACTCAAAGAAGTAAAGGTATTTGATGGCTATACTGGTGATGGAGAAGATTACGCTATCTCAAGATTTGAATACAACAAACCTTACTATGACCGAAGAGAGCGCAGTTTCTATGGTTATGGTGAGGTAAAGCAGATGCAGATCAATCCACAAGATGGTACAGTGCTGAGAACCAGTGTTCAGGAATATTACAATGAAGACTTTTTTAGAAAATCTCAGCTTAAGAAAAGTACAACCTTTGATAAAAATGGAGCGAAACTCAGCGAAAGCAGTGTAACTTACCATATCGCAGATGCACAAAGCGGGGCGGTAATCCCATCAAACCAACTTTCTCTTCCGCAGATGGATACAAAATCTGTATTCATAGCACCAAAAGAGGAGAGAGAACGAGTATATGAGCAGAGCGACTACCTAGAAAAGAAAACGGAGAAACACTATGACCGAGTAGGAAATATCGTCAAGTACATAGACCATGGAGCAGGAAAACCTTCTGATAAGATAGAAGCTGATATCCGCTATTATGAAAGTGCAACCCCTTACTTCGGGGGTATTGCCCAAAGTATCATCGTAAAAGATGCTAATGGAGAGGTAAGAAAACGGGAAGCAGACATCCACCCGCAGACTGCAGAAGTCATCAAAATACGCCAGTTCTCTGGAGTAGGAATCTATACAGAGACACAGCTTTCTTATGATGAATACGGCAACCTGGTACAGGTAACTGGTGCAGAGAATGAGAAAGGACAACGCTCACAGCTCAGCTATCAGTACAACCCTGAAACTCACAGCCATATTACCAAGATTAAAGATCATTTTGGGTATGAAAATACCATGGAGTATGACTACCGCTTTGGAGCACCAGTAAAAACTACTGACCGAAACGGGGAAAGTATGCTCTATACGCTGGATGCCAAGGGAAGAACCATCAGTATCTTAGGACCTAAAGAAGCCAAAGCTGGAAAACCCTACACCATCCGCTATGAGTATCCGAACCTTAATCAGCCCCGCCCTGCTGGACAGCTGCCTTATGCACTGACCAGAAACTATGACCCTGAACATAACCGAGATATAGAAACCTATACCTATGCCGACGGGCTGGGAAGAGCGGTGCAGGTGAAAAAGACCGCAAGTATCTTCAGGGGAAGAGGACTTGCTGATGAAGAAAAACACATCATCTCTGGAAAACAGATATATGATGCCTTAGGCAGGGTAGTAGAGACCTATTATCCATTCACTGTATCGGTGCAGAGCCAGCTGGTGCCCGCACCAAGCAGCAGCATATCACCTACTAAAACCCTCTATGATGAGAAAGACCGACCAGTAGAGCAGATTCTGCCTGATGGTTCCAGCGTGAAAACGGCCTATAAAATCACCCACCACAAGGGAGAAAATACCCTGCACACCACACAGACAGATGCGCTCAATAGACAAAGCCATACCTATACCGATGCGCAGGGAAGAGTGCTGACCCAAGTGCAGCCTGACGGCACAGAGACCCATTTTGAATACAGTGCCATAGGAGAGCTTACCAAGGTAACTGATGCACAGGGACACCAGACCCTGAGCGAGTATGACCTCTTAGGAAGAAGAACCAAATTAGTACATCCTGATGCAGGAACGACTATTTTAGTCTATGACAAGGCAGGAAATCTCATCAAGAGACAAACCAGCCAGATACGCGGAGAAATGCCTGATGGCTACATCACCTACCACTATGACTACAACCGCCTGCAGGAGATAAAATACCCGAAATACCCTGAAAACAGTGTCCGCTACCACTATGGAGCACAAAGTGAGCAGGCAGGAAGAAGAGGAAGACTCTGGCTGGTAGAAGATGCGAGTGGAGGAACTGAATACTTCTACGGAGATATGGGCGAGGTAACTAAGGAAATCCGAAGTCTGCGTATAAAGCCCGTAGAAGTGCAGACCTATGTGACCCAGTATGAATACGACAGCTGGAACCGTATCCAAAAGCTGGTTTATCCTGATGGAGAAAGACTGGACTTTGGGTATAATATAGCAGGGAACTTAACGAGCCTGAAAGGCTATAAAGCTCCCGAAGGCACAGCACCAAGTGAGGAGCATGCCTACACCTACCTGAAACAGCAGGGCTATGATGAGTTTGAGCAGAAAGTATACCGTCTCTACGGAAACGATACCGAGACCCGCTACCACTACGACCCTGTGATGAGACGCCTTGAACATCTCAAGGCCGAAAGTCTTACTCCAGCAGGAGGCGGGGGAAATTTCCTTATCCAGAACAACCGTTATGCGTATGATTTGGTAGGGAACATCCTCAAGGTGGAGAACCAGCTCCCGATTATCCGCAATGCACTGGGCGGGGCATCCAGCTATGAATATCAGTATGATAATCTCAACCGGCTGACCCACGCCAAAGGAAACTACACCGGAGAGCTTACCAGTGCCAGCTATGAGCTGAAAATGAGTTATAATAATCTTAACTCCATCACAAAGAAAGAGCTAAACCACCTCTCCGGAGGGGTGCAGAAGGGCTATACGCTGGACTACAGCTACAACAACCCTGCCCACCCTCACGCCCCGAGTGAAATCATGGAGATGGGTAAACCTAAAGCCCGAACTTACCAGTATGACGGCAACGGTAACCCTGTCTACTACGAGGAATCCAAGAGTTTCCGCTCGATGGTCTGGGACGAGGAAAACAGGCTGAGAGGCATTAACGATAATGGAAAACTGCATCTCTACACCTACGACCACACGGGCGAAAGAGCGGTGAAAAGCAGCGGGGAGAGCAGTACGGTGGTGACCAACGGGCTGACATCGGCGGTCATCACCCATATGGACGACTATACCGCCTATGTAAACCCTTATTTCGTGGTGCAGAAAGGGAAATTTACCAAGCATTATTTTGAGGGTTCGGCAAGGATAGTGAGCAAGCTGGGTGAAGGAACCTTTGTGCATAAAAACACGGGCATCATGGCGGGAGGAATAGACTACATCCGCCAGAGTGCCCAAATGCAGGAGGCAAGAGACAGGTATATTAAAGGGTCTCTGACCCCGCCAGGTCCGCCGACACAGCATGGCATTTATGCTTCGCCTGAATGGACAGGACAGCCTTACTTGGATGGCAAAACCAATAAACCAAGTGAATTTAATAGGTTAATAGTCTTAAAAATAACACTATCACTAATAAAAAAGGGGTTGAGTTCTGGTAAATTAGTTGTATTTTTGTGTTGTGGTATAGTTTCTTTTGTATTTTTAATACTCCAAAAGTAATGATTTTCAATGTGTTTTTCTAATAAACTATGCTATTTTTTTAGATAAAACAGCAAGTTATTTACTTGCAAAACTTAAGTTTCTATTTATGACCAAACAAGAAAAATTAATAGGTATTCATCCAAATAATACAGATCCTTTTGGGAAATGGCTTAAAGTAAATGATCTACCCGATTCTGCTACAAAATGTCATAGAGAACTAACAGAATCTACTGTTATAGATAACGATTTAATCGAATGGATAGCAAGAAAAATTATCAATCATCACTACACTCAATTTAGGATAGATAGACTAAAACAAAAATATGAAAGTTTAGGCTATGCAGAATATGCTGCGCAACATAGAAAACTGCCAATTGAAGACAAAGTAAAAAAAGGTAATGCAACTGAAATTCTTTTGACTGATTATATCCAGACAACACGAGGAAAGGAATTTATCAAAGTTTTCAAGTTAAGATATAATCCAAACGTTGATCAAGCGATAAAAGGAGATGACACATTGATGGTTGACTTATTTGAAGAAAACGGGAATGAAAAAATAAAAATATATTTAGGGGAATCTAAATTCCGAAAAGCGCCATCAAAGAAGGTTGTCGAAGATATTGCTAATTCTCTGAGTAAAGACACCTTACCTTTATCATATACTTTTCTAGTAGAAGAAATTGCAAAAACGGATGAAATACTTGCAGAAAAATTAGATGATTACATTGTACAGGACGTAAAAGATAGAGGTGATTTGATTTATGCAGGATTGCTGTTGAGCAATACCGATACTTCAAGAACTGTCGAAAGGCATCTGAATAGTGATAACTCTAACTTAGTATTCATTTCAGTTGGCATTGATAATCCAGAAAGATTTATTGAATCCGTATTTGAAAGAGCAGAAGAACTAATTGCTAATCCTGATTTGCTATGAATATAGAACATATTGAAGAAAGTTATCGGGCATTAGAATCAGATTCTACTCTACAAAATTTGATTGCCCAAGCTAATGCAAGATATATCCTTTATAATACAAGGGAATCCCAACAGAATTTCCCTCGATATACGATTAAGGATGAACAACTAAATATTCTTGCGTTCAAATATCTGAATATTGGCTGTAACTATTTTGAACATCACGACTATACAAAAGCTGCGAGCTCTTTAGAAAAAGGAGCTTTAGTACTTGAATACATACATGGATCGATTAATACCGAGACAAAGAACAAGAGTTTATTTTGTCTGATTTCTGCGCTTGCTTATTATGTTTGTTTTCAGTATTCAAAGTCATTTATACTTATACGCAAATCTCAAAGCGACACAGTAATAGCCTCATTGATATCTCTATTTCTCAATAGAGAATTCAAACAATTGCAAAAGAATATAGATCGAATTATTACAGATCCTACCTATAGTGATAAATATTTGGCTGAAGATTTTAAGGAAGATAATGCTAAGAAAGTCTATGAAATTACAATTGCAAAAGCAATAAATAATTATGTCCAATTCTATCACACAGGGGATAATACATTTTTAGAGACAGCAAAACGAAATCTTACTAATCTTCAAGAAATAGCTGAGATAAGGAGAGAACCCGATATTTGGTGGGTAATTCGACTGTTACTTCTCATCATAGATGGTTTTAGAGAATCTTCGTTATGGCATGTATTAGGACATTATTTCAATATCAAACATAAATTTCCTTTAAAGTATATACAATCATTAGTATATAAAGATCGTAGCATCACAGAGCTATTCCTTACTCAAAGGAACTCCTTACCTAAAGTTTTAAACAGAGAGCAAAATGGAAGTATTATCAGTATCCCAACAAGTAGTGGCAAAACAAGAATTGGTGAAATTGCAATTTTGAACTGCTTGTCAAATAATCCTGATGCAAAAATTCTTTTCATTGCCCCTTTCAGATCGTTAGCCTATGAAATAGAAAATTCACTTGATGAAATTTTTAATAATCTTGATATTTCAGTTTCACATTTGTATGGGGGTAGTCTATTCAGTAAACTTGATGAAAAAGTCATAGAAGAATCCTCTGTAATTGTAGTAACACCAGAAAAAGCTAAAGCTCTATTAAGAAGTAATACAGATATACTTTCGAGCATTAAGTTGGTAATTGTAGATGAAGGACATTTACTTGGAGCAAACAAAAGACTTATCGTAAATGAAATGTTTTATGAAGAACTGAGATACCATGTTAGTGTTAATGGTGGTAAATTTTTGCTTTTATCCGCTGTTTTACCAAATGCAGAAGATTTATCTGAATGGCTTACCGGTTCTTCCGATAATGTGTATAAAGAAAACTGGCGACCTTCTGATGAAAGAATTGGAATAATGGAGTGGAATGGGAGGGCTGTTAACTTAAAATGGAAAAGTAATGATACAGAAAGAAATTCGTTTAACCCTAATTTTATTGTACAACAAGAATTACCCAAGAAGCCGCGACAAAGAAAAACTTATTATTTTCCAGAAAGCAAGAACCAAGCTATTGCTGCTACTGCATACAAACTAAGAGATTTTGGCCCCGTCTTGATATTTGTTGGCAAAAAAGAATCCGTATTTACTATAGCAAGAGAATATGAAGAATGTATTGAGACTGAAGATGATAAATTTAGGTTTAAAAACGAAGCCAATTGGGAAGCTTTCCAATTGGCCTGTGTCGAATCTTATGGAAAAGATTCTGAATGGCTCAGATTTGCAAAAATGGGGATTTTTTGTCATAATGCAGACCTACTTTCAGATGTTCGACTTCCATTAGAACGACTAATGAGAAGTGAAAAACCCAGAGTAATTATTGCAACCTCAACATTGGGGCAGGGGGTCAATCTTGGTGTGTCTACTGTCATTTTTTCTACTTTGTATCAGGGGAAGACACTAATTACCAAAAGAGATTTTTGGAATATTGCAGGTAGAGCTGGCCGTGCGTTTGTAGATCATGAAGGGAAGATTTTAGTTGCACTTGACATTACGGGAAAGGATCATAATAAAATTAGATGGAAGAGAAATCTCATTTCAGAATACTTAAATAAAGATAATATTGATGCTGCAAGAAGCGGCTGTTTGAGGTTAATAAGAGTATTAAAAAACATATCACTATCAAATGGGTTGTCATTTGACACACTTATTAACTTACTTGCAGAAAACCGTATTGATGAGATTCACGAACAATCAGATGAGATTGATGCTCTTCTTGATTGGATTGATGACGGCTTATTATCACTACATAATTCTAATAACCCCGAAGGGAATATATTAGAATGGGTTGATGATTATTTCGCTAAATCTTTAGCGTATTTGCAAACTAAGTATTATGAAGACATCACAGGTGAGGAGGTTATAAGGTTTGTAAAAGCCAGAATTAAAGGCATAACAAGAAAAGTAGGAGAAGAAAAAGAAAATTGGAAAAAAGTTGTGTGCTCTGGGATTCCAATAAATTCCGATTTGCAAATTGAAGAAAGAATAGATGAAGTTATTAGTTTTGTTCAAAGTTATATCGTCGGAGATAAAACATTGGAAGACCGAATCTCACTTCTTGAAAATATTGAAAATACTATTAATGATATAAATGTATTAAAAGAAGAATCTATAGAGAGTGCTGATTCAAGGGAAATACGAAGCAAATGGTTGAGTGGCGTCGCAATGTCAGATATTGCGCAACATGATAATGCAATTAGTATAATAACAAATCATTATTCTTTTAAATTGCCATGGATTCTCAATGGAATAGCAAAAAAACTTAGACTTAGAAAGTTAATTGATGAATCTGAAATTATTGAAGAACTGGCAATTCTTATAGAGTTGGGTTTACCCGATATAAAATCAGTTAAGATTTATCAGGCAGGTATTCGTTCAAGGTCTTCTGCCCATGAAATCGCAAATATGTATGAAGATGAGCTTTGGGAAAAAAGCATTAAAACATATAAACAAGATTTAATAACTAATGCTAATCACTACATAACACAAGTATCCGAAAATGCAGCATCATGGATTAAATTATTAGTAAAATTTTCAAAAAGGGAATTTTTTAAGATCAAAAAAGTGCCGAATTTTACTTATGGAAAAGTACATGAACAAACTAAGCGATTGATTGCAAGATTGATTAATAACGAACAATATCTATTAAGTTTAGATTTTGTTGTTGTAAACAAAATAAAGGAAAACTCAGATATTGATTTTTCTGAAGTTAATAATCTAAATGGAATCTATTTTGATTATAACGAAAATGATAACCTCTGGGAAATGACATGTGTAAACCCATATATAAAGTTTGAATAAATGCCTACTATACACCTAATCTTTCAGCCAAAGAATTAATGTAGAGGATAAAGATATAACAAAAGCATTCTCTCGCAGATGTGATTATGGCATAAATGAGTTAGGAGTAAAATCTTGTTTGTCTAATTTTCTTACAGCACCGCAGGATTTGATTCAAATACATAGCAATGTTTCGTTACAGAATATAGCTTTTGCAAAAGAACTGTTTAATGAAGATTTAACTTGGTAATGGCTTTTTGTTACTTTTGAGCCGTCTCAACTCACTGTCAAAAGTAACGAGG
>CALAEK010000065.1 GCA_937890925.1 uncultured Riemerella sp.
AGATATGATGAATTTATATAGTTTATTTTTAAAATAAAATTGAATAATGAAAAATAAGTGAGAGAAAGTAAAATAAAAATTAAAAAATATAAGGAATGGACAACTTAATTAAATTTAAAATAATACTTTTGTAAAAAAATCTATGAGAAAAAATTTTTATATTATCACTTTAGGTTTTATATTAACTTCCTGCTTTGTTTCAAATGAAAATAGTTTGAAATCTGTTCAAGATTATTCAACAGAAAATGTAAATATAAAATCAAATAAAGTTGTAGATGCAGAAATTATATTTGTAAATGGAGAGAAAGTAAAAACTAAATTACAAGCATTAAAGTCGGTTGATGGTAGTTTGGACGAAGCTTCTATAACACAATATTTTGCGATTTATGATAAAGATGGGAAAAGAAATTTTTTAACTAATAAAGTCGTAAAGGAAATGAGAATTTTGGATTATGCTAATGAGGAAAGAATTTTTGTAAATAGATCAAATTACCCAAATGCTTTGCAAGAATTAGTATATGATGGAAGAATAAAATGGTATGTAGAATATACTTTTAAAGGATTAGGAGATAAAAAAATAGTAAATTATTTTGTTGATGAAGAGGCGAGGAGAGAGGTTCGATGGGATCAATATGATTTTAGAAAGAAATTTAAAGAATTTACAAATTCAAATATAGAAGTTTTGGAAGATATTGAAAAAGTAGATAAAAATAATAAATTAGAAGTAATAAAGATTCTAAGGAAGTATGAAAATTTATAAAATAATAAGAATATGAAATTATTGGAAGGAAAAGTAGCCCTCATCACAGGTGCGGCTACAGGTATCGGAAAAAGAATAGCAGAAGTTTTTGCAGAGCAGGGAGCTAAAATAGCATTCTCCCACATCGGTCCAGATGACTTAGCAAAACAAGTGGAAGCAGACCTAAATAAAATCACTACAGCTAAAGAATACCACTCTAACGCTGCCGATTTTGATGAGGCTCAGAAACTGATAGACGATGTTATCGCAGACTTCGGGCAGATAGATATCCTTGTGAATAATGCAGGAATTACCCGAGACAATCTTCTCCTTAGAATGAGCAAAGAGGAGTGGGATATCATCATGAAAGTGAATTTGGATTCTGTATTCAACCTTACAAAAGCAGCTATCAAGCCTATGATGAAAGCGAGAACAGGGTCTATCATCAACATGGCCTCCGTGGTAGGTGTTAAAGGAAACGCAGGACAGGCAAACTACGCAGCTTCTAAGGCTGGTGTTATCGGATTCTCTAAATCTGTTGCTTTGGAACTTGGTTCTAGAAACATCCGTTGTAACGCCGTAGCGCCAGGTTTCATAGAAACAGAAATGACAGCTAAACTAAGCCCAGAAGTGGTACAAGGCTGGAGAGATGCTATCCCGTTAAAGAGAGGAGGGCAGACTACCGATGTAGCCAATACATGTCTATTCTTGGCAAGTGACTTATCTTCTTATGTTACAGGGCAGGTTATCAATGTAGATGGTGGTATGCTTACTTAAAATATTACAAAAGACTTTCTTCATGAAAGTCTTTTTTCGTTTTTAACTTAAAAATAAACACAATGAAAAAATATGATAACTTTTTTATTCCAGTTGATGACTTGGAAATGGCAAAAAAATATTATGAAAATAATTTAGGATTAAAAGTAAAGTTTGATTTTTCGGATATGGGAATGGTAGCATTCTGTGTTGATGGTGAAGAAGCGGCAATAATATTAAAAGATAAAAATAAATTTAAAGACTTGAAACAGACAATATGGTTTGAAGTAGATGATGTAAATCGTAAATATCAGCAAATGAAAGAAAGCGGAATTAAATTTTTATCAGAACCTTTCAGAATAAGAACAGGATATGCTGTTGAGTTTGAAGATCCGTTTGGAAATAGATTTGGAATAACGGATTATTCTGTAGAAGAATAGGTGTTTTTATTTAAAAACATAATGAAAGTTCATTTTTTTCGTTCTAATAGAAAAATCAAACATGATGAAAAATTTATTATCAGGAATTTTATTCCTTTTTGGTGTGGTATTTTCTTTTGCACAGAATGACAGAGAAGTTGGCGATTTTACTTCTCTAAAAGTCTATGACAGGATTTCCGTAGAGCTTATAGAATCCAAGAAA
Organism: uncultured Riemerella sp.; assembly: GCA_937890925.1. Classification (GTDB taxonomy): domain Bacteria; phylum Bacteroidota; class Bacteroidia; order Flavobacteriales; family Weeksellaceae; genus JABCPE02. Next base: position 2,138 of record CALAEK010000065.1, read on the forward strand.
AACAAAGTGGAAATCATAGGCGACGGCAGTTCTAAAATTCAAGTAATCAATAAAAACGGTGAACTAAAAATCCGTACCAAAACTCTGAAACTCCTGCAAGGAGATGATGTTAAAGTAAAGGTTTATTACAATGACCTTAGTGATATTCAGGCAAGTCAAGGTTCGGAGATCACTTCTAATGATGTATTGAAAGCTAATCTACTGAAAATTACTTCTAATGAAGGTTCTAAAATCCAAATGAAAGTAGATGTAAAACAACTGAATGTAAGAGGAAACTCTGGCGGCGAAGTAGAACTTTCAGGGAATGCAGATGTTCAAGAAATTGTGATGAACTCTGGCGCAAAATACAAAGGCGATGATAACGAGGGCGAAAATGTTTCTGTAACTGTAAATGCAGGCGGAAAGGCGGAAGTCTACGCTTCTAAAGCTGTAAATGCCACCGTGAGAGCAGGCGGAAGAATAGAAATCCACGGAAACCCGAAACAAAGAGATGTAAAAAAAGTAGTAGGTGGAGTTATAGAGTTTAAATAAAAATAAGCACCCAGAATATAATCTGGGTGTTTTTTTATTCCGAAAAAAGATTTTCTTCTTCCTTTTCGAAGAAAGTATCTATCAGTAGATTTTCCTTTTGCGATGCTGCTACAGCGAGCTGGTCAGCTCTTTCATTTTGTGGATGTCCTGCGTGGCCTTTTATCCAGTGGATAGTGGGTCTATACTTGCTGAAAAGCGGGATAAATTTTCTCCATAGGTCAGGATTTTTTACATTTTTAAAGCCTTTTTTTATCCAGCCAAGAATCCAGTTTTTATTTACCGCATCGGCAACATATTTACTGTCGGTAAAGATGTGAATATCATGTCCTTCTTCTTTGAGGTTTTCCAGAGCTGTGATTACCGCGAGAAGTTCCATACGGTTGTTGGTCGTCAGCCGATACCCTTCCGAAAAACATTTCTCATAGTTTTTCTCTGGTGCCCGCATGATGATACCATAGCCGCCTTTCCCAGGGTTGCCACTGCACGCACCATCGGTATAGATTTCTATTTTCATATTTTTAGAAAGGCATGTCATCTTCATCATTCATAGATGAAGCGGAAAGATTATTCTTAGGTAAATCAAATGCTGCTGAAGGGTCTATGCTTACTCGGATATTATCAAAGGCATTCTGATTTGGCTGGGCATAAGAAGGCTGCTCATTAGTTCCAAATAAATCCAAATCCGAGAACTTTGCTAAACTTGATTGGAATGAAAGCCTTACATCTGTAACAGCTCCATTCCTGTGCTTTCCGATAATGAGTTCCGCCTGCCCAGCAGATGGGCTTCCATCTTCCCAGTTTTCTATTTTGTAATATTCAGGACGGAAGAGGAAAGAAACGATATCGGCATCCTGCTCAATCGCTCCTGACTCCCTCAAATCCGAAAGCTGGGGGCGTTTGTTAGGTCTGCTTTCCACACTTCTGGATAGCTGAGAAAGAGCAATCACAGGAACATTAAGTTCTTTTGCGATGGCTTTTAGGGAACGCGAAATAGTAGCAATCTCCTGTTCTCTGTTTCCTGCTCCTTTTCCGCCGTTGTTTGCGGTCATCAGCTGGAGATAGTCTACCATGATGATTTTCACGCCGTGCTGCATTACGAGTCTTCGGCATTTAGCCCTAAAATCAAATACAGAAAGCGCTGGAGTTTCATCTATGTAGAGAGGAGCATTTTCCAGCTCAGATACATTGTTAAACAGTCTTTGCCATTCTTCATCGCTCATTTGTCCTTTTCTTAGTTTTTCGGAAGAGATGCCCGTTTCGGAGGCGATCATCCTTGTGATGAGTTGTACAGAGGCCATCTCTAAGGAGAAAAGCGCCATCGGAATTTGGTGCTGAACGGCGATGTTTCTTGCCATGGAAAGCAGGAATGCCGTTTTACCCATCGCAGGACGCGCTGCGATGATGATGAGGTCAGAATTTTGCCAGCCGCCAGTTTCTTTATCAACATCTCTAAAGCCCGAAGGAATACCAGAAAGCCCTTCTTTGTCTTTTAGAGCTTTAATTTTATCGATGGCTTCCTTTACCAAAGAATTAGCCGTATCAAAACCTTTTTTGATGGTTCCGTTTGTGATTTCAAAGAAACCTTGTTCGGCTTTATCCAAAAGCTCGAAAACATCGGTAGATTCTTTGTAAGAATTGTCAATAACATTGGCAGAAACATTGATAAGTGAGCGGAGGATGTATTTCTCCAAAATGATTCTCACATGGTATTCTATATGCGCAGAAGAACTCACTACTGTGGTAAGGTCTATGATGTAGTGGTCACCTCCAGCTAGGCTAAGTTTTTCGGTGCGTTTCAGTTCCTGAATCACGGTCACCATATCCACAGGATGGTTGTTTTCATAGAGTTTTAGAATCGCTCTGAAAATTTCCTGATGTCTCGGATCGTAGAAAACCTCTGGTTTTAGCAAGTCTATGGAGTGGTCCAGACCTTTCTTGTCAATCAAAAAAGTCCCGATTACAAGTTTTTCAAATTCCACTGCATTAGGCGGAACTTTCCCTTGAGAAATAGACAGTTCCTTTGCAAAATTTCCATGTGTGAGAGATGATAATGTTTCTTTTTGTACCATGGGACAAAGATAAAGATTAAACTCTCAAAATTCTACGCAATGTTGAAAAGTAACTATAATTTATAACAAACAATTATAAATCAATAATTTATAAGTTTTATAAATGTTAATAAAATTGCATAAAAAAATCCAGTATGTGTTACTGGATTTTTTCTGATTTTTTAAAGTTCCTCTTCAGGTTCATTGTTTTCAATGATGATTTCCTCATTTTTTGCCTTTGGCTCTTGATGAGGAATTTCGCTTTTTCCTTTTAGATATTCAGGAAGATTAAGCCCAGCCATATTGAATAAATCATTCAGAGGCGGTACAGTTTTCATCATTCCTGAAACGAAATTAGCCGTGGAAGTATTTCCGTCAGGATTGTTCCCGCTGTCCCAAACTGTAACTTTATCAATTTTAATATTTTTAACGGCTTCCACCTGTGTTTTAACCAATTCAGGAAGTTTTTCAATAAGCAGCAACTGGAACGCAGAATTGGTATCTCCACCAGCGGCTTTTACGACTTGGTCATAACCTTCAGCCTGTTTTGTAAGGATTTCAAGGAGACCTTTCGCTTCGGCTTCCATTTTTAGATAGATGGCATCGGCTTCCCCTTTGGCTTTTAGTCTGATTTTTTCCGCTTCGGCTTCCGCATCGATGATGGCTTTTTGTCTAGAGATTTCCGCAGGAACTACGATGTTGGCATTCTGTGTGGAACGCTCTCTTTCAGCTCTCGCAGCTTCCGCTTTTTGTTCAGCCAAATAAGATTCTTCAAGGGCTTTCGCTGCCTGAACTTTCTCTGCTGTGATTGCTATTTTGAGAGCTTCGGCTTCTTTTTCTCTTCTCTGTGCATCGGAATTAGCGATGGTTATTTTCGCTTCGTTTTCCCCTTTTACAGCAAGGGAATTTGCAAGTGAAGTCGCAATTCTCGATTCCTTTTCAGCTTCGGCTTTACCGATAGACTCATCTTTCACAGCGGATGCGATGCTGATTTCTCTGTCTTTTTGAGTAATCGCAATTTTTACATCTCTATCTCTGTTGGTTTCCGCGATTTGTACATCTTTTTCTCTGTCGGCCTCAGCTTTACCCGTTTCCCCGATTTTTTCTTGTTCAGCAACGGAAATTTTAGCTTCGTTAATCGCTTTCGCAGCGGCTTCTTTCCCTAAAGCTTCGATGTAGCCAGACTCATCTTTGATATCGGTTACATTGACATTGATGAGTTTTAGACCTATTTTTTTAAGTTCGGTATCTACATTTTTAGAAATATTTTCAAGGAATTTGTCTCGGTCAGAGTTGATTTCCTCAATGGTCATCGTAGCAATCACTAAACGAAGCTGTCCAAAAAGAATATCCTTAGAAAGTTCCTGAATCTGCTCTGGCGAAAGCCCTAAAAGTCTTTCAGCGGCATTTCCCATCGTGTCTGTTTCAGTGGAAATAGCGATGGTAAATCGGCACGGTACATCCACACGAATATTCTGGCGCGAAAGGGCGTTGGTAAGATTGGCTTCGATGGAAATCGGCTTTAAATCAAGGTATGCAAAGTCTTGAATTACAGGCCATACGAATGCGCCACCGCCATGGATACATCTCGCAGAACTTCCGCCAGTTTTTCCATAAATCACCAAAATTTTGTCCGAAGGACATCTCTTGTAACGCGAAATAAGAGAAACAAGAGTCACAAAAAGCACAAAAACTAATGCTACAATAATAATAAACGGGCTCATATAATTTTACTTTAAATTTTTTCTACAATTAAAATTTCATCTTTTATATCAATTACTTTTATAAGTTCGCCAGACAAAATCTCTGTGCTGGAGTTCGTTATCGCATTGAGCTCATGATTGGTTCCTTTCAGCGAAATAAGAACTTTTCCTTTTCCAAGGCTCTGAGCAGGAATTTTGAGATAGACTTCGCCTGTTTTATTTTTTAAATCATTGATTTTAAAAGTATTGTCTTCTGATAATTTAAGTAGTTGTTTAACAATTAAAAAGAAAATCAATACAAAACCAACGCCCACAGCTGCCGCAATAATGGTAAGTAAAAATTTGTTTTCTACCATTGGGTAAAAAGCAACACCAGCCCACCCAAAACCTAGTAGGAAATTGGTAAGATTTCTCAGCGAGAAAAGCTGAAAAGGTGCATCGACACCATCAAAATCACCATCAAAATCAGGCGCTGTGCCATCCGTGCTGTCACTGCCAATGAAAGTGAGTACAGCCTGAACCACAAATACTAAACTGCTGAATAAGGCTACATACCAAAAAGAACGATGTAGAACCTCTAAATTTTCTAAAAAATCAAACATTTATTTAAAATTTTAACTCCCTAAAAATACAATTTTTAATTTAATTATAAAAAAAATAAAAAGGAGTTTCAGAATAAAAAAGACCAAGCGAATAGCAGTAGAGAAAATATAGAATTTTGATGGCGTTATGTTTTTCTATTTTTGAACTAAATTTAGAAAATATTAAAATAATCATTAAATTTGCAATCCTAAAAAGATTTTGGAATGAATAAGTACATAAAATTAGTGATTGCAGGACTAATGGTAGCAGGAGGAATATTCCTGATGTTCAACAGACAAGTAGGCTGGGGGATAGTATGTGTAGTTCTATCAATAGTTCCTGTTATATTGTTTTTTAAGAATGAATATATTCTTTTATCTCTTTGGAAGATGAGAGACCAGAAGCTGGATGAAGTTGCGAGACTGCTTTCTAATATTACAGATTATAAAACACAGCTGCACAGAAGCCAATACGGATACTATCACTATATGCTGGGGCTTACATATGCTGAAAATCCATTGAAAGCAGAAGGGTTGATGAAAACAGCTCTTGAATATGGAATGAGCATGAAGCATGATAGAGCTTTAGCGAAGTTTAATCTAGCAATTGCAGCACTTTCTAGAGGTAATAAAACAGACGCGCAGAGATTGCTGAATGATGCACAAAAACTAGATACAGCAGGAATGCTTACAGAACACATCAGAACGATGAAAGAGCAAATGAAAAAACCAAACATGCAGAAACACATGCATAATCCTAATATGAGACACAGAGGTAAATTCTTCTAATTTTGGGATTTTGATTATGAATAAAAAATGGAGATTAGTTACTAATCTCCATTTTTCTTAATATATTTTTAATGTCAATGTTATGCAGGCAAGCCCAGTCGCTGCGATGACATTCTTTATTTCCGAAAACTGAACACGGTCGGCAGGCAAGGTCATTCACTTGGACAATATCTTCCTCGCTTTGCCCATAGCCAAGAAAACCAGCATAAGGATGCGTCTGTCCCCAGACTGATATACAGCGAGTTCCTACAAGGCTGGCTAGGTGCATATTAGCCGAGTCCATAGAAATCATTAGTTCTAATTGTGAGATTTTTTCTAATTCTTGTTTCAAAGAAAGTTTCCCTGCGAGGGATTCTGAATTAGGAATTTGTTTTTCCCATTCACTTAGGATTTCTACTTCTTTTTTTCCTCCACCGAAGAAGAACAGTGGTTTTTCTTTGGCGATTTCTTTGGCTAATTCAAAAGATTTTTCCAACGGAAGCATTTTCCCGAAATGCTGTGCAAAAGGCGCAAAACCTACACCGTTTTTTATTCCTTGCTGAGGTTTGAGCTGATGTGAAAGCGTTAATGAAAATCCCATTTTTCTCAAAACATCGGCGTATCTTTCGGTGTTTTTTTTGAGTTGGGTTTTATTGAGGTTTTTAGTGTTGATGAGTTGTTTTTTCTCTTTTCGGCCTTTGTCTATTTTATAAATAGGAAGTCTTTTTAGCCAAAAGAAAAAATTGAGAATATTGGATCTGAGGACATTATGAAAGTCAGCAACCATATCCGGCTGAAATTCAGATAAGATTTCGCTGGATAGTTTTTTTAGTCCAAAAAATCCATTGTATTCCTTTAAATCCACTCCTTTAAATTTGAGTCTTGGAATTCCATCAAATAAATCTTTGAAATTTTTTCTGGAAACCATCAAGATTTCTGTATTAGGATTTTCATCAAGAAACTCTTTGAGAACAGGCACCAGCATGGCGATGTCACCAAATGCGGAAAAACGGTAAGCGAGTATTTTGGTCACGATTTTAGTTGATAAGCTACAGCGTAGAATTTTATTTGTTTTATCATAGAGGCAAGTCCATTTGCTCTGGAAGGAGAGAGGAATTCCTGCAGTCCGATTTTGGAAATAAAATCAAAATCAGAATCTAGAATTTCTTCGGCAGTATGTCCGCTGTACACTCCCACTAGAAGAGAAATAATGCCTTTTGGCAAAATTCCGTCAGAATCAGCAAGAAAAAAAATCTTGCCGTCGCGCAGTTCGGCATCCAGCCAAACCTGAGACTGACAGCCTTTTATTAAAATATCTTCTTTCTTCTTTTCCTCTGGAAGTCCTTTTAGTTCTTTGCCCAAATCTATGATATATTCATACTTCTGCTCCCAGTCGGAGAGAAAGGCAAAATCATCTATTAGTTCCTGTTGTTTTTCCTTGATACTCATCGTGTGATTTTTGCAAAAATAAAAAATATAACAGATTTCAGGGCAGAAAATTTCTAAACAACTTTAAAAATAAAAATATGACATAAAGTCAGACAAAAAAAATGGTAAAATATTTGATATTGTTTGTTGAATAATTACTAATTTAGTAATATAATTTATGAAGATTATGGAAAATAAGTTTTCGGAGGGAATGGACAGGGTGCTTCGCCATAGTAGACTTGAAGCAAATAGGCTGAAAAGCGAGTTTCTGAATACAGAACATTTTTTGCTGGGAATTATCGGCACGGAGAATTCTGCAAGAAATATTTTGGAAGCACTAAAAGCAGATTTGGTTCAAATTCGTAGAAAGATAGAAAATATCAGCATCAATAATAATTTTAGCTCAAATCCTGATAGAAGCATTATGCCTACTAAATTGGCAGAATATTCTTTGAAAAGAGCGGCTTTGGAGAGTAAGCAGTATCGTTCTGATGAGGTGAATACGATTCATCTTTTATTGGGTATTTTATATAAAATAGATGACCCTACTACGCATATTTTGGAGGCGTATGATATTGATTATGAAAGCGTAGCAGCTGAATATAGAGCAATGCTCAAAAACAGCGGGCAGCTACCAAAAGCTTCTTTTGATGATGAGGAAGACGATGCTGAGGACGCTGCATTTCCACAAACCAATAAACCAACAGGAAATATCGGAACAGGGAAAAGTAAAACGCCTACGCTGGATAATTTCGGAAGGGATTTGACAACGATGGCTAAAGAAGGGAAATTAGACCCTGTGATTGGTCGTGAAAACGAAATCGAAAGAGTTTCCCAGATTCTTAGCCGAAGAAAGAAAAACAATCCGCTGCTCATCGGTGAGCCTGGGGTTGGTAAATCTGCAATTGCAGAAGGTTTGGCGCTGAGAATTCATCAGAAAAAAGTTTCGCGAGTTCTTTATAACAAACGAGTGGTAACGCTTGATTTGGCAAGTTTGGTTGCAGGAACTAAATATCGTGGGCAGTTTGAAGAGCGAATGAAAGCCATAATGACCGAGCTGGAAAAAAACAGAGATGTCATTTTATTTATAGATGAATTGCACACCATAGTAGGGGCGGGAAGCTCCACAGGAAGTTTGGATGCTTCTAATATTTTCAAACCTGCTTTGGCACGAGGAGAAATCCAGTGCATTGGGGCAACTACTTTGGATGAATACCGCCAGTATATAGAGAAAGATGGGGCGCTGGAGCGTCGTTTCCAAAAAGTGATGGTAGAGCCTACCAGCGTGGAGGAGACCATCCAAATACTAAATCAAGTAAAAGAAAAATACGAAGAGCATCATAATGTGACTTATACAGATGAGGCTATCAGAGCTTGTGTAAATCTTACTACAAGGTATATCACAGACAGATTCCTTCCTGACAAAGCCCTCGATGCGATGGATGAGGCAGGCTCTCGTGTTTATATTAAAAATATGAAAGTTCCTACGGCGATTACTTCGTATGAACAGCAGATAGAGGAAGTTAAAGAGCTTAAACAAAAAGCTGTGAAAGCCCAAGACTACTTGGAAGCAAGAAAATACAAAGAGGAGGAAGAACGCCTGATGATAGAGCTAAACCTTGCACAGCAGGAATGGGATAACGAAATCAAGGAGCGAAAACAAATCGTTACGGAAGAAAATGTAGCCGAAGTGGTTTCTATGATGAGTGGAGTTCCTGTAACGAAAGTGGGTAAAAATGAACTGGACAAATTGGCACAAATGGACAATGTGCTCAATGGAAAAGTTATCGGGCAGGAAGAAGCTGTTAAAAAAGTTGTTCGGGCTATCCAAAGAAACAGAGCAGGTCTGAAAGACCCTAAAAAACCAATAGGAACATTTATTTTCTTGGGAAGCACAGGAGTAGGAAAAACCGAACTTGCAAAAGTGATGGCTCGTGAGTTGTTTGACTCTGATGATGCCCTTATCCGAATAGATATGAGCGAATATATGGAGAAATTCGCAGTGTCTAGATTGGTAGGAGCGCCTCCAGGGTATGTGGGCTATGAAGAAGGCGGACAGCTTACAGAGGCAGTGAGGAGAAAACCTTATGCGGTGGTTCTTTTGGATGAAATAGAAAAAGCGCATCCAGATGTATTCAATATTTTATTACAAATTTTGGATGAAGGTTTCGTGACGGATTCTTTGGGTAGAAAAGTAGATTTCCGAAATACAGTTATTATCTTGACTTCTAATATTGGTTCAAGAGACTTGAAGGATTTCGGAGATGGAGTAGGTTTCGGAACAGCTGCAAAAAAATCCACTTCTGATGCTAGAGCAAGAAGCACGATAGAAAACGCTCTGAAAAGAGCCTTTGCGCCAGAGTTTCTTAATAGAATAGATGATATTATTTTCTTTAATGCTTTACAAAAAGAAGATATTCACAGAATAATAGATTTGGAACTTGGCAAACTATATTCTCGTTTAGAAAAACTGAACTATAAAGTGGAGCTGACAGATGAAGCCAAAGAATTCATCGTAGAGAAAGGCTGGGATAAAGATTTCGGTGCGAGACCACTGAAAAGAGCTATCCAAAAATACATAGAGGATATACTTGCCGAAATGCTGGTGAGTAAAGAAATGCAGGAAGGAGATACGGTGATTTTGGAAGTGAATGAAAATAAAGATTCGCTCATCGGAAGAGTAAAATCAAAAATATAGTTTAAATCAAAAATAAAAAAGACACCATTTTCGGTGTCTTTTTTATTTGATAGGGCTTTAAAAATTAACAGCGCTGCCTCCGCTATTCTCTAATTTTTTATCAATTTCATTGTTTTTTCCTTTAGAGAAATCGTAAGCAACTCCAAAAACGAGCATGTTCTTATTGTTCTGAATTTTAGTATGATTTGTAAATTCAACTAAACTTTTACTATAACTTTTTGACTTGTATTCAGAAGGGACGCCTATCCAATACATTCCCGATGTGAAAGTCCAGCCATTCTTTTTGTATTGTAAAAACAAATGGTTTTGATTTTCATTAGTGTACAAAAATGCACCATCCAGCGAAAACACAGGAACATTAAACTGATATTGAAGCGTGAAATTCTTGTATTGAGAAACCAGTGTAAGTCTGTTACTTAGGTATGAATTTTTAATTTCTATATCTTTTATTTTGATTTTTTCCCAAATAGGAGCCAGCTGAGTGGTTATTCTCAGGTAATTATTTCCAAAAGGTTTGATAACGCCTACAAACTGGGCGCCTCCTTTGGTGTAGTTATCCGCGTTTTCATAACTTAGGACATATCGGTTTGTAGGGAGGTCAAATGAGTAATACTCTGTGATTGCGCTTTTAGTGTTATTATAAAAAGCAATGATATTAAAGTCAAAATACTTATTGTTGAATGAGTATTTCAGCTGGTTTTTCCACAGGTATTCTGGTTTTAGATATGGATTTCCTTGTTTTACTATATTGGGAACGAGCTGCACGATATTACTGCTCAGCTGAGAACCGCTGGGAGTGGAGGGTTTATAAGAGCTTATCAATTGTAACGACTGACTTTTTGATAATTGATATCCTAAAATCAGATTCGGAGTGAAAGACCATTCGTTTGTTCTTTCGTATTGGGATTTATTATTGATATTCGTAAGCCCAGCGCCCAGACGATACATCAGTTTTTTTATTTTTCCAGAAAATTCAGTGTAGAAATATTGCTCGAAATAATTTACTTGATATTCAGAATGCCCTGCAAGGTTGGTCAGATTATTGAAAATATTCTCATTGCTAAATCTATACCCAGAGTTTAACTTACCAATCTTAAACTTATGAATATGAGCAAGTTCTACAACGGAATTAAACTGCCTGTTGCTGAGATTCATATCGTTTTCAAAGACACTCGCGCCAGTGTTCGTTACCCATTCTTTGGCCAATTTGGATTTTTGGGTTCGGAAAAAAGAACCGATTACATTTAGGACCAATTCGTCTTTTTTACCAATATTTTTATTAAAGTAAAGATCTAAAACAGGATTGATATATTTCTCATTATCAGAGTTTATAGTTGAGTTTTGTGTAGTGAGCGCTCCTTGGATAAATTCACTTTCTCCATTTGCTCTCGAAAAATAATGGTTCATATTCAAGTTTAATTTAGCTTGAAATGCATAGCTGTTTTCCTTTGAATTTGAATATGTTGTAGAAATTTCTTGGATTGTGTATCCGAAATGATCCGTTTGAAATTCATCAGAACGATATTTCTGACTATTCAAAAAATATTCATAAGTGCTGTGATAGTTTCGGTTATCATAGTCTCTAAAACCCAGATTGTAATCCAGCCCAAAAGTATTTTTGCCTCTCGTGTAGGTGAAATACGCTGAACCATTCACAAACCCAGTAAGAGTGGCATTTTGTACGCTGGCTCCTCCCGTGTAGCCGTTTTCTGGATTTCTCGTAATGACATTAACCACCAAATCTGCCTTGTTTGCCCATCTTGTAGGCGGAACATCGTAATAATCAATTCTGACAACGGCTTCGGGTTTTATTCCTTGAAGCTGTAGATTGGTAGATTCTCTCCCATTGATAAGGATGAGGATTTTCCCGCCGCGGATGCTGCTCACATTATTAGAAACAGGGTCTAATTGTAGCTGAGGAACACTCACCACCAAGTCTTTTGCGTACCGTGCAGACTCTATTGCTTTTTCATCAAAAGAATAAGAAACATGGTCAGAAAATACTTTTCTTTTCTGAGATTTTATGATGACTTCTTGGATTTCTTTGACATTAGAAATGCTGTCTTTCACCGTATTTTCTTGGCAAAAACCTTGCAAAGACGCAAGGAAAGCCAGGGCGTGAAGTGTTCTCTTGTTCATGGGTTTTGTTTTTTAATTAGTTTGAGTTTTCTGGTATAAATCTTTATTTTTTCTCAAAAATACATATAAAAAATTAAAATTAAAATGTAATAGCGACTAAATTAAAATAGTAAGAACTTGATTTACATAGCTTAATTTGGTTTAATTCAACCAGTTTCTAAAATCTTTCACTCGTTCTCGGCTGATGCTGATTTCTTCCGTTGGCTGGAAGCGGAGTTCTACTTTGTAATGTGGCGAAGTGTGGATGTTTTTAATGTAATTGATGTTAATAATAAACTGCCTGTTTGCGCGGAAAAACGATGAAGAATCCAAAACGCTTTCCAGCTCTTCTAAATTAAAATCTGTCGGGAAAGCTCTTTCAGAGGTCTGAGCATAGACAATCTTGTTTTCGGTGTAGAAACAGGAAATTTCTTCCACAAGGATTATCTTTAAATTATACCCGATTTTGACTAAAACTCGTTTCAAAGAAGGTTTTTCTTTTTGGATAAGTTCCTTGAAATTCAGATTGTTATAAAACTGCTCCTTTGGAAGGAAATTTTTGAATTTATCAATCGCTTTAGTTAAATCTTCTAAAGCAATGGGTTTTAACAAGTAATCAATAGAATTAAGTTTAAAAGCCCGTAGCGTATATTGGTCAAAAGCTGTGGTGTAAATGATAAAACTCTGGGTAGGAACCTGCTCAAAAATATCAAAAGAAAGTCCGTCGCCAAGGACTATATCCGAAAAAATAAGCTGTGGATGCTCATGCGTTTTGAACCATTCTACGCCTTCCTCCACCGAGTGAATGACCGCTGCGATTTCTAAATCAGGAAACTGCGAAAGCATTCTCTGGAGCTGTCTCGCCGCTGGTTTTTCATCTTCTATAATGATGACTTTCATGTTTTAGTTTTTTAAAATTAATTTTATGCTTATAGATTTAAAACGAATGCTTATTCGTTTAAAACGAGTAGGCATTCGTTTGGAAAGTAATCGTTGTTAAATTTCTTTGTCTTCTTTTTCCATAATTTCACGAACTTTTCTCTTTTCCCAAGAATTCCCAAAAGGAGAGAATACGCTCAGCCCGTTCATCACCACCCCGAAGCCCCAGCCTACAAGTGGCCACCAGAACCAAAGGTGGTTAGGATTGTGATACAAATTAAGACAGATAAAGAAAGTGTTCATAACCAAGTAGGTGATGAGGTGCATGTAGAAAGATTTGATTTCTTTCATTCTTTTGTAAGCTCTGTCATAAGCGAGATTTTCGTTAGTTGTTTGCATAATTTTGATTTTTGAAGTTAATAAAATAGGAATTTTTACACTGAAATGATTTTCTGTTTTTTCTATAAATACTTTTTTGTTTGTAATTAAATTATACCGAGCCGAAATATTATTTAAACCGATTCCAGAGGACTGGTGAATGGATTTTCGTGGCTGAAGATTATTTTCTACGATTAAATATTGGTTTTCTGAATATACTCTGATTTTTAGAGGTTTTTGTTCTGTGGCGAAATTATGTTTGATGCAGTTTTCCAAAAGAAGCTGTAACGAAAGTGGCACGATGAAGGATTTTTTGATCTCTGGTTCTATTTCAAAATGAAAAGAAACGCTGTCTTCAAAACGAGCAGTGAGCATCTCGCAGTAGGTCTTCGCAAAGTCCAATTCCTCCTCTATGCTTACCAATTCCTTGTCTTTTTTATCCAAAATATATCGGTAGATTTTGGACATTGATGCTGTGAATTCCTGCGCTTTGTGCGGGTTTTCATCAATCAGGGAACTCAGCACATTCAGCGAATTGAAAAGGAAATGTGGGTCGAGTTGGTTTTTGAGGCTTTCAAAACGGACATTCGCGGAAGTTGCGATGATTTTCTGCTCCACCACCTGCGTCATTGTAGATTTTGTCCACTCTATCATGAAACTTCTCGCATGGAGAAAAGCAGAAACTCCCAGAGAAATAAGGATATTAAAAATATGAATCCACCACATTTTCTCTGTCCAAAAAACCTCAACAGGCATTTTTTGTATCAAAATAAAATTGATGTAGTTGCACAAAAGCACACTCGCCACACTGACCAAAATAGTAAAAATAATCCCAAAAGTCACACGCTCATAGGTCTGTGATATCCAGTCCCATTTTTGGCTGAGAAAATTATTGAGCAGCATTTGGCTGAATCCGATGGTATAAATGTAAAGGGCAGAAATACAGAAATCCAAAAAGAACTTCTCCAAAGTGGGATTCTGCACCCAGAACACTCCTAAAACGGCCACGCCAAAGGAAATAAAAAGACAGATAAAGAAAAACTTTTTCATGGTTTTTTATCTTTTGATGATTCAAAGGTATAACAGATTTCCGATGAAAACTAAAAAAATAAACTGAGCGGTCGTTTTTGAATACTGAGCCGTATTTTCTAATATAAAATTAAACAAAATCCCGCTCATTTCAGAATGAACGGGATAGAATATTTAGCGGAAAACTGATTTTATTTCAGTTGTCGGATGCCCATTTCATAGAACCCGAAACTTAGCAAATCAGCGTTTTCATTGATAACTTGGTCTGTAGAACGCCCAGCACCATGCCCAGCATTCATCTCTATTCGGATAAGAATAGGATTTGGACAGCTTTGTTTCTCTTGTAGTTCAGCTCCGAATTTGAAGGAGTGTGCAGGAACTACACGGTCATCATGGTCGCTGGTAATAATCATTGTAGAAGGGTAGCAACCACCTTTTTTCACATTATGAACAGGCGAGTAGGATTTCAGGTATTCAAACATCTCTTTACTGTCCTCAGCTGTTCCGTAGTCATAAGCCCAGCCAGCACCAGCAGTAAATTTGTTATAACGAAGCATATCCAATACTCCCACACCTGGGAAAGCTACTTTGGCAAGGTCTGGTCTCATAGTCATCGTAGCACCTACGAGAAGTCCGCCATTAGAACGCCCAGAAAGAGCCATATATTTCGGTGAAGTGTATCCGTTCTTTTGTAGGTATTCTCCTGCTGCGATGAAGTCATTGAATACATTTTTCTTCTGCATTTTGGTTCCTGCATCGTGCCATTTTTTGCCATACTCACCACCACCACGGATGTTTGGAACGGCATAGATTCCTCCGTTTTCCATCCAGATAGCATTTACAGGCGAGAAAGAAGGCGTAAGACTGATATTAAACCCTCCATAAGAATACAGGATAGTTGGGTTTTTACCATCTTTTTTTAATCCTTTTTTATAGTTGATCATCATCGGTATTTTAGTTCCGTCTGCTGAGGTGAAAAATACTTGTTCAGATACATAGTCATCAGGATTAAATTTCACTTTAGGTTTTTGGTGAATTTGGTATTTCCCTGTGGTCAAATTATACTTATAAATCGTGCTAGGCGTGATGTAATTTGTAAATGAAAAATACAGCTCTTTTTCTCCTGTTTTTCCTTCGAAACCATCTGCTTTCCCAGCACCAGGGAGTTTGATATCACGGATCAGTTTCCCGTTGTAATCCAGCTGCTGCACGAAAGAAATAGCATCTTTCATATATTTAGCAAAAAGATATCCGCCGCCAGTAGAGATAGATAGCACATTTTCTTTTTCTGGGACTACTTCTGTCCAGCTGTTAGGATTGTTGATATTGAATTTCACTATTTTTTTGTTTGGAGCATTTTTGTCCGTGATAGCATAGATGAAATCGCCTTTGGTGTCGATTACATTTGTATTAAAATCATACCCAGTCTGTACAGGAATGAAGTCTGTTTTTTTCTTTAAATCCTTGATGTAAAGCTCGTTCCCATTCGTAGCATTCGCCGCAGAAATGATTAGAAATCTCTGGTCATCAGAAACGCTGGCAGAAAGATATCTTCGCTTAAAGTTCTCTCCACCGATGATGAGCTGGTCTTCGGACTGCTTAGTTCCCAGTTTGTGGAAATAGATTTTGTGCGTGTCTGTCTTTGCAGAGAGTACGCTTCCATCAGGTCTGTCGTAGCTAGAATAGTAGAAACCTTCATCGCCAAGCCATGCAATTCCACTGAATTTCACATCTACAAGAGTTTCATCGATTTGTTTTTTGGTAATGGCATCTAGGATGATGATTTTATTCCAGTCGCTGCCTCCTTCTGAAATTTTGTAAGTAACGAGGTTTCCTTTTTTATTAAAGCTGATTCCCGCCAAGGAAGTAGTCCCGTCAGCAGAGAATTTATTAGGGTCAAGGAATACTTCTGTTTTTCCGTTTTTGTCCTTTCTGTATAGAACATACTGCGCCTGAAGCCCATCGTTTTTATAGAAATAGGTGTAATCTCCCTCTTTGAATGGAGCAGAAATTTTCTCATAATTCCAGATGTCTTTCAGCTGTTTCGCGATGTCCTTTCTGAAAGGGATTTTAGCCAAATAATCATTAGTAAAATCTACCTCACTTTTTACCCAGTTTTTGGTGTTTTGGGACATGTCGTCTTCCAGCCAACGGTAAGGGTCTTCCACCTTCGTACCGAAATACTCATCGGTGTGGCTTATTTTCTCTGTTTTAGGATAATTGTGTTGAGCGTTCATAAATGAAATGGCAGCTAAACCCACTGCGCAGCATAATGTTTTGTTAATCATAACTAAAGATTTTTCCCAAATATAATTAAATTTCCCATTGTAAAAAGTAGTTTTCATTAAAATCTTTATTTTTGCCTTATGATAAATTTTTTAAAGACTAAAATAGCCTTACTTTGGGCAAAAAAACATACCCAAAATGCTGAAATTTATAAACAAAATGCAGCGGCTGACCAAGAAAAACTTTTGTTTTCTTTATTAAAAACAGCCGAAAACACGCTTTTTGGAAAAGAACATCATTTTGGAGAAATCCAATCTATCAGGGATTTTCAGGAAAAAGTTCCTATCAGTGATTATGAGGATTTAAAACCCTATATAGAGCGAATAAAAAACGGAAAAAAAGATATTCTATGGACTTCCCAGCCAGAATATTTCGCTAAAACATCTGGGACGACATCAGGCGCGAAGTACATACCCATTTCAAAGGAGGGAATGCCTTACCAAATAGCCGCTGCACAATCAGCGATATTCCACTACATTGCCCAAAAGGACAATGCAGATTTTGTGGCAGGGAAAATGATTTTCCTGCAAGGTTCTCCAGAGCTGGAAGAAATCAACGGCATCAAAACGGGCAGGCTGTCAGGAATTGTGGCGCATCACATCCCAAATTACCTTCAAAAAAACAGACTGCCTTCCTACGAAACCAACTGCATAGAAGACTGGGAAACCAAGGTGGATAAAATCGTGGAAGAGACTGAAAACCAGAATATGACTTTGATTTCTGGTATTCCGCCGTGGCTCATTATGTATTTTGAAAAACTAATTGATAAAAAAGGTAAAAAAATAAAGGAAATTTTCCCAAATCTTCAGCTCATCATCACAGGAGGAGTGAATTATGAACCTTACCGAGAAAAAATGGAACATCTTTTAGGCGGCGGGGTGGATATTATTCAGACCTTTCCAGCGAGTGAGGGTTTTTTCGCTTTTCAAGATGATTACACGCAGGAAGGGCTTTTGCTTTTGACCAATCATGGAATTTTCTACGAATTCGTTCCGTTAGAAGAATTTGGGAAACCTAATGCAAGGAGATTGACCTTGTCAGAAATTGAGCTAAATAAAGATTATGCTTTGGTTATTAGTACTAATTCTGGGCTTTGGGCGTATTCCATCGGCGATGTGGTTCGTTTTATTTCTAAAAATCCTCACCGAGTTTTGGTAAGCGGGCGAACGAAGCATTTTACCTCTGCTTTTGGGGAACATGTAATTGCTTTTGAGGTGGAAGAAGCCATGAAAGCCACAGTGGCAAAACACCCAGCGCAAATCACCGAGTTTCACCTTGCGCCGCAGGTAACGCCTGAAAACAAGGAACTTCCTTATCACGAATGGTTTATAGAATTTGAGAAACAGCCAGAGGATTTGGAAGAATTTAGGAAAACACTGGATTTGGAGATGAGAGAGCGAAATGTTTATTATGATGATTTGATTTCAGGGAATATTCTTCAATCACTGAAAATCAGTTGTTTGGCTAAAAATGCTTTTCAAGAATACGCCAAAGCAGAAGGAAAGCTGGGCGGACAAAATAAAATCCCACGGCTTGCCAATGATAGGAAAATAGCCGATATTTTGGAGAAATTCAAGAAATTGGCATAATCAAATGATGAAAAATATAAAAACCTTATTGCCCAAAGACAAATTAGATGATAGTAATTTAGAGAAAATAAAATTATTAAATGACTCTGATTTATCTCAAATTACAAGTGAATTGCTGACTTGGACACAGGATGCTAATTGGCCTATATTTCCTAAAATTGTGGAAATTATTGTGGCAAGACAAGATTTGTTCATTAGTGAAATTTCTAAAGTTTTCCAAACAGATGATTTGATTTGGAAATATTGGATTTTGACGAATATTTGCCCTAAACTTAGTTTAGAAAATATAGATTTCTTGAAAAAAGATTTTGATAATATAGCAAAGGTTTTACCGACAAATACGGAAGAAGAGGAAATTTTAGAATTGATAAATACATTAAGAAAATAAATAATGAGCCTAAAAATATCACTTGATGCCTTAAAAGCATTGAAGAATCAGGAGTTTAGAAACCTTATTACAGGGCGGTTTTTCATTATCCTTGCTTTTAAGATGACTTCCACGCTTTTGGGCTGGTGGGTTTATGAGCTGACAGGAGATCCGTTTTCTATCGGGCTGATTGGTTTGTCTGAGGTGATTCCTGCGGTGGGGTGTGCTTTGTATGCTGGGCATTTCATTGATATGAACGAAAAGAGAAGGCTTCTGCTCATTTGTAATTTTGCTTATGTCATTCTTCTTGGGTCGTTGCTTATCCCTGCTTGGTTTCAGGGAAATTTAGGATTTACTAATGATGAGGTCACTTATTTTATTTATTTTGTGGTTTTTCTTACAGGGATTGCTCGGTCTTTCCTTGGGCCTATTGTTCCTGCGATGATACCTAAAATCGTGAGCAAAGAACTTCTCCCAAGAGCCATTACTATCAATCAGACCACATTTTTGGCGGCGTCAGTCATGGGACATGCGATGTGTGGATTTTTGGTTTCTCTGTTGCAAATCAAAGGAACATTAGTAGTGATAGTTTCTTCCTTATTTGTGGCTTTCTTTTTTTATTTTAAAACAAAACCACAACATTCGGAATTTAAAGACCAAGAAGTCAATGTTTATGAGAGTATAAAGGAAGGTTTGCATTATATCTTTAAAACAAAAGAAATTGTAGGAGCTTTGACATTGGATTTGTTTGCCGTGCTTTTTGGTGGCGCTGTGGCTCTTATTCCTGTTTTTGCAAAGGATATTTTACAGCTGGGAGCGGTAGGTTATGGTTTTCTGAACGCAGCTACGGACATAGGAGCAGGGATTTCTATTTTCACACTGACTTTCTTCCCTTTAAGAAAAAATCAAGGTAAGCTTCTGCTTTTCAGTGTTTTTGGATTTGGGGTATGCATTTTGCTCTTTGGAATTTCAGAATATTTTATTTTATCATTTTTAGCATTGCTGATGAGTGGTATTTTGGATGGTGTCAGTGGGGTTATTAGAGGGACAATAGTCCAGTTGAAAACGCCTGACTATATGAGGGGAAGAGTGATGAGCATCAACAGCATGTTCGTGATGTCCAGCAATGAGCTGGGGCAGTTCGAAAGTGGAGTGGCAGCAAGGCTTTTCGGGGCGGTAAATGCCGTGGTTATAGGTGGTTCTATTACGATGCTTATCGCTGTAGTGGTGAGACTTACCTCTCCAAAACTAAGGGAAATGGAGTATTAGATTTGCGGGAATGAAAAAATAATTTTAATTTTAACCTATAAAAAAGTTGAATTGTATTCAAAATTCATATATTTGCACAAAAATAAATTTAAAATTATATTGTTATGTCAGACATTACATCTAGAGTAAAAGCTATCATTGCTGATAAGCTTGATGTTGAAGAAACAGAAGTAACTCCAGAAGCTAGCTTCACTAACGATTTAGGAGCTGATTCTTTGGATACAGTAGAATTGATCATGGAATTTGAAAAAGAATTTAACATTCAAATCCCAGATGACCAAGCTGAAAAAATTCAGACTGTAGGTCATGCAATCGCTTACATCGAGGAAGTGATTAAATAATTGTTTTACTGAAAAACTAAAAAAATTATGGAATTAAAGAGAGTAGTAGTTACAGGTTTTGGAGCCATTACGCCACTGGGCAGTAATGTACAGGAATATTGGGAAAATCTCACTAAGGGTGTAAGTGGTGCTGCACCTATTACTCTTTTTGATTCTACTAATTTTAAAACTCAATTTGCTTGTGAAGTCAAAAATTTTGACCCTCTTGCTCATTTTGATAAGAAAGAGGCGAAGAAAATGGACAGAAACACACAGTTGGGGATTGTTGCAGCAAGAGAAGCTGTGGCACATAGTAGAATAATAGAAGATGAGGTAAACAAGGATAGAGTAGGTGTAGTTTGGGGTTCTGGAATTGGAGGATTAGGAACTTTTGAAGCCGAAGTTTTAGGCTGGGCAAATACAGATGTTCCTAGGTTTAATCCATTTTTTATT
This sequence comes from uncultured Riemerella sp., assembly GCA_937890925.1. Lineage (GTDB taxonomy): Bacteria > Bacteroidota > Bacteroidia > Flavobacteriales > Weeksellaceae > JABCPE02. The sequence goes on from CALAEK010000065.1 coordinate 22,583, forward strand.
CCTAAGATGATAGCAGATATCACGCCAGGGAATATATCTATAGAATATGGATTCCACGGGCCGAATTATACCACTGTTTCTGCGTGTGCATCATCAACCAATGCTCTGATAGATGCTAAAATGCTTATCCAGTTAGGAAAAGCGGATGTCATCGTTTGTGGAGGGTCAGAAGCTGCTGTTACAGCCAGTGGTGTGGGAGGTTTTAATGCCTTGATGGCGCTTTCTACAAGAAATGATGACCCAAAAACAGCATCTAGACCATTTGACAAAGACCGTGATGGTTTTGTTCTTGGAGAAGGAGCAGGTTGTATTATTCTTGAAGAATATGAGCATGCCGTAAAACGAGGAGCAACTATCTATGCAGAGCTAAAAGGAGCAGGACTAAGTGCTGATGCTTACCACATGACAGCTCCACATCCAGAAGGACTGGGAGCGTATCTTGTAATGAAAAACTGTTTAGAAGATGCTGGTGTTCAGCCTGAAGAGGTAGATCATATCAATATGCATGGTACATCTACGCCTCTTGGGGATGTTGCAGAATCTAGTGCTATCGCTAAACTATTCGGAGAACATGCTTATAATATTCAAATCAACTCTACAAAATCTATGACAGGGCATCTTCTAGGTGCGGCGGGTGTTATAGAAGCTATAGCAGCATTAGGAACCATTGTTCATGGTGTGGTGCCTCCTACGATCAATCATTTTACTGATGATGAACAGATAGACTCTCGTCTTAATTTTACATTTAATAAAGCTGTTCAGAGAGATGTGAAAGTGGCAATGAGTAACACTTTCGGTTTCGGAGGACATAATGCCTGCGTTCTTTTTAAGAAAATCTAATGAATAAGATTAGGAGGTATATTTCGGATTTTCTATTAAAGAAAAGAAGAAATACGAAATACCCCGATAGGGATCTGAAATTTATTGCCGATATTAGTAAGCTTGTTGGGTTTAAAATCCAAGATGTAGAGCTGTACAGAGAGGCTTTTTCCTTAAAAAAAAATTCTAAAGATGGTGGCTGTTCCAAGAACTACGAGAGACTCGAGTTTTTGGGGGATGCTATGATAGGAAGTATCATTTCTTGTTATCTGTATGAGAACTATCCTAATCACAATGAAGGTTATCTCACACAGATGAAGTCTAAGATAGTCAATAGACAAAATCTTAATCGTTTGGGTGAACAGCTGTGTTTGACCAGCTATATTCAGAATTCTAAATTACAAGTTTTAGGAGAAAATATCTCGGGGAATTTATTAGAAGCTTTGGTGGGGGCAGTGTATCTGGATGCTAATTACGAAATGTGCCAGTCCGTTGTCGAGCGATGGCTCCTTAACCCAAGTGAGATTACCAGAATAGAAAACAAAATAGTAAGCTACAAGAGCCTTCTTCTGGAATGGGGACAGAAAAAGAAAGTGAAAATCCAGTACGAAACAGCTGAGGAACTTCTGCCTAATAAGAGTATCTGTTTCAGGTGTTCGGTCTTGCTTAATGAAGAAAAAATAGGCTGCGCCTCTGAGTCTTCAAAGAAAAAAGCCGAAGAAAAAGCGGCTAAAAGAGCGTTTTATGCATTAAATAAAAGAGAAAATATCCTTGAAAAATAACAAAATTTTCCTTGATTTTGAAGAAGAAGAAATTCTAATAGGGTTGATAAAATTGAAACAACAAATATCTAATCATGAGCTGTTTTTCAAGGTAAATCAACTCAATTTGTTTAATTTTCACAGGGCTGATGACCTAATGGCAGAGGATTATTTTAGGCATTATAAATTTCCAAAGTTTGAAACTTATGATGAAATTACACAAGCTAAATTTACTATCTTTGCTAACAAGTCTTTTTGGTCCGAAACAAAACAAACAAGTCCGAATGAGCTTTTTCAGCAAGGAGACGAAGAAAAATATTTTATAGATAAAGAAGTAGATTATATAATCTTTTCAAAAAATGGCTGGGAGGATTTTTCTAGTATAAATTTTCCTCAGGATTGGGTGGATTCCGTAGAAGAATTCCAGCTGTCTTCAGAACATGAACTATACCAAATAATAATTTATGATAAATAGAGATTTGAAAAAAACAAAGATAATAGCAACATTGGGACCTGCATCTTCTAGCAGAGAGACCATGATAGAAATGATAAAAGAAGGAGTGGATGTGTTTAGAATTAATTTTTCTCACGCCGACTATGATTTGGTGAAGAAAAATGTGGAACTTATCCGTTCTATTAATAAAGAATACGGCTTTAATACGGCTATTCTTGGGGATTTGCAAGGACCTAAACTCCGTGTGGGCGTGGTAAAAGAAGGTTCTTTTATCAACCCTGGGGACATTCTTACTTTTACCAATGAGAATGTAGAAGGCGATGCATCCAGAGTGTATATGACCTACGAAAGATTTGCGAAAGATGTAAAAGTAGGCGAGAGAATTCTGATAGATGATGGTAAATTGGTTTTTGAAGTTATAGAAACCAATCAAAAAGATATTGTAAAAGCAAAAGCAATACAAGGCGGCCCGCTCAGCTCTAAAAAGGGAGTAAACCTTCCTAATACGGCGATTTCGCTTCCTGCCCTTACAGAAAAGGACATAGAGGATGCTAAATTTATGCTGGATAATGAGTTTGACTGGATTGCGCTTTCCTTTGTGAGACACGCACAGGATATCAAAGATTTGAAAGATTTGATTCAAAATCACACCAATGGAAAGCTTAATACTCCTATTATTGCCAAAATAGAAAAACCCGAAGGTGTCGAAAACATGGATGAAATCCTAAGAGAATGTGATGGAATCATGGTAGCCAGAGGAGATTTAGGAGTGGAAATCCCAATGGAGGAAGTTCCTGTGGTTCAGAAAAAATTAGTAGAAGCAGCAAGAAATCACGCCAGACCTGTAATCATCGCTACACAGATGATGGAAACGATGATCAACAGCCTGACGCCGACTCGGGCTGAGGTGAATGATGTGGCTAATTCCGTGCTGGATGGTGCTGATGCTGTGATGCTTTCTGGTGAAACTTCTGTGGGGAAATATCCTGTGGATGTGATTAAAAACATGGCTAAAATCGTGAGCAATATCGAGAAAGACAAACTCTATATGAGCAGCAATAAGCCTATTGAAAAAATACAAACCGAGGAAGAAGACCGCTACATTACAGATATGGTCTGCTATTCTGCGGTGAGAATCGCTAAAAAAGCCAATGCAAAGGGTATCATCACGCTTACCAATTCAGGCTATACAGCGTTCCAGATTTCGGCTCATAGACCTCATGCCCACATCATTGTATTCTGTTCAGACAGAAGGGTTTTAGCGAAGCTTAACCTTCTTTGGGGAGTTAGAGCGTTTTACTATGATATGCAGAAATCTACTGATGAAACGGTTATCCAAGTGAATATGCTGGCAAGTAATTATGGTTTTGTGAAGCAAGGAGATTTCGTGGTAAATCTAAATGCGATGCCTGTATATGAAAGCGGAAAAACTAATACATTAAGACTTTCAACTATTTAAAATATTGTTTAATCCAAAATTGATAAAAATAAAATTATGTATCCAGAAGAATTGGTAATTCCTATGAAGGAAGAACTTACAGAAAATGGTTTCAAAGACCTTACAATGCCAGAGCAGGTTGTAGAAGCGCTTGGACAGAAAGGGACAACACTATTGGTTATCAACTCCGTGTGTGGTTGCTCTGCTGGAGCAGCGAGACCAGGAGTGCTTTATTCCCTTACAGGAGATAAGAAGCCAGATCATTTGGTGACTGCTTTTGCAGGGTTTGATACGGAAGCTGTAGCAGAAGCGAGAAAGCACATGGCGCCATTTCCACCGTCTTCTCCATCTATTGCATTGTTCAAAGATGGCGAGCTAGTTCATATGATAGAAAGACATCATATAGAAGGGCATCCAGCAGGAGCTATCGCTGCTAACTTACAGGCAGCTTATGAAGAGTTCTGCTAAAAAGTATAAAGCCAATCTTTAATTACAAAGATTGGCTTTATTTTATTTTTATGAGAAAATTATTTTTAACATTTGTTGCCCTTGTCGTGGGCAGTTTTACAGCGATGGCACAGTCCACCGTAGGCTTAGAAGCTCGTGCAGGGCTTAATATCTCAAAACTTTATTTTGTCGATGACTACGACTTTGAGAACAACGCAAATTCAGGTGTGAATGCAGGATTACTTCTTACAGTCGATTTCCCAAAAGGAGTTGGGTTCGAAACAGGCTTAGTCTTTTCTGTAAAAGGAAACTCAAGTGAAGTAGAGACCAATAATCGTACAGATGAGCATTATTGCACCCGTAGCTATTTAGAACTACCCGTGCATTTCAGATATCGTGTACCTATCGATGATAAGGTAACATTCGTCGCTCGTGTTGGTACGTATTATGCAGTAGGGGTATATGGTAGAGATAAAGAAGAAATCACTATCAAAGATCCTAATGGAAGTGAGCATCAAACCACTAAAAACCATAAAATGACCATCGGCACAGGTAGCAATGCTGGTTTTAGGCCTTTTGATGTAGGTTTACAAGCTGGTTTAGGGGTAGAAGTAGGACGCTTCACGAGTTCGGCTCAGTTCAGTTATGGATTTTTAAACGTACTGCCTAAGGATACTTACGGCAATACCCATAATATGACTCTCAGCTTCATAGTGGGAATAAAAATATTTTGATTTACAATATAAAAGCGGTGTAAGTAGCCCACACTACCTATGCCGCTTATTCTTCTATTGCTAAAAACAAAAATATCGATTATGAGAAAATATATTTGGCTGTTATTAATAGTATTACCGCTCTTATCACAAGGGCAGGTCATCATCAGAACCGACCTAATCACCGATAGCAAACTCAAAGACGACCACGTCCCTGAGGATGAACCCTCACCTACTATTGGCTCAGGCGATATGCTCAAATACAGCTTGCAAGGTACTTTGCCCGTCTTCTACGAGCAGAACGACTCTGGTCAGCCTAGCGCTTGGCTCATCGGCTTTAACGCTGCTTACGCTACAATGAGCAATCACGATGCTGCCAAAGCCCTTGTACCTTCAAAACTCTTCAACGCAGGGCTCAACCTCGCTCACGTGCGTCCACTCTCTGAGCGTTGGCTGCTGATGTGTTCCCTTGGTGCAGGATTCTATTCAGATACCCACGACACCTCTTGGCAACAAGTACTCGGCAGTGGCGGAGCTATCTTTGCCTATCAATGGCGCCCCAACCTCCTTGTTGGGGTAGGCGGAGGAGTGAGCAATGCCTTGGGGTTGCCGATGCTGATGCCTATGCTCTACCTCAGATACTCCCTTGAAGGAAAATACGAGTTCTCAGCCGAACTAACCTCTACGATAAAGATCGCCGCTGCACGCAAATGGGACGAGCATTGGAAATTAGAACTCAACGCCTTAGAGGGTGATGGAATGAGCGCCATAGTAAAGCGCGAAGGCGATTGGAAGCTCTTCGGAATGATGCAGCTCAGCGGAAGCATTTCACCAGTATACTATTTCAGCGAGAAGACCTCTATCTTTGCCAGTGTAGGGGTAGACTATGCCCGCTCTGTACAACTCTCCGAGCGCTCCCTCAAAAGTATTTTTAATGACAATACCGACTATCGATTTAACCCCGCTCCACACATCTCCATAGGGTTTAGATATGGGATGTAACACACATAAACACGTAACTTTAAACATTTAGTAATGATGACACTAAGCTTAAGTTAAGCGACGTAAAATTGAGTGTAGGCTACCAGCCACACAAGCGATTAAATAAGCCAGCCTTTGTAGGAAACACCTACAAGCGGCTGGCTTTATTAATTCGCTGTCGCCCTCTGACTACTGACCCCTGATCTTGCTGCTTATCTACACTCACTACGAACACAACTCGAACCCTTCTCGGACACATCCCGAACGAACGCCGAACAATAGTATTACCACAGTATTACAATAGTATTAGGTTAGTATTAGGTTTAGCGAATAACCA
>CALAEK010000066.1 GCA_937890925.1 uncultured Riemerella sp.
TCATAGTTATAAAGTTCCGAATAATGATTTTAATTTTAATTTAATAACACCAAAAATGGCTTCGGTGATGATGCCGCCGTTCATCTTGGATTCTCCCTGCGTTCTGTCAGTAAAGATGATAGGGATTTCTACTAATTTTAGACCTTTTTTGTATGCGCGATATTTCATCTCAACCTGAAAACCATAGCCTTTTAGTCTGATTTTGTCTAAACCGATGTTTTCCAGCGCTTTTCTCGAAAAACAAACAAAACCAGCTGTGGTGTCATGAATAGGAATTCCTAAAATGAATCTCACATATTTCGATGCGAAATAAGACAGTAGCACCCTGCTCATGGGCCAGTTGACCACATTCACGCCCTTGCAGTATCTGGAACCGATGGACATATCGGCATTTTGGCAGGCTTCCAATAATTTTGGTAAGTCATTGGGATTGTGTGAGAAATCAGCATCCATCTCAAAAATATAATCATAATTGTGACGAAGTGCCCAGCCAAAGCCGTGCAGATAAGCCTTTCCTAAACCATTTTTAGCTTTTCTAACACTCAAATGGAGATGTGCAGGAAACTCATTTTGAAGGGTTTTTACAATCTTCGCAGTGCCATCAGGAGAGGAATCGTCCACGACTAAAATATGAAAATCTTGTCCCAAAGAAAATATAGCCGAAATAATATCTCGGATATTTTCTTTCTCGTTGTAAGTGGGGATAATAACTAACTTTTTCATTCAGAATAAGGTGCAAATATAATCTTTTTTAAATCTTCAGGTTTAAAAATAATATAAAACCTTATTTTTGTTGAAAATTTTTTTTGAGTGGTTAGAATTGTTGAAAACCATGATTGGGTTATTTTTACCCTTCTTGGGCTAGGAGTAGTATATTTGATTTTGTTTAACTGGGTACAGAAAGAAGTTTCTTTTAGGGAATATCTTTTGCAGTCTTATGGAGAGGCTCAGAATAATCTGCTCAGTTGGGTATTTGTCAGTTGTGTTTTTATTGTCAGTCAAGCTCTTTTGTTGGCTCAGTATATTCCCATTGTCTCTCGTTATGTATCGGACAATGATATTTCGGGCTGGGTTCCTAATAAGATAGGATTTATGATAATCATCCTGAGTGCTTATTATTTACTAAAAACGCTCATTACCTTATTGTTTTATAGAGCGGTTACCCGACCTAAAAAATGGATGGTTTTGGGATTCATTGCTCAGCGGTTTTATTTTGTAGAATCACTTTTAATAATGCTGGCTGTCATTGTCCACTACTATTTAGGCGTTGATAAGCAGCAGGCTTACCTTATATATATAGTTACAGAATTGGTCTTTTTTGTTGTAAAAAATATATGTTATTTTCTCCACAAAGAAAAGCCTTTGCCAGAGGAGTGGTATTATAAAATTTTGTATATTTGCACGCTCCAAATTTTGCCTATGTTGGCGGTTTGGAAGTTTGTATTTTTATGAACCTATAAGGATAAATGATGAAAGTAAGGTCAATATTGGTATCACAACCAGCACCAAGTGCAGAATCTTCTCCATATTTGGAGCTTTTAAAAAGGGAAAAAATAAAGGTGGATTTCCGTTCCTTTATACAAGTAGTGGGAGTAGATGCAAGGGAGTTCAGACAGGAAAAAATAGATATTTCACAGTATACAGGGATAATATTCACAAGTAGAGGAGCTATTGACCATTATTTTAGATTGGCAGAAGAGCTTCGTTTCCAAGTGCCGGATAGCATGAGATACATCTGCCAGTCCGAAGCTGTTGCGAACTATTTGCAAAAACATATTGTTTATAGAAAGAGAAAAATAAGTTTTGGAGAGAAAACAGTGGCGGATATGCTGCCTTTGTTCAAAAAATTTCCAGATGAAAAATATCTCCTGCCATGTTCTGATGTGATGGGAGATGATATTCCTAAGGTTTTGGACAGCTCTGGAATAGACTGGACAAAAGCTGTGATGTACAAAACCGTAAGCAGTGACTTGTCTGATGTAAAGCTTAAGGACTATGACATGCTCGTGTTTTTCAGTCCACAAGGAATAAAATCTTTATTCAAGAATTTTGAGGATTTTAAACAAGGAGATAAAAAAATAGGTGTCTTTGGCGAGGGAACCAGACAAGCTGCGGAAGAAGCAGGATTGCGCGTTGATGTAATGGCGCCTACAAAGGAAACTCCTTCTATGGCTATGGCAATAGAAAAATATATTGCAAATAGTAAATAAAGTTGATTTTTCATTGTTTTAAAATAAATTAGTTACTAACATCTCTCTTGGGTTAAGGGAGGTGTTATTTTTAAAAAATACCAAAATGAAACAACCACAAGCCAAAAAGATAGAAAAAAAACTCACCATACACGGAGACCAGAGAATAGACAACTATTACTGGCTCAATGAGAGAGAAAACCCAGAGGTCATCGCTTATTTAGAGGAGGAAAATGCCTATTGTAATTTCATCATGAAGAACACAGAACAGCTCCAAGAGGAACTCTTCCAAGAGATGAAATCCCGCTATAAGGAAGATGACGAGAGTCTGCCCTATTTCTTTAATCAATATTGGTATATCACCCGCTATCACAAGGGTGGAGAATATCCTGTTTTTTACAGAAAACATCAGACTTTAGAAAACAAAGAAGAGCTTTTGCTCGATGTAAATATTTTAGCTCAAAACCATGATTTCTACGATGTGGGCGGAATTTCCGTTTCGCTGGATAATATGCTTCTCGCCTATTCGGAAGATATTACAGGAAGGCGAATTTATACCATCCGAATAAAAGATTTAAAACAAGAAAAAAACTTCTCGGAAGTGATAGAAAACACCACAGGGAAAATAGTCTGGGCGAATGATAATGAGCATTTTTTCTATATTAGAAAAGACGAAAGCCTTCGTGCATTTCAGGTTTTTCGGCACAAGGTAGGAACGCCGCAGGAAGAAGATGTTTTGATTTTCCATGAAAAAGACGAAGCCTTTGATGTAGGTGTTTTCAAAACCAAATCATTGGAGTATATTTTTATTGTGAGTTCTTCTACGATTTCGGATGAGCATAGATTTATCCCTGCTGATAATGTTTTTGCGGAATGGAAGCTCTTCCAAAAAAGGGAAGAAAATTTGGAATATGCCGTAGAGCATTATCAAAACGACTTTTATGTTTTGACTAATGAAGGAAAAGCCACCAATTTCAAACTGATGAAAACGCTGCTTTCACAGACGGAAAAAGAATATTGGCAGGAGCTGATTCCTCATAGAAAAGAGGTGCTTTTGGAAGGTTTTGAGATATTCAAAAATTATTTGGTTCTCGAGGAAAGAGAAAGAGGACTGCTTCAGATTAAAATCATTGAAAACCAATCAGGTAAATCCTGGTATTTACCCTTTAATGACCCTACTTATACCGCTTATATCGGACTGAATTTAGAGTTTGAAACTGAAGCTTTGCGCTATGGTTATGTTTCCATGACTACGCCTAACTCTACCTATGAGTATAATATGAAAACTCAAGCCACCAAACTGCTGAAACAGCAGGAAGTTTTGGGCGGAAAGTTCCATAGCGGAAACTATATTTCCGAAAGAGTCTGGGCGCCTTCGCGAGATGGGAAATCCAGCATCCCAATTTCTTTGGTCTATCATAAAGACACGAAAAAATCTGCTGAAACTCCGCTCCTGCTCTATGGCTATGGCAGCTATGGGCATACTGTGGATGCTGCGTTTTCCAGCGTGAGGCTTTCCCTTTTGGATAGAGGCTTTGTCTATGCGATTGCTCACATCAGAGGAGGAGAATATTTAGGGCGAGAGTGGTACGAAGACGGAAAAATGCTTCACAAGAAAAATACTTTTTATGATTTCATAGATGCCGCAAGGTTTTTGGTTAAGGAAAATTATACTTCGTCAGCGCATCTCTACGCCATGGGCGGAAGTGCAGGAGGGCTTCTGATGGGCGCTGTGATGAATGAAGCTCCAGAGCTGTTCTGTGGCATCGTGGCGCAGGTGCCGTTTGTGGATGTGGTTACCACCATGCTGGATGAGACCATTCCGCTCACTACAGGAGAATATGATGAATGGGGAAATCCTAACGAAAAGGAATATTATGACTATATGAAATCCTATTCTCCTTATGACAATATGGAAGCCAAGGATTATCCTAATATCCTCATTACCACGGGACTGCATGACAGCCAAGTGCAGTACTGGGAGCCAGCCAAATGGACAGCCAAGCTGAGAGAACTGAAAACAGATAATAATCTTCTGCTTTTTAAAACGGATATGACCTCTGGGCACGGCGGCGCTTCGGGGCGTTTCGAGAGCTTGAAGGAAGATGCTTTGGAGTATGCGTTTTTGCTGAAATTAGAAAAGAAAGTTTGATTTTATTTAATGATAATTGGATTTTAATTTCTTGAATAACACAGCAAATGCATGAGAGAAAAAATGTAACTTTACATAAAATTATAAAGAATGCGAAAGATTAAAAACATACTTTTTTTCTCTACTTTAGTGAGTTTTTTGTATTCGTGCAAAGTTTCGGAAATGGTGAAAATTGATGATATCTCCATGCTGAATGGTAGATATTATACGAAATCAGTGCCTCATAAAGAGAACCAAGGAGAATACCAAAACCACTTGCTGAGGTTGTTAAATGTGATAGAGGACACTCGCCCTTCTTATTATATAGATTTTGAATTTGAGGATAATGAAAATTTAAAAATCACTTATCCTATATATAAAAATGATACGACTTTGGTAGAAACCAGATATCTTCATGGTAAAAAAAGGAGAAAATATTGGGAGGTTTATTTTGAGAACGAAAGTGTAAATATTCCCTTTATTTATGGGAGAGTCATAAAGGATAGGGTAAGAATAGGAAAGAATGCTAAAAACCAGCTTTTAATGGAAAAATTCACCAATAATGAAGGCTGGATATTGTTTTTAGGTGATGGCTATGCGCTAAAATCCAAGAATATTTTTTATCATTATGAGGACTATCCTAATATGAAGCCTTTTGTGGAAAGTGGGCTTTGGGGAGTTGTGCATAATGGAGAAACCATCGTGCAGCCTAAATATGAGATAACGGAAGTCTTTGAACAAAAATACATTAAGGCAAAAATAAACGGAAAATGGTCTCTTTTAGACCAAGAAGGAAAAGTGATTATCCCGCCGAAATATGATGATATTTCAAGCATTGATAGAGGAACAAAATCAGTGTTTTATGTGGTAAAAGATGAAAAAATAGGGCTGGTCAATAAGCAGGGCAAAGAGATTACACCCATAGACTATGATGTAATAAGCGAAGGTGAAAAAGAGGTCTTTGTATTGACACAAGGAGATTTCCGAGGGGGTCTTTTTAAACAAAAAATATTGGTGTCTCCTATCTATGAAAACATCAGTGGTTATGCGATAAAAACAGGACTATATAAAAATATGAAGCCAGGCAGAAGGTATTATGATGCACAGAGAGATGGCAAAAAATATGTTCTGGATGACCAAGGGAATGAACACGAACTAGAAGTAATCGAAATTCAAAATATAGGCAAGGCGCTATTGCATGGCTTGTCTGCACCAAAATATTCCATTAAAGAGGAAACCAAGAGAAAAGTTTCGCTAGATGAATGGAAAAAATAATAGAGAAAGAAAAAAATCATGAATGAAGCAGAAATTTGGAAGCAAGTAGAGGAATTTTTTGTGAAAAATTTTGACACAGAAAAAAATCCTCCAATAGAGACATTGTTGTTTTTAATAGGAATACAGGAGCTGGGAAGCGGCTGGCAGAAATACACAAAAGATGATAAAATAAATCTGATACACATCGCTGTGTGCAGGCTGCTGGAGCCTTTTGGTTATTATAAATTTGAAGGTTATGATGAGGACGGCTGGCCTAAATACGAAATCATAGAAAATCTGCCAGAACTAAAGGCGAATGAACAGCAGATACTCATGAAGAAAGCCATAATACAGTATTTCATAGATGAAGATTTGTTAGAAGAAAAATAGATTTTATGAAAAATATTTTGTTAAATATTTCGTTTTTAACATATTATTTCTAATATTTGTGGTATAAAATTTGTTTATACATAATAAAGTAGATATTTTAACAAAATATTGTAAATGAATAATCGTTTTATTCTAATATTGTCCTTTGCGATGACTATATCATTGGTCATCTTTATTTCCTTGCAGTTGTATTGGGTTAGAGGTTATTATCGTGCTCTGGAGCAGGATTTTTCTAATAAAGTGCACAGCGTACTAGAAACCACAACCAAAAAAATAGAAGGAATAGAGATAGAGCAGTATCTGAATGTGGAATATCCTAATTTTGGGAAGACTGTGGTTTCTGTTAAAGAACAGCCTGCTACAGAGACCTATATCCAGCAGGTAACGGATTCTGCCACAAAAAAACAAATCCTTTTTTCTAAAAAAATCATAGAAAGCCAAAATATTCCAATATCACAAAGCGGAGATAGTTTGGAACTAATGAAAATGTACACGGATGAAGGGCAGATCAATATCAGAAAAGACCCTGCGATCCCAGAAAAATTAACCACTGAAATCAACCAAACGGTAAGAAATAACACCTATCAGCTCAAAGAGTTTGCGAAACTAAATGCCAGCAATCTTCCTGTGGAGAGAAGGGTAAGCCTAAAAGTCCTAGACTCTGTGCTGACCAGAGAGCTTAATATGATGGGGATTAGTGGGGATTTTGGATTTGCTATTTTGGACAAAAATAATGAAAGAACATCCATAGCAAATGACATTTTCAAAGAAAAAGAAGAAGGAAAGGCGCAGTATTCTTATCCTCTTTTTACAGATAATAAAGATAGAACGATATATACTTTGTCTTTAATTTTTCCGCATAAAGACTATTCTTTAGCAAGAAATAATATTCCGATGCTGCTGGGAATGGCATTATCGCTTTTTACGATTTTGGGGATTTATATTATTTCGGTTAATTATATGATGAGACAAAAGAAAATAGCCGATATCAAGACGGATTTTATCAATAATATGTCTCATGAGTTTAAGACGCCTTTGGCAACCATTTCAGTTGCTACAGATTCATTAAATAATGATAAAATAGCCACCAATCCAGAGAAAGTGAAATACTATTCACAGCTGATAAAGCAGGAAAACATTCGGATGAAAAAGCAGGTAGAAAGCGTTCTGAATATGTCTAAACTGGAACGAAAAGAGATGCAACTGTGCTTGAAACAGACTAATGTGAGGGAATTGATACATAAACTCGCGGAGTCTTTTAGACTAATTGTTGAGGAACGAGGCGGGACTCTTACAGAGGATTTTACAGCGGAGAAATTTACATTAAAAATAGATGAATTTCACCTGTCCAATGCACTTATAAACCTTCTGGATAACGCTAATAAATATTCTCCTGAAAAGCCAGAAATCAACATAAAAACTCGAAACGAAGGGAATAAATATGTAATAGAAATTTCTGATAAAGGAATGGGAATGGAGGCCTTTAACAAGAAGAAAATCTTTGAAAAATTCTTCCGTGAAGAAACAGGAAATGTACATAATGTGAAGGGACAGGGCTTAGGTTTATCCTATGTGAAACGCATCATAGAACTTCATGGAGGGCAGATTTTAGTAGAATCTACAAAAGGGCAGGGAAGCACATTTACAGTGAAGCTGCCAATGAGCTAAATAATTAACATTAAAAACAAGAAATATGAATAATAGAATTTTGTTGGTTGAAGATGATCAAAGTTTTGGGGCGGTACTAAAAGATTATCTTATGATGAATAATTATGAGGTAACGCTTGCAACTGATGGAGAACAGGGACTAAAAGAATTCATGGAAAATGAATTTGATATTGGTATTTTTGATGTCATGATGCCTAAAAAGGACGGATTTTCGCTCGCGGAAGATGTTAAGCGAATCAATAAAAATATGCCTATCATATTTCTGACAGCCAAGAACTTACGAGAAGACATTCTAAAAGGTTACCAAATAGGTGCAGATGACTACATCACCAAACCATTTGATACTGAACTTCTTTTGTATAAAATAAAAGCTATTTTGCAAAGAAGTGCTGTGGTGGAAGAAGATGAACAGGAGCATTTTAAAATCAGTAATATAGAGTTTGATTCAGTTTTGAGACAGCTAAAAGTCCATGATGCAGAATATAAACTATCTCCAAAGGAAAACGAACTCCTCAAAATGCTTTGTATGCATAGAAATGATTTCATGCCGAGAGACCTTGCCCTTAGAAAGATTTGGAAAAAAGAGAATTATTTCACGGCGCGAAGTATGGATGTGTATATAGCGAAGCTAAGAAAACTCCTTAAAGATGACGAAGGTCTAGAAATCATCAATGTTCATGGAGAAGGATTCAGGCTTTTGGTAAAAAACTAGCACCAAATTTTACATATAAATAAAAACTCCCTTGCAGATTTGCAGGGGAGTTTTTGTATGGATTATATATTAAAATGTTATTTGGCTTCTACACAGAAAACTCGGTATTGTGTAGAGATGGCACCTTTGAATTTGGCTTTCACTTTTTTTAAGTCTGCTGCGGCTGACTCTTTTGATAGGTAACTTCCTGCCAATACCTTGTAATTAGGTCTTAGAGAGGCATCTACTTCTACTTTTATGGCAGGGAAAGCTTGTCTAAATTCTGTTCTTAGATTGTTAGCTTCTTCAGAGCTTTTTACCACGCCTACTTGAATTTTATACCCTAAAATTCTAGGATTTTTCTTGCATATTTCTGCTTGAGAAAGTGGTTTAGAGCTGGTGTCCTCGCTCACAGTTCTGGTAGATTTTTTCTTACATTCGTTTTCCATAGATGCGATGACATCATCTATTCTTTTGTCTATTGTGATGGTAAATTCATTTCCGTTTATGCTGTCTCTTTTAGTTACAATCTGAGCATTTACTTTAGCAAAAACAGCAGGTAATAATATTAGCAAAACTACTTTTAATATATTTTTCATTATCTATAATTTTCAGCAAAAGTATAAATATAGTTTTTATTATTCAATATATTTCAATAATTTATTATTTTTGCATACATAATTTTTATGATATGAGAGGTTTATATTCTTACTTTCTTTTGATATTATTGGTTTTCACAAGTTGTAAAAAAGACACAGTAGATGGCTCATCTATAAAGACTTTTCAGGCTAGTATCAATGAAATGTCAACATCACTGAGCACATTGGAACAAACTAAATTTAATGAAGCCTTGTACATCCTGAAAACCTTTGGTGTAGAAGGGAATACTGATATTCAAAAATTAGAAGCTTTAGCAAAACTAATAAATGGTAAAAAAGTTCCCGAAATCTTTACTATGGCAGATGGAGTGGCACAAAAAAACAATGTGGAATGGTCCAGCACTTCTCCGCCAGATTTAGGGAATATGAATATTTTCCAAAATATCACAGCTACAGAAGTAGACCCTAATGATATTAAAGCATCAGCTCTAAATATCCTCATAACGCCTATAGATGGTAGTGGAGCTTCAGGTGCAAGGGCATTGAGGGTTACGCCTAGACTAGTAGATGAAGCAGGAACTCCTATTGAGTTTTCTAATGCAGGACTAGAAACGATAATGGAAGTTTACAGCAATGGCGAGAAATTACTTACGGCTAAAAACCTGATGAGCAGTAATGAATTTAAAGGATTTTACCTAAAAGTAGATGTCTTACCAGCAGACAAAATAATTGATTCTAAAATAGATATAAAAGTCAGCGTAAAAACTACTAAAAAAACACATCAGCTTCTAAAAGCAGGAGTTTTAGTAAATAAAGAAAGTCTGAAACCAGAGAAAGAGGAGACTGCTGAAGAGAAAAAGGAAAAAGAAGAATCCAAAACTTCTACTGACTCAGAAACAGGAGAAAATACTGAAAACAAAGACCAAAATTCGACTTCTTCCGCTGTATCATCAGCACCAAAAGTAAAGCCTGAAGCGGTAGTAGATAAATTCTTGAATAGAATTGGGAATCAGAGTCTTAGGTCGGCTTACGAATTGGTGGACAACCCGAACTGGGGATCTTATGACAAATTCTCTAATCCTAATACTGGTTTTGGGGCGGTGAAGTCCGTTGAGGTTAAAAATATTTCTGTGAAATCATCTTCTGATAAGGCAGCGAGTGTAAATGCTGTTTATCAAATCGTAGACAAAGAAGGAAAAAGCATAATGCTCAATGTTTCCTATGGTCTGAAACAAGTAGATGACAGCTGGAAAATATCAAGTTATAAAGTAAATTCATCAGAAAAAAAATAAAACCATGGCAAACCAAGAACTAATCACAAAATTAGAAAATACAATAACCAATATTCCTGACTTCCCGAAGGTAGGAATACAGTTTAAAGACATTACACCCATTTTCCTTAATCCTAAATTATACGAGGAAGCTGTTGATGAAATGGTAAAATTCAGCAAAGGCAAAGTGGATGTCGTTTGTGGAATAGAGAGTCGTGGCTATATTTTCGGTATCGCTATCGCTGTGAAACTTGGTGTTCCATTTGTTTTAATAAGAAAAAAAGGAAAACTTCCTCCGCCATTCATCGCAGAAAAATATGATTTAGAATATGGGACAGCCGAAATAGAAATGAAAACTGACCAAATCCAGCAGGGACAAAGAGTTCTAATCCATGACGACCTTCTAGCGACAGGTGGAACGGCAGCGGCAGCGGCAAGGCTGGTGCAGAGACAGGGAGGAAAGGTAGCGCAGTTTAGTTTTTTAATTGAGCTGAAAGACTTGAAAGGAAGAGAAAAACTGGAACAGATAGAGGGCGCAGAGGTATTTAAAATCTTAGAATATTGATTAAAATTTGCAAATTAGTCTGAAAATCTTAAATTTGCGAATTAAACTTAGTAGAAACTATGTCAAATAAAAAGGAAATAGAAGGAAAAGAAACGGTTGAAATTTTTCAGGAATTAGACCAAAATGTGGTTCGTTCAGAAAAATTCATTGAGAGAAATGCTAAAAAAATAGGTTTGGCTTTTGGAGTTGTTGTCTTGGGTGTTTTGGGATACTTTGGGTATCAGCACTTTGTGGTAGAACCAAAGAATGAGGAAGCTACGAAGGCTTACCTTGCCGCTCAGAAAAATCTTGTGGAAGGAAAAGAAGATTTGGCTTTGGGAGGAAAAACTGCAAATCCAGGATTCAAAGGAACTGCAGAAAATTTTTCTGAAACTAGTGCAGGAAAACTTTCAGCTTATAATGCAGGATTAATAGAGTTTAGCAAAGGAAATTACCAAAAAGCGTATGACCTGTTAGACGAGTTTTCTTCTAAGAACAAAACATTGGTAGCACTGAAGCACGGAGCAATGGGAGATTGTATGGTGAATTTGAACAAAAATGATGATGCACTTTCTCAGTTTGAAAAAGCTATTTCTGCTTCAGATGATGAATATACATCATATTACTTCACGAGAAAAGCTGGAATGCTGGCACTTTCATTAAAGAAAAATGATGTTGCTAAAAAATATTTCACAACGATAGAAGAAAAATATCAGGACTATGATGGTGGCGCATCTGATGCGTACATAGAAATGGTAAAACATTTTTAAATAAAAAAAGAATAAAATGGCGACAGTAAACCTTTCGGATTATAAGCCGCTCCAAATAACAGATGCCGATGATTTTACCATCGGCATTGTGGTTTCTGAGTGGAATGATTTTGTGACTTTTAATCTCCGAGATGGGGCAGAAGAAGTTCTGAAAAAAGAAGGCGTAAAGCCAGAAAACATTAGAATTTACTATGTTCCTGGTGCGTTTGAGCTGAGTTTCGCAGCGATGCAGCTCTGCAAGAGTGGTCGGTTTGATGCGGTGATAGCCATCGGCTGTGTTATTCGCGGAGAGACATCGCATTTTGATTATGTTTGTTCAGGGGTGACGCAGGGGATTAAGGACTGCAACACACAAACTGATGTTCCAGCTATTTTCTGTGTTTTGACAGATGATAATAAGGAGCAGTCCATCGCGAGAAGCGGCGGAAATCTTGGGAACAAAGGCATCGAAGCAGGAGTGACTGCTTTGAAAATGATAGATTTTAAAAGAAAATTAAGCAACTCATAAAAAACATTTATGAAACTGAAACCATTCGTTTATTTAGGAATTATTTACATCATCATCTCTTTTCTATTAAGATGCGTTTTTATCTTTCATCCGATAACCACTACGGAATTTGGTGTTTTGGATGTTGTTAAAATGTTTTCTTTGGGATTGCTTTCGGATATTTTTGTCTTCATTATAGCAAGTGCGATATTGTACATCTATCTGCTTTTCTTATCAAATCAAAAGTATGAAAGACCATGGGGACAGATTATTTTATCCATATTTGTAGGCTTGTTCTTTTATATATACTTGGTTCCCAATAATATAGCGAGACAATATGGAGGCGTAGTTCCAGAGATAGTTTTATCATTTTTAGGATTAAAAACATTTCTCTTTGGGATGATGTATTTCTTTCCGAAAAGAAGGGTTCAGTTTAGAAATATATTGTATTTCATCACGATTTTCCTTTATGTTTTAGCCATTGTTTTCAATGCGGTGAGCGAGTATTTCTTCTACAATGAATTTGGGGTGAGGTATAATTTTATCGCGGTAGATTATCTTATTTATACCAATGAAGTTATTGGGAATATTCTAGAAAGTTATCCTGTGCTTCCTTTGTTTTCAGGGGTTTTCATCATTTCGCTGGCGCTTACTATTTGGGTTTATCTCAAGACAAGAAAAGGGCTTTTGGATTTGCCGAATATTTTTATCAAAGGGCTTTCGCTTGTGGCTTATGGAATTTTGCTGGCTGCGAGTGTATTTGTTTTATCTAAAATAAAATTAAACTCTTCAAACATCTTCCAAAACGAAATTTCTGCAAACGGACTGGTCAAATTTTATGATGCGTTCAATAATAAAGTTTTGGATTTTGATGTTTTTTATCCTACGATGGATACACAAAAGGCGATAAATGAAGAACTTGGGCGGCTGCATACGGACAAACTGCCGAGAATGATAAAATCTGACAGCACAGAAATCACGAAAAATGTGGTGCTTATTTCCGTTGAAAGTCTTTCTGCTGAATTCATGGCGATGTATGGGAACAAGGATAATATCACGCCGTTTTTGGATAGTTTGTCACAGCACAGCCTTGTTTTTACTAATTTGTATGCTACGGGGAATAGAACGGTTCGCGGTTTGGAGGCGCTTACGCTTTGTATTCCGCCGACAGCTGGGGAAAGTATCGTAAAAAGAAAAGATAACAAAAACAAATTCACTACGGGAAGTATCTTTAAATCAAAAGGTTATAATGTTAAGTATCTCTATGGTGGATACAGCTATTTTGATAATATGAAAGACTTTTTCGGTGGAAATGGTTATGAAATCGTTGATAGAGATAACTTTAAACCAGAAGAAATAGTTTTTGCGAATATTTGGGGAGTGAGTGATGAAGATATGGCAAGAAAAGCCATAGAAACGATGAATGAAGATGCTAAGAAGGGCAAACCGTTTTTCCATCATTGGATGACGGTGAGTAACCACCGCCCATTTACCTATCCAGAAGGCAGGATAGATATCCCAGGGACAGCCAAATCCCGTGATGGAGGAGTGAAATACACAGACTATTCCATCAAAAAATTCTTCCAAATGGCAGAAAAACAGCCTTGGTATAAGAATACTGTTTTTGTAATCGTTTCAGACCACTGCGCATCGAGTGCTGGTAAAACAGAGCTTCCTATGGATAAGTATAGAATTCCAGGAATGATTTTCTCGCCAGAGTTCGTTAAGCCACAGAAGTTCAATACCCTCATGTCACAGATAGATGTGATGCCTACGCTTTTCGGATTGCTGAATTTCACTTATCAAAGCAAATTCATAGGACAGGATGTTTTTTCAGAAAACTATGTTCCGAGGGCTTACATTGCGACTTATCAGGATTTAGGATATGTGAAAGATGATAAACTGACCATCATTTCACCGATTAAAAACATTAAACAATATCAGCTGAAAGAAACACCAAACAAAGAGCAAAAGTCAGGAATAAATATTTTCTATGAAGAACATTTGTTAAAAGATAAAGAAGTAGATAAAAACATAACCAGCCAAACAATATCAACATACCAAGCAACTTCTTATTGGTTGAAAATGAATCAGCTGAATATTAAATAGGTTTTTAATGCGCTAGTTTACAATATGATAAAAATTGAAAATGTAAATTGGTTATCAAAAACAGCTCAAGAAGCAGAAGTTTGCTTGTCTGATGGAGATTTTCAGATAGTATGTTTTTCACAACCATTTTATCATGAAGTAAAACTTCCTTTATATGCTATAAATACAAATAATATAGTGTGTTCTTCTGAAAGAAAATACTCAGTTGAGAAAAAAGGAGAAAGTTTTGAATATAAATTCTCAGGAAAAGTTATTGATAAAGAACATATAAAAATAGGTGAGTTTATTATTCAATTAGATGTTCCCTTACCTAAAGACATAGAAGAAGGGTATATATCATTTGAATGTGAGCGGGTAGATATTTGGTGAAACCTCCAAATTAATTAATGTAAAAAGTAGATAAAATATAACCAACCAAACGATATCAACTTACTAAGCGACTTCCTATTGGTTGAAAATGAATCAGTTGAATATTAAATAGGTTTTTAATGCGCTAGTTTACAATATGATAAAAAAGCTTGGAATAATCTT
>CALAEK010000067.1 GCA_937890925.1 uncultured Riemerella sp.
CTTGTACAGCCTCCGCCGAACTTGAAACTTCGTAGCCTCTCGGAACTCTAAAACCTTGCTCACCTAATATTTTTTTGGTAACAACTTTATTTTCCATTATTAATGGAGAAATATAACTATCTTTACTTGTCATATTTCCATTTTTTACATATTCTACCTTATCTTTGTACTCTATACGAAGAAATTGATCATTCTCATCTATTACTTGAACTTTTAGCCCTATTTTTATCGCATCTTCTATTACAGCTTGTGTAGAAAGTTCCATATTGGCATAGGCATTTAATGAATAATTTTCTTTTAATGCTTCTTTTTTATATTGTTTGGCTAACTCCATACCTACAGTAACACTATCAGTTTCTTGATATCTTTTTATTAGTTGAGCTGCAATAGTCATAGATGGATCCTTAAGCTCATTCTCTTTTTCTTCGATAAGTAGCTTATCGGATTCTGGTAAACAAAGTTCTTCTGCTAATTCTTTCATTTGTTTAAGAATCCACAATCCTTCTTCTAAATATTCTGACTGCAACAATGGATGAGATAACGCTGTTCTTTCACTATATTCATAACCTATCTTTTGAGAATTATTTCTATCAGCTTCTTCTATCCAAACTAAAGTTTTTAAAAATAAATGGATAAATCTTACATCTTTTTCTAAAATACCAAATGGTGCAAAAGGATTTAAGTCAAACAGCCTAAATTCGATATATTTAATACCTTTTTCAGGAAATTTCGCTACAGTATCCTCACCTCTGAATCTTACACTAGAGTAAAACTCTTTTTCAGCAATAAGTTTTTTATTTTTTACATATCCTGTTAAATCTTTTATATAATCTTCCAAACTATTATACGAGACAACAATATCCTGTTCATTTACATAGCCATATTGACTGGTTCTTAGACTACGAACAAAGCCATCTGGTTTATTATTATCTGAAAAGTACTTAGACTCTGCCATAGGAGAAGCTCCATATAAATATACTAACAACCACTGATAGCGAAGAAATTGTCTGGCAAGTTTCATATAAACACTATTTTTCACCTCAACTAAAGATATACTAGTTGCTTCAGAGAGCTTTTCCATAAGTCCCTCGTCCAATTGAAAATTGTAGTGAATTCCTGAAACCATTTGCTTGTATTTTCCATACTTTTCTACAAGATATTCCCTATATCTTACATCCCATTCATTAACAAACTGAGCTACTTGTATATCTTCCTCGTTCGGCAAAATACTTGGCATACTTAATGGCCAAATATATTCATCTTCTGGAAGATTTTTTAACACAACTTCATGAATTGCATTCAAAATTCTCACAACATCTTTTTCACTATTTTCTGGTGTTGTAATTAATTCCAATTGTGATTCTGCAAAATCAGTTTGAATATATGGATGTTCATGTCTATGTCCAAAAACTTTTGGATGAGGAGTTTTCGATATAGTTCCGTCTTTAAGAACTCTTTGTCCCTCTTTTTCCAAACCGATTTTCACTTTAGAAAATAATTCTTCTAAATTATTTTCTTTTGCTCTCTTAAGCCAGAAGCTTTTCATTTCTTCTGCATATTCTTTCGGTGTGGTTTGTATATAATTAAAAAACATTTTTTCTGATTGATGTCCAGTAATTGCCATTATGGTAAGAGTGGGGAGCTTTCCATAATGATTGGTTGCAAAACTCCTACGACAAATATGTGATGACATTAATTCGTACTTTGGATATTCGCCTTCTTCCTTCCTTTTTGTTTCTGGATTCATTTTTGCTCCACTTACAATCTCGGTAAGCCCAACTTCTCTACCTATTTCTTTTATATATTCATTAAATTTTTGGTCTGAAAGTGCAGGAGGAAAATCATTATTCCATTTCTTTAGAATTTGCTCAATCTGATGATGAATAGGTATTACAACATCAACCCCTGTTTTATTAGCAGTAATCTCTATAAAACCATTTTTAATATTGGTGGCATTTATATTTTTAAAATCTCCTATTCTCTGACCTGTCCAAAGTCCAATAATTAATAAATCTCTAGCTTTGTCTAACTTTTTATTATGAGAAAAATCGTGATAAAAAATTCTATCTATTTCCTCCTCTGTCAAATATATAGCCTTTGTTTTACTATCTGGTTTGAAAAATTCTGGATGATTAATTTCATCGTGTATAGGGAAACCTTCTAACTTGGCTTGTCGTGCAAAAGTTTTTATATTTTTAATATAGTTTCCTGTTGTCTTTAAATTCAGATTTTGAACTTTATGTAAAAAGTGTAGAAACTCTTTATGAAAATTGAGATTTAAATCTCTATATTTAATCTTTTTACCAGAATATTTTTCAAATTCTAAAAGTTTAGTCAGTGTTGCTTTATATGCTTTAATAGTATCAGCAGATACAGGTTTATTAGTCTTTTTGCGGATTTTTGTTGGGGCTTGTTCTATATATTTTTCTACATAAGGCACAAAAAATACTCTATCATCCTTTTCTAAATTTATAGGTCTATTAAAACATTTTATTATCAAATCACTTAACCAATCTTTATCAATCAAATCCCCATTACATTGTGCTTCATTAAACGAATATAATATGAATTCTTTTAAGTTATTTAAACTCTTGTTCAATTTATCATAACGATATTTACTATCAATGTTATGAGATTGAAGAACTGGATTTTCCTCAACAATATTTTTCATTGATTGTTTTGCAGAACTCCAATGTTTTGGGTCAATAGAAAATCCCGTAGAAACTGTCAAATCAATCTCTCTGCCAGCCTTAAACCTTATATATAGACTTGCAGGGTTTCTTTTACTTTTCAGAATAAATTTAACTGTTGCCATCAGAAGATTGTTTATACATCAAATTTACAAAAAAATCCCCACATTTTCCCCACAATAGTTTAATTATTCTTAATTTTATTTAATTCTATTTTTCCATCGGATTGTGTAACAGCCTTTGTATAGGGAGATAAGATAAAATATGAATTTAAGAAATAAATGCTGTGTGTTCCTTCCGCGTTCACCATAGCCCATAAAGCATTTATTTTAAATGTTTTTATGGGTTTTTTAATAAAGGATAAAACGAACTGAAAATTTAGCCATTAAATTATTGCAATGAAAAAAGTAGTATTCATCATTTTAGACAAGTTCGCCAATTGGGAACTAGCTTATCTTTCTGCTGCCCTTGGCGAGGAACAATTAGGTACAGCACAATACACTGTTTTGTATGCTTCAACCGATAAAGAAGTGAAAACCTCTATTGGCAATCTCAAAGCCTTACCTGACCTTAGTATCTCGGAAATTCCTGAAGATATTTCAGCTCTCGTGTTCATTGGAGCAGAAGGTTCATGGAGTAATCTTTCTCAAGAGCAAACCTCTCAGCTACTAACCCTTGCCGAGAAAGTAAAAGCTAATGGTAAAGTATTAGGAGCTATTTGTGATAGTGCTCGCTTTTGTGCAGTGAATGGTTTGTTGAACGATGTGAAGCATACCGCTAATACTTTTGATGAGATAAAAGATGCTCCTCTCTATACCAATGGAGAGAATTTCGTCCTTACCGCCAATGAAGCTGTTAATGATCACAAGGTAGTAACTGCCAAGGGTGATAGTGCATTGCATTTTGCGGTAAGTGTACTGCGTGCTTTAGGTGATATTCCCGAAGAAAATATACAGTTTTTCTATACCCTACACACCGAAGGTTTTCTGAAAGCAATACAAAAGATAAATTAATTTACTAATTAACATGAGTTCGATATAAGAAAAATAACTTTTTGTTTGTAAAAAAGGGATAATCAAGACTTGCTGCTTATTCTTTCTCTGACAAAAAAACTTCTATTAAATTACTGGAGAATATTATTAATAGGAAAGAATCTTAGCTTAAGTTGAACTCATGTTATTTAATTCTTTCTCCCTTGAAAAAAGGATAAATGATAATCATTCCTGTACTGGCTATACTCACAAATAGATAAAGAATTTTCTCTTCCATTTTTTCAACAAAAATTGAGTAAAATACTACATAAAACAATCCTAAAAAACCAACTATTAAACTCAATCCACCCAATCTATAAATAATATTTGGAAATTTGATTTTACTAAAAAGCACTGCTAAAATAGGGATAGAAACACTATATAAAATTACAAACCAAAACTCAGAAATTAGTGCATAAGAAAAAACCAAAAGCCCTAAAACTGCATTCATTCCACCAACAGCAAGGAAGATAAGAAGCATCAATAACAAAGATTGCATGTTTTTCATACATCTAAATTAAGGAATTATTTTCGTTTTACGAAACAAATTACTTCATTTACTCAAAATATCAAAAACAAAAAAACACTCTCAAATTTTCTTTGAAAGTGTTTTATAAATTAGAGTGGCCCCACTTGGGCTCGAACCAAGGACTTGCTGATTATGAGTCAGCTACTCTAACCAACTGAGTTATAGGGCCAAAAGGATACTATCCTTAACAATTGGTTTGCAAATATAAACAAAAATCGTAGAACAGCAAAACAAAATCTGCATTTTTATTTCAAAATTATTATAAAATACTGTTAATCAGTAATTATATTATGAATTAAATTTAAAAATTATCAATTTTATTACTGTCTCTTATACACATCTCCGAGCCCACGAGACTAAGG
>CALAEK010000068.1 GCA_937890925.1 uncultured Riemerella sp.
CTTTTAAATGAAGTCCAAAAATTTCATTCTCAGAAAAAGGAAGAAATTGAACAATTCAGAATCAAATTCAATGGAAAAAAAGGGATTTTGAATGATTTATTTGAACAGTTCAAATCTGTATCCAACGACCAGAAAAAAGAATATGGTCAAAAAATAAATTTACTGAAACAAAGCATCTCTGCTAAACTAGAAGAGCTGACACAGAGCAGTTCTTCACAGAATGTAGTTGCCGAAAAGGAAGACCTTACCAGACCTGGATTCCCTTTAGAATTAGGATCTAGACACCCTATCAATTTGGTAAAAAATAGAATCACAGATATTTTTAAATCTATCGGTTTTGCAGTGGCTGACGGGCCAGAGATAGAAGATGACTGGCATAACTTCACCGCGCTGAACCTACCTGAATATCACCCAGCAAGAGATATGCAGGATACTTTCTTCATCGAGACGAATCCTGATGTTCTGCTAAGAACTCACACTTCTTCTGTGCAAATCAGATACATGGAGCAAAATGAACCGCCTATCCGTATTCTTTCGCCTGGGCGAGTTTTCAGAAATGAGGCTGTTTCTTCTCGTTCTCATTGT
Organism: uncultured Riemerella sp.; assembly: GCA_937890925.1. Classification (GTDB taxonomy): domain Bacteria; phylum Bacteroidota; class Bacteroidia; order Flavobacteriales; family Weeksellaceae; genus JABCPE02. Next base: position 586 of record CALAEK010000068.1, read on the forward strand.
ATTTTCCACCAGATAGAAGGTCTTTATATCGATGAAAATGTGAGTTTTGCAGACTTGAAACAAACCATTCAGTTTTTCACTACGGAACTTTTCGGAAAGTCAAAAATCAGAATGCGTCCTTCTTATTTCCCTTTCACAGAGCCAAGTGCAGAGGTGGATGTATACTGGGGACTTAATTCCGAAACAGATTACAGAATCACGAAAGGAACAGGCTGGCTGGAAATCATGGGCTGTGGTATGGTAGACCCTGCCGTTCTCAAAAATGTGAACATAGACCCTGACAAATACAGCGGATATGCTTTTGGTATGGGAATAGAGCGAATCGTAATGCTTCTTTACCAAATGTCAGATATTCGTATGTTCTTTGAGAATGATATCAGAACTTTGGAGCAATTTAAATCTTTATAAAAAAAGAAAGTCAGGACAAAATCCTGACTTTTTTATTTTTAGTTATTAGTATCCAGAGCTGTTCTGCCCCTTCCCTATCAATGCCAATGCAGAGGATGTTCCTATTCGTTTCACTCCCATTTTTATCATTTCTTCGGCTTCTTCTTTGGTTCTGATTCCACCTGCGGCTTTTACAGGAAGCACATCTGCATTGTCCAACATGATTTTTATGCCTTCTTTAGTCGCTCCGTTTGGTTTTCCATCTTGAGTTTCATAGAAACCAGTAGAAGATTTGATAAAAATATTATCAAGCTGTTCTTTCGTAAAACTGATAGTCGCCCATTTTACGATATTTTTAGTAATAGAAGCTATCTGCTCATCGGTCAAAGCTGCTATTTCTATAATCCATTTTGCTACTTTGTTGTTTTTCATACAAAGCTCTGTGCATCGTAGAAATTCAAATTTAAGCGCTTCCAAGCTTCCCTTTTTAAAGGCTTCATAGTTGATTACAAAATCCAGCTCATCCGCCCCATCATCTATCGCCTGCTGTGCTTCTTTCAGTTTTTCATAAACAGGCACCGTTCCCTCATGAAAACCTATTACTGTTCCCACTTTCACAGCAGGATTTTTTTCGCTCAAAAACTGCTTAATCTGTTTCACATACTGCGGGCGAATCATCACCGCAAACAGCCCATTATCTGAAGCTTCCTGAGCCAAATCATATACCTTCTTCAATGTCTCTTCCTCAGAAAGTCCTGACTGAGCAGGAGTTTTGAGGTAAGTCGAATCTAAATAATTTCTTGTTTCCATAGCCCAAAAGTATAACTTTTATTAGATTAGTTTCAAAAAAATTAAAATGAGATAAATCATAAATCTACTCCTCTTTGAAAAAATCCTGATATTCCTGCCAAAATTCTTCTAATTTCAGCATTTTTTCGGAGAGAAACTCCATCGTTTCCTGCCATGTATTCCTATTATGAATGCAGACTCCTTGTTTTTCTACAAATACACAGGAAAACTCCTTTCCGTTTTCAAGCTCGAAAGAATCCGAATAGACTGCATCTTCCCAATATTCCTCAAAGATGCCCTCCATAGACTGCATCTTCTCAAAATACTTCACTCTATGGTCTAAGCTCCCATCTATCTCCACCAAAACCATTGCTTTTTTGGTGTCAAAATAAAATTTGAAACTAAAACCCTTTATTTTAGTATTATACAATGTCCATTTTCGCGGAAAAGATTTCCCAAAAGATGTCCAAAACTCCTGCCGCAGCCGCTGTGATTCTTCTTTACTAAACACTATAAAAAATTAAATTTTACTTATTTCTAAAAATTCTCAAATACTCCCAGACCAAACAAAGCAAAATCATACTTTGCAGGGTCTTTTTCATCCATTTTTCTCAACTGAAAATCCAGCTCTTCCACCGTTTTCCAGTCGTTCTGTGTTCTCTGTATCAGCCCTAGTTTCCGCGAAATATTCCCCACATGAACATCCAGCGGAACGGACAAATATTCCTGACCGATATTTTCCCAAATTCCCAAATCTACGCCCTTGTTATCCTTCCGAACCATCCAGCGGAGATACATCATCAGCCTTTTCGCGGCGGAATTTTTATAAGTGGAACTAATGTGTTTCTGGCTTCTGTGCTGAAAATCATTCTCAAAAAAGGCATTCCTAAAACGCTCCAAAGCGTGATAAAAATTGGTCTCGCCTTCTTTTAATAAAAACAAATTTTCTAAACTTTCGTTCTTGGTATAAATCTTTCGCAGAGCAGACAGAAAAAACTGAAAATCCTCCAAAGAAAATGTCCTGTGAATGGCTTTATTCTCCATTTTTTCAAAATCTTTTTCCTTGAAATTCATCACAAAATCATACGGCGAATTGCCCATAAGCATCAGCATTTTTTCTGCACTTTTGATGATGGATTTTCGGTTTCCCCAAGCGATAGTTGCCGTTAAAAACCCTATAATCTCTATATCCTGTTTCAGCTCGAAACGATGCAGCATCTGAATAGGGTCTCCCAGCACGAAATCAGGATGATTGTACTGCTCGGCTTTTTCGTCTAAAAAAGATTTTAAATCATTCATTATCTATTATTTACATCGGAAGGAAAACAGCTCCTACCCCAATTATAGTCTGTTTGTGATTATAATCAATCAGAGAATCTCCATAGCCATGAGATGCTTGAAGCATCATTTTAAGAGTTCCTTTGATAGGATAAATCCAAGAAAACTCTGCAAAGCCTCTATTATGCTTGAAATTCAGATTATTACGCAAAACCAAAGAAAAAATATGACTTTTTCTGGAATAGCCGATGGTAAATTCGGTTCTTCCCACATATTCCTCTATGCTGGGATTATCATCATCGTCCCCTTTTTCGGTAAATCTCTGCCATAATTTATTCGTAATGTAAAAATCTCCCCACTCAAAAGCTGTGATAAGTATAAGTCTGTTCCAGCTTCGCGAGAGCAGTTCTTCCTTTCCATTGGACTGGTGGTTTACGGATATTCCCGCCATTTTTATTTTAAATTTTCCTGCGGACAGGTTCAGCGGATAGATGAACATCAGCTCTGGCTCATAGTTGGTCTCGCGGAAAGGGCGGGACATTTTACCATTATAAACCTGCCAAAAAGACTGCTGAGTAAAACCCAGCCAAAGGTCGCCTTTGTTCCAGAAAGCACCCTGTAACACCTTGGCTTTCAGACTGACCTGAAATTTGGCTTCTATATTTTGAAAGTTTTTGTATTCTGGAACTGCTCGATTGATATTCAGACTCACAGGCTGCCTATTAGGAAGACTTGAATATCTGGAAACAATGATATAATTTGGTCTATATGCCGTCAAAATAAAAGTTCCTCTTTTGTAGGGCTCTCTCAGCTCCCACATGCGGTCTATCGGGTCAGAAAAATATCCTTTGAATGAAGTGTCTGGATTTTCTTGTGCGGTCTGTAATGTGTCTGTTTCCTGCGAAAACACCACAATATTCATCAGCAAGGATAAAAATAAAAGTATTTTTTGGCTCATTATTTTAGTTAATCTCAATTTATTTCTACGCGTTCCAAGGCTTTGGGCAGATAGGCATTTTTAAATACAACTTTCGCCTCTTCTAAAAACACTGAATAATCCGTATATCGATTAGAAAAATGCCCTAAAATCAACTTCTTCACTTTGGCTTTTTCTGCAATCATTGCCGCCTCTATCGCGGTGGAATGCCCTGTATGTTTGGCTAAATCCTTTAAATCATCTAAAAAAGTAGCCTCGTGATAGAGCAGATTTGCGCCCTCAATAATGGGAACTACCGACTCCAAATAGCGGGTATCACTACAAAAAGCGTAAGAAACAGACGCCTCGGGCGGAGTGGTAAGCGTTTCATTTTTAAGGACATAGCCATCACTTAGAACAAAATCTTTTCCTCGTTTGATGTTGTGATAATCACAGATTTCTATTTCTGGATATTTGGCGATTTCATTCATATTCAGGTGGCGCTCCTTTGGTTTTTCTCTGAAAAGATAGCCATTGCAGTAAATCCTGTGGCTCAGCGGAATGGTATAAACTTCCACCTTGCTGTCTTCGAAAACAAGCACGGATTCTTTTCCCTTTAATTCGTGGAAAACCAGTTCAAATCCTTTGTTGGTTTCGGTAAGCCTCAACACAGTTTCTATCAGCTCCTGAATGCCCGCAGGCCCGTAAATATGCAGCGGCGTTTCCCTGCCGAGCAGCTGAAAGGACGAAATAAGCCCAGGAAGCCCAAAACAATGGTCGCCATGAAGATGAGAAATAAAAATATGATTGATTTTAGAAAATTTGGCTTTGGCTTTTCTCAGCTGCACCTGTGTTCCCTCGCCGCAGTCTATCAGAAAATGCCGTTCTGCCATTTCCAAAAGCTGTGCCGTAGGCGAGGAAGTCACGGTAGGTATGGCAGAATTAAAACCTAATATGGTAAGAAATGCACTCAATGTCTTCAATATTTTAAGCGACTAATATACGAAACTTTCTTTTTTTATAAAATATAAAATAAGGTGCAGGCTTTGTTTATGGATTTAATATTTTTTGGTTACCTTTGTTTCCATTTAAATTTAATTTTATGAAAAAAGTTTTAACCACATTAGCATTAGCATTGATGATGAATACCTTTCAAGCGCAAAACTATGAGGAGATAAAACATACAGACAAAAATGGTTTCTCGTATGTTACGGTTTCTAATGATGAAAACGGAGTGAGAGTCTATACTCTGAAAAATGGACTAAAAGTTTATTTAGCAAAAAATTCTGATGCGCCAAGAATCCAGACCTATATCCCTGTAAGAACGGGAAGTAATAACGACCCTGCTGACAACACGGGTCTGGCTCACTATCTGGAGCATATGATGTTCAAAGGAACTTCTAAAATAGGAACGCAGGACTGGGCAAAAGAGAAAAAATACATAAAACAAATTTCTGGCCTGTATGAACAGCACAAAGCAGAAAAAAATCCTGAAAAGAAAAAAGAAATTTACAAAAAGATAGATGCCATCTCTAAAGAAGCATCTAAATACGCCATTGCCAATGAATATGACAAGGCGATTTCTTCCCTTGGTGCTACTGGGACTAACGCCCACACTTGGCTGGATGAAACGGTTTATAAAAACAATATCCCAAGCAACGAGCTGGAAAAATGGTTCAAAGTAGAACAAGAGCGATTCTCTGAACTGGTTCTAAGACTTTTCCACACCGAGCTGGAAGCTGTTTATGAGGAGTTTAACCGAGGACAGGACAACGACGGCCGACTAATGAGCTACGAGCTGATGGATGCCCTATTCCCTACGCACCCGAACGGACAGCAGACCACTATCGGGAAGTCAGAACATTTGAAAAACCCTTCTATGGTGGCTATTCACAAGTATTTCAATGAATACTATGTGCCGAACAACTATGCGCTGGTGCTGGTGGGAGATTTGGATTTTGATAAAACAATTCTTTTGGCTCAGAAATATTTCGGAAACTTTAAACCTAAAGCTTTACCGAAAAAATCACAAATCGTAGAAAAGCCAATGGACAAAATCGTGAAAAGAGTGGTAAAAAGCCCTTCTGCACCACGATTACAAATGGCATGGAGAACCGACAGCTACGGAACAAGAGAAGCAAGAATGGCTGAGCTGGTAGCGCAGATTCTCAGCACCAACAACAATGATGCAGGTCTTTTGGATTTAAACCTAAACCAAAAACAAAAAGTGCTTCGCGCGATGGCGTATGTGCTTCCGTTTAAGCAATATGGATATTTGGCTCTTTCGGCTGTACCAAAGGAAAACCAGTCACTAGACGAGGCGAAAAACCTTCTTTTGGAACAGATAAATTTGGTTAAAAAAGGAGAATTCCCAGACTGGATGCTGACTGCCATCATCAACGATATGAAAAAAGACCGCCTAAAAGGCTGGGAAACAGCTGACGGACTGGCTTCATCACTATATAACACCTACATCCGCGAGAGAAGCTGGGAGCAGGAGCTGGAAGACATTCAGGAGTATGAAAAAATCACAAAAGCGGATATTGTGAAATTTGCAAATGATTTCTTTAAGGATAATTATGCGATTATCTACAAAGAAAAAGGCGATAATGACAAGCTTATCCGTGTGGAAAACCCAGGAATCACACCGATAGAGCTAAATAGAGAGGCTCAGTCTCCGTTCCTAAAATCTATACTAAATGAGAAAGTAGAGGAAATAAAGCCTGTTTTCGTAGATTATCAAAAAGAAATAAAAACGGACAACATCAATGGCGTGAAGCTGAGCTTTATCCAAAACAAGAAGAATAATCTGGCTCAGATGAACTACATTTTCCCATTCGGAACGGATAATAATAAGGAACTTTCTGTGGCATTTACTTTGTTCGATTATTTAGGAACAGACAAATATAGCCCAGAGGAACTGAAAAAAGAATTCTTTAAACTTGGTATCAATCACGGAATCCGTATAGACAAAGACCGTATCAGTATTACTTTGTCTGGTTTGGAGGAGAATTTAGTCAAAGGTGCAGAGCTGTTTGACCATTGGATCAGAAATATGAAAGCTGATGAAAACATCTATAAAACGGTGGTAAACACCATTTTAGAATCTCGTGAAGTAGCGAAAAAAGATAAGAAAAACATCATGGCGGCGCTTACCAGCTATGCGAGATACGGCAAGAACTCTAGATTCAGAGATGTGGTGAGCAAGGAACGCCTTCTTTCAGCGAAAGCAGTGGAATTCGTATCTATGGCGAAAAACATAGTAAATGCGCCGTATGAAGTATTCTTCTACGGAAAAGATTTGGAGAAATTCAAGAAAAACCTAAGCTCAATTATCAAAAAATCTAATGCGAAATACGACCTTCCTGCGGCTAAAATTTATACTGAGCCGAGCACAGATGGGAAAGTATATTTCACTAACTATGATATGGTGCAGGTGGAAATGAGCAAAGTGGGAAGAGGCGAAACCGTAGACCTGAAAGACTTTGGGAAATCCAGCGTTTTCAATGAGTATTTCGGTTCTGGGCTTTCTTCTATCGTATTTCAGGAAATCCGTGAGGCTCGTTCTTTAGCGTATTCTGCGTATGTGAACTATTCCCGCTCTGGCGAAAAAGGAAAGCACGACTATGTGGTAAACTACATAGGAACACAGGCGAACAAGCTGGGACAAGCCGTAGAAGCCATGAACGGACTGATGGCAAATCTTCCGCAGATTCCTGCACAGTTTGACAATGCTAAAAACTCTTCGCTCAAGCAGATAGCATCACAGAGACTGACTAAACAGAATATCTATTTCAACTATCTGGCAACGCAGAAATTAGGATTTAACCACGATATTCGTAAAGATGTCTATGCTGAAATCCAAAATCTAGATTTGGCGAAGCTGACCAACTTCTACAATCAAAAGATAAAGCCGATAAGCTACAATACGGCTATCATAGGGAAGAAAGAAAACCTTGACATGGCGGCTATCAGCAAAATGGGAGAATTCGTAGAGGTAAGCCTCGAAGAAATTTTCGGATACTAGACCTTGTCTAAACAAAAGACCTTACAGATTTGTAAGGTCTTTTTTATTTTTTATAAATTATTTTATTTAGAATGAATAAAAATAATATCTTTGCCGAAAATTTTATTTAACGATTTATTCATGAAAAAAATAATTATAGGAGCTGCATTATTAGCAGGATTTGTAAATATAAATGCCCAAACCGCTAAAAAAGACAGCTTGAAAGAAAAACAAATAGAGGAAGTAGAACTATTTGGAGAAAGAGGAAAGCAAAACAAAGGTATGGAGGTTATTACCCGTATTCCTTTAAAAATAAGAGACCAAATCCAGAGTATTTCTGTGATTTCGGATAGAGCCATTGCAGAAATGGGAGCGCTCAACATCACAGATGCAGCCAAAAATATCCCAGGTGTAGTGCTGTTCAGCACTTATGGAGGCGGGGCAGAGTCTATGTCCATCCGTGGTTATAGAGGAACTCCTGTCCTAAAAAACGGCGTACTGATGAATTCTGATTTCCGTACAAGTTCCATGCTTACCGATATGCAGGGAGTAGAGAACATCCAAGTAATCCGAGGTTCTGCGGCAATTACTCAGGGAATTGGTTCTGCTTTGGGAGCTGCCGGTGGGGTAATTAACATTACAACTAAAAAACCTAAATTCCAAAACGCAGGAAATGTAGGTTTCCGATACGGAAGCTGGAATTTATTCCGCCCCACAGTAGATTTCCAAAGAGTTTTGGACAGCGAAGGGAAAGTTGCCATTCGGTTCAATGCTGCTTACCAGCATAACGAATCCTTTACTGACTATGTGAAGGGAGAAAGGATGTATGTAAATCCTTCCGTAGCATTCCGGCCAGACAACAAAACGGAAATCATTGCGGAGATGGACTATATGTACAACAAGAGAACTCCCAACCGAGGAACTGTAAATTTAGCTCCAAATAATGTAAATGCCATCTATGAGCTTCCTAAAAATAAATTCTTAGGCTTCGCCTCTGACAATGTAAAAACAAAAGCCTTTAATTTTGGAATTTACGCTGATAGAAAACTCAGCGAACATTTCCGTGTAAGAGTGGCTTATCTACAAGGCGACAATAGCGAAGAAGGAGTATCCACAGGGCGTCTATCCACTGTTGGAGACCCCGTAAGTAACTATGCTCTGAGAAAGAGAACTGTTGCTAAAAGCGGCGGAGAAGACCACAGCAAAGTATTCCAAGCTGATTTCATAGGACATGAACTAAAAACAGGAATTCTGAAACACACTTTCCAGCTTGGTTTTGACTGGAAAGAGTCTTATACTACTACCAATACTTACAGCGGAGGCTATAAAGAACTCTCCCCTATTGATGTAACCGGCACTGTTTCTAACATCCTGCCTTCCAATGTAGATATTCATTCTTGGACGAAAACAGGAAGTTCCTCTTCTCCTAAATCCCCTATCTACGGGCTGATGGCTCAGGAAGTAATGTCCATCGGGAAATATGTAAAAGCCATCTTAGGCGTGAGATACAGCTCTTACCAAGGAAATAATCAAAAAGGTAAGAAATTCGCTTGGGATCCTTCTTTCGGTATTATGATATCGCCGTTTTTAGAAAATGTAAATCTCTACGCTTCCTATACCACTACCACAGGCCTTAGAGGAAATGACAATCTTCTGCAAGGCGGCGGTACAGTAGGAGCTTCTGTAACAAGACAATGGGAAGCGGGTATCAAATCCGATTGGTTTGAAGAAAAACTGAGATTCAATGTCAATTTCTATTCAATGGATATGAATAATCTATCCTATGAACTCTTAAACCCTATAACAGAAAAAGGAATAGGATTATATGACTTCGCAGGAGACCTTACCAGAAAAGGAGTAGAAATAGACCTCATCGGTAAAATTCTCCCAGAGCTGGAAGTTATGGCAGGATATTCTTACCTTGACGCTAAATACCACGACAGCCCTGCTTATGTAAACGGCTCCAGACCGATGATGGCGGCTAAAAACACCGCAAACGGCTGGCTGAACTACACTTTCCGAAGCGGCTGGCTGAAAGGGCTCAGTTTCGGGGGAGGGATCTACTATGTAGGCGAAAGACCAGTGAACGAATACACACAGAAAACCATCATCCACAATACCAAACCAGGCGAGAAACCATTTATGCTGAACGCCTACACCACCATAAACGCACAGATAGGCTACACCTACAAAAACATCAGCATCCGTGTGTTTGCCAATAACTTGACCGATGCCATAGGATACAACGCCTACTACCGTGGTGGTTTCCTTAACAGAAACGACCCAAGAAACTTCGCGGTGCAGGTAAATTATAAATTCTAATCAACATTAAATAAATTCAAAATGAAACTATCCCATTTATTTTACACAGGACTTTTGGCTTCCGCAGTAGTGGTATCATGTCAAAAGAAAGAAGATAAACCGGCGGGGCAGAACGAAACAAAAAAAGAAGAACCTGCCGATAAAAAGAGAAAACCGCTTGATTTCGCTCCCGTAAAAGCCGAGCTGAAATTAGATGCAGAAAAGGAAAAGCAGTTTGACGAAATTACAGCTAAATTCCAAAAAATGCGCGAAGAAAGCTTCCAAGCGGCCAAGCAGTCCGGCAAAATGGACAGAGTAGCTTTAGGCATTAAAAATGAGGAAATCACCAAACAGCAGGCAGAGGAAATGAGCAAAGTGCTAAGCCCGGAACAAATGGAAATCTTCAACAAATTCGTGGATGAAAACTCCCGAAAAAGACCAAGATACAACGATGAACTTCTGGCTAAAATCCAAAAAGAAGCTCAGCTTTCTGACGAACAAATGAAAGTAGTAAATGCTGCCAATGATGCTTTTGAAAAATCTTTCAATGATGCGCATGATGTCTACCATGGAAACAATGATTTAGCTAAAGAATACTGGGAAAAATTTGACACCCAGAGAAAAGCTGTTATCAAGAAAACGCTTTCTCCAGAGCAGTATGCTAAATTTGAGGAAGTGGTAAAAGAAGTGAACTTCAAGCCAAGAAAGAAATAACATTTTTTCATTTTACTTTATATTTGCAGCACTAAGGCAGGGCTATTGTCTTAGTGCTTCTTTCATCAAATCATCAATATGGGAAAACTACGCAAAATTCTCATCCGTAAAAGGCGCAAGGACGAAAGCCTCTTCAAATACGCTATGGGGCTGTTCCACCTCTGGGGGGCGCTGGTTTCTTTTTTGGTCATCTGCACCATCTGTCTTACGGGGTGCATCTACGCTTTCAAAACGCAGATTATAGACCTTTATAATTACGACAAAGTTTTTATCCAAAGCGCTGACACGCCCATCAATGTAAACAAAATTCAGGAAGATTTTACCCAAAAAGGCAGAAACATCACCTCGCTTTTCATCCCAAAAGACAAGGACAGAAGCTGGAGCATTTCTTACACAGATGTGCAGGGATACCTGCATTCCACTTATTTTAATCCCTATACTATGGAGGAACTCGGCGCCCAAGACCACAGTTTAGACGGCTTTTTCGAGACCGTGCTTGGTCTGCACCGGAACCTCCTTTTGGGCAGTTTTGGGCGGCAGATAGTGGGCGGTTCGGTCATTATTTTTGTGCTGCTGCTTTTCTCGGGCTTTGTGCTATGGATTCCGAAAAGGCTCAAATTCCTAAAAGAAAGCCTTACGGTAAAATTCAGTGCTAAATTCCAGAGAATCAATTATGACCTGCACAGGACTATGGGCATCTATTCCATGATTTTCCTTCTGTTGATAGCCGTTACGGGGCTTTATGTAACCTATCCATGGGTCAAAAATGCCATCATCACTTCTCTCGGCGGGGAGTCTCTCTCGGAAATCAATGCCGATAGAACCGCTCCCGAAGAAGATGATGAATTTGCAAAACTGATGGAGGACATGCTCGCCCAGCAGGATGAGAAAGAAAACACAGATGTAAATTCCGTTCCGCTGAGCCAAATTCTCGCCGAAATACAGAAACACCTCAACTATGAGGGGAATACCACCATCATCCTGCCAAATACAGAAAGCCCGCGCTACCAGATTACGAAAATCAACTCGGAGAATACTCTCGGGGCGATGTTTACCGATGAAATAAGCCTTGACAAAACGGGACAGCTGAAATCCAAAGACCTCTTTGCCGACAAACCGCTGAGCAAACAGTTTACCATGATAGCCCGCCCTCTACACACCGGCGAAATCATGGGACTGCCCAGCATTATTTTCTACTTCTTCATGTCCCTCATCGGGTTTCTTCTGCCCGTAACAGGGCTGATGATCTGGTGGAACAGAGTGAAAAAGCAGTTTTAAACTTACTTTTTCCTGCCCAAATTTGGGAGCTGCCTGAGAAAGGCAATTTTGATGTATAAAAAAGCAATAAGCATAGAAATATTTTCTATGCCTATAAAATTAGGAATTTATAGGCATAGGTTTTTAATTAATGGAAATCCAGCATCTCCTAATCTTGATTTATATTTTTTAGAAACCATAGTTTCTATTTTCCTTTATAAATCTTTCTTTTTAATTTCAATTATCCTAATGTTTTTTATAAGGTTCGCGGTTATTTAGGTGGAAAGTCCCCTGTCATTTCACATAGACAAAGATACTGTTTTCCGCAAGTTATTCTGAGCCAATATTTTTTTATTCGTGTTTTGAGCTTTCCCACTATCCAAAACTGAAGAAAATTCCTTATTTTTGCAACCTATTCTAAAATAGAAAATTATGTTTCAGAGTTTACAAGACAAATTAGATAAAGCACTGCACAACCTCTCTGGAAGAGGGAAAATCACAGAAATCAATGTAGCAGAAACGGTTAAAGAAATCCGCCGTGCCTTGGTGGATGCCGATGTAAACTACAAAGTAGCCAAAGACCTCACCAAAAGAGTGCAGGACAAAGCCATCGGGCAGAATGTCCTCACCTCGCTCACTCCTGGGCAGCTGATGACCAAAATCGTCCATGATGAGCTGGTGGAGCTCATGGGCGGCACACAGGAAGGTATCAATCTGGCAGACAAACCGAGCATTATCCTCATCGCTGGGCTTCAGGGTTCAGGGAAAACCACTTTCTCTGGAAAACTAGCCAACTTCCTCAAAAAGAAAAAGAACAAAAACCCTCTACTAGTAGCCTGTGATGTCTACAGACCTGCGGCTATCGACCAGCTGGGAGTTCTCGGAGAGCAGATAGGCGTGCCTGTTTATAAAGAACTAGAAAACAAAAATCCTGTTCAGATTTCACAAAACGCCATCGATTTCGCTAAACAAAACAAACACGATGTAGTGATTATAGACACCGCTGGGCGTTTGGCTATCGATGAAGAAATGATGAACGAAATCCGCAGTGTGCATCAGACCATCAAACCTTCTGAAACGCTCTTTGTAGTGGATTCCATGACAGGACAGGATGCTGTAAATACAGCCAACGCCTTCAACGAGGTGCTGAACTACAACGGAGTAGTTCTCACAAAATTAGACGGTGATACCCGAGGCGGAGCGGCGCTTACGATTCGTTCCGTGGTTAATAAACCGATAAAATTCATCTCCACAGGAGAAAAAATGGACGCCTTGGATATTTTCTATCCAGACAGAATGGCGGACAGAATCCTCGGAATGGGAGATGTGGTTTCCTTGGTGGAAAGAGCCCAAGAGCAGTTCGATGAAGAAGAAGCGAAGAAACTCAACAAAAAAATTCAGAAAAACGAACTTGGTTTTGATGACTTCCTAAAACAACTTCAAATGATGAAGAAAATGGGAGGAATGAAAGACCTCATGGGAATGATACCAGGAATGGGAAAAGTAGCCCAAAATGTGGATATCAATGATGATACCTTCAAGCATATAGAGGCGATGATACAGTCCATGACGCCAGAAGAAAGAAGAAAACCGAGCATTATCACCATGCCGAGAAGACAAAGAATCGCCAAAGGAAGCGGAAGAAAAGTAGAAGAAGTAACTGCTCTGATGAAGCAGTTCGAGCAGCTTGGCAAGACTATGAAACTCCTACAAAGCCCACAAGGCAAGCAGCTGATGTCTATGATGAGCAAAGGCGGCGGACTCCCAGGAATGGGCGGCGGAATGCCTTTTGGAGGAAAATAAACGAATAAAAGAAAATCCCTTCTCTCACGAAGGGATTTTTATTTTTTAAAATTTAAATTAGAATTTAAAGGTATCTTCTTTAAAGGCTTTGTTTAGTTCTATTTTACTAAAAATCATCACATAGTCCGAATCTTTTTTCGGCGATGATGCCTCTATACGAAACGGCATCAGCAGATTTCCTACTTTTTTGTAATCAGAATAAGTGATGGTCTCTCCTCTTTTTTCTTCCTTTAAAAGGAGGTAGGACAGCTTGTCAAAATAGTAAATGGTTTTATTCACATTCTTGGTAAGTTCCACTTTGAAAACTTCCTTGTCTCCGAGTTTTTCTACCCCCAAAAGCTCCGCTGTGAAGCCCTTTTGCTCATAATTGATAAAATCCGTATCGAAGCTCTCTGGCTTATAATTTGGGTATTCTTGGAGTTTATTTACGGCGTAGTTCATTGCGTAGCCTTTTTTCCCATCATAGCCCTCTATGACCTGCTCTTTTTTCCCATTCACTACGATGGTTTTGGTCAGATTCGGTCTGGCTTGGTAGATTTTCACAGGATATTCCTCATTCACTCCCAAAACCACTTTTCCCTGAAGCAGGATGGTATTCAGCAATTTCCACTGGACTAAACCTCCTGTATTTTGGATATTTTTATCAATAATCTGAGCCGCTGTCTGGGCAAAAAATATTTGTGCTAAAAATACCAAGGTTATCAGAAATATTTTTCTCATGTTATTCTTTTTATGGTTTATTGGTTTCTTAAAATTTCTCTTGCCTTTTCCAAATCCTCTGGAACATCTATCCCCACGCCTACGAAGTTGGTCTCTATCATCTTGATTTTCATGCCGTATTCCAAATAGCGGAGACATTCTATTTTTTCTGCAATTTCCAAAGGTTTCATCGGTAGTTTTGCAAAGTTAAGCAAAGCCTCTCGTCTAAAAGCATAAACGCCGATATGTTTAAAATATTTTACGCCCTTCTCTTCTCTCGGATATGGAATCACAGAACGGCTGAAATACAGCGCAAAACCATCTTTATCCGTAATTACTTTTACATTATTCGGGCTTTCTATTTCTTGTTTTTCTGTCAAATGAATTTTGAGTGATGCCAGAGAAATTTCCTTCTGGTCATCAGCTTCAAAAACCGAAATCAGCTGTTTTAGTGGTTCAGTTTTTAGGAAAGGTTCATCACCTTGGACATTCACCACTATATCACAGTCGATATTCTGCACAGCCTCTGCGATACGGTCGCTGCCTGTTTCGTGCTGACCTGTCATCAGGGCTTTTCCCCCTGCGTTTTTTACTTCATTAAAAATAATTTCTGAATCCGTAGCCACGAAAACCTCATCAAACAAGCCTGTTTCCACCACATTTTCGTAAGTAGTAGTAATGACGGTTTTCTCGCCCAAAAGCTGCATAAGCTTCCCTGGGAAACGGCTCGCCTCGTATCGAGCAGGGATAACGGCTATTATTTTATTTTTTTTCATTTTTTACTTTAATTTCAATATTTGAGATAAGGTTTTTCCATCCCAAATAAATGTTTTCTCATCTGTTTTTTGATTTATCGGAGTTTCTTTTTCATTGTCATCTTCATCGAACTCTGCTTCTTCCATTTTCATGATGATTTTAGATTTTACGCCCCCTTTATCACTCGGGAAAATATATTCTTCACTATGATAAAAAACACCTGCATCTCCCACATTTGTCAACAAATCCAAAGGGAAAAAATTCTTCCCATTCCATAGCAGATACTGCGTACTGGTAGGGATTCCACACGCCTCGCCCGCGTTTTCTACCTTTATCACGGATTTTATTCCTGAAAGCCCCTTGTTGTTTAGTATCTCCATACTTGTAAAATGCAGATTATCAACAAGGAAATAGTGCCTGTCTATGACTTTATTATTCTCCATCGCCAGAACCTCCATTTTCACCTGTTTATAAGCGCCTCCATCTCTACTGACCGTTCCCACAGCTCCAAAGAGAAACTCTACGCCATTCTTTTTCTGATGCCCCAAAGCAAGATTTCCGCCCCAGATATAGCCTTTTTTCAGCTGGTTATTTTTCTTATAGCTGATTTCATACCAAGGCGCTTCACGAAGCCCCGCAGAATGCATATGAGTAGTAATGTTAGTAATATTAACAGCATCACCTATCTGCAGACTGTCTATTTTATTAGATTTATAGTTAGGCTGTTCCCTTACTTTTGCATCTGATACCATTACTTTTTGGGCTACTTTTTTATCAA